>NZ_NPEA01000007.1 GCF_002812205.1 Leptospira neocaledonica
TCGCTTTGCGATACCAAGCACTGAAAAATGGATCGTCATTCAGGGGTTATTGGGCACAACGCATTCATGTGTTGCCGGTGTTTTAACTAGCTTAGTTTATAAAAGCCGCTGAAAGCGATTACGAGTGTCCACTCTGTAACGCTTGCCGCACTTCGCCTAACTATCGGCTTATCGCTGCGCTTCGAGTTTGCTTCGCAACCTCGCTTGGCCTTCGGCACATTTCGCTTTGTCACTCGTCTTGCTGAGCAAGCCTCGCGCCAAGTGCTTGCGCACTCGCGAAACGTCGTCAAGCCTTGGTCGTTAGGCGTAATATGCGCTTTAGATTTCATAGTAGTAAAAAATGGACAAGCACTTACTGTCAAACATTGTAAAGAACCCTAAAGAAAGTCTATCGTTTGAAATAAAAGATTGGATTGATCCCGATTCTGATGACGGGAAGGCGAAGATAGTTAGAACTATTTTATCATTATATAATTTTAATGGAGGGTATCTACTTATTGGTTTCAATAATAAGACTGGGAGACCAAATATAGATGCCGTTCCCCCTGAAGTACGAATTCTTTTTAACATTGATAAAATTCAAGGACTGATTCGGAAATATTCTTCTGAATCTTTCGAGATTGAAATAGAATATCCTGAGGTTGAGAATAAAGAATTTGTTTTAATAATAGTCCCCGGAGGGGTTCAAACTCCTACAGCCACAAAGGCCGTTTTGAATGAGAATAGTAAGAACTCAATTAAACTTAATAAAGTTTTCATTCGATCTCTTGAATCAAATAACACTCCCAGTACTACTGAGGCCACATGGAAAGACTGGGGGAGCATAGTTGAAAAGTGCTTTGATAATCGGGAAGCAGATATTGAAAGATTCATTAGAAGGCACCTATCTGGAATCGATGGAAACAAGATTCTCGACTCATTGAAAGAATCGACCTGGTCCAGTACAAGAGGAACAAATTCTGTGTATACTTTTGTTGAGTCATTGCTCAATAATTCTGCGGAGAGATTTAATTTGGAAGTCGCGGAGAGAAATCTTGAGCTTCCAAAACATGGATCCTTTGAAGTTGCGGCAACCATTAATGGCGAGAAGAAACGCTATACAGTTAATCAAGACTTTCTAAATAGAATTCTTTCAGCAAATGGAAGATACTCAGGGTGGCCATTTTGGGTAGACAGTAGGAGTTATATTAAAGAGGATAATCCGTACGTCTTGAACAACTTCTGGGAAAGTTTGATTATCGCTAACAGTTCTCTTGCCCATATTGAATTTTGGCGGATTTCTCCAGAAGGGGAATTTTATCATCGCCGAGCTCTAGAAGATGATATGGGAAATTTTCCTCAATCTCCAGAACCTTTTTCTGCTCTTGACTTCTTTATTGCAATACACCGAATATCAGAATGTTTACTTGTACTTCTTGACTTTGCATCTGCTTTTGAAACTCAAAGAGATGGTCTAATTGAGGTTATGTTTCGCTGGTCAGGAATCAAAAATAGAATGTTGTCATCGTGGGCAAATCCTTCGAGAATACTATTTCAAAATGGGATTTCAAGGCAGGACGAAGTTATTAGCTTTATAGAATTGCCTGTTGACACCGCAAAGACAGCTATTACTGGCTTTGTATATACGGTAGCAAATAAGCTTTTTGAAACTTTTAATGGGACTTCCACTTCGCTTCAGATAATAGAAGAGATCGTAAAAGAAATTCTTAGTCGGAAGAAAAATAGTTCTTTTTAGAAGCGCATACTACGCCTAACTGTCGGCTTGGCGCATCGCTTCGAGATCGCTACGCGATTCTCGCTTGGCCTTCGGCACATTTCGCTTTGTCACTCGTCTTGCAGAGCAAGTCTCATGCCAAGTGCGTGCGCACTCGCGAAACGTCGCCAAGCCTTGGTCGTTATACGAAATGGCTGGCGATTTGCCTTTTTCAAGAATTGACAAAATATATCAAATTTGATATATTGGTATTGTGAAGTTCAAAGTCCAACTTTTAGAGCCTGCTGAAGATTTCTTACTAAAGTTGGAAAATAAATTAAAGGCGAAAGCATTCAGAACTATTGAGTTATTAGCTGAATTTGGACCTGAACTTCGAGAGCCTTTTTCCAAAAAGATTCAAGGTTATGCAGGACTGTTTGAGCTAAGAATTAAACAAGGCTCTAATATTTGTAGATTATTCTACTTTTTTGAAAAGGGTAGAGTTGTTATAATAACTTCTGGCTTTGTGAAAAAAGATCAGAAGACGGATAAAGATGAATTAACTAGAGCTTTCAAATTGATGAAAACTTATAAAGGAGATGAGCATGAAACTTAAAACTAAAGACTTTGATTTGCTTTTAAATAAAGAGCTGAAGAATAAAGATTTTAAGAAAGAATATGATGCTCTTACCAATGAGTTTACTCTTGCCAAAGAGATTATTAAACTTCGTAAAAAAAGAAATCTAACCCAGAAAGATTTGGCGGAAAAGATTGGGACATCTCAACCTGCAATTGCAAGAATTGAGTCTGGGAATTATAGGAATTTGTCACTTTCTTTCATCAATCGTCTAGCTAAAGCATTAGATGCAGAGCCTGTTATTCATCTAAAAAGTAAAGGCGCTTAGTTTAACCAGCCACTACGTCTAACTATCGGTGCTTCCGCTACGCTTCGAGCTCGCTAACGCGACTCTCGCTCGGGCTTCGCCACATTTGCTTCTGTCACTCGTCTTGCAGAGCAAGCCTCGCGCCATTGCAAACGTCGTCAAGCCTTGGTCGTTAGGCGCCATATGTATTGTAATTTATACTTAGCAAAAAAGGATTTTATGAGCATACCATTTACTTTATATATTACAATTCATGCGGCGTATATAGGGGCCTTATTTGGAAGTCTTTCTAAATATAAACTTTATGAAACGCATATGCTGGGATTTGGTGAGGATGCTGGCAAATATTATTTTAGACTTTGGATCGGTTTCTTATCCAATATGCTCTCTCTGTTCTTAATTGCATATGCGTTTGCTTTATTGGGGAATGACAAAAGTGAAAATATCTATCACCAATATATAAAACCTTGCATTTTAAGTTTTTCCCTTTTTGGAATTATTCGTATTGTTCATTCTTTAGTCGCTTGTGAATTTTGGGAGTTATTTTATAGCGAAAAGGAGATTAAAAAAATTTTTGAACAATATGGAAGAGCGGAGAATATTAGAAATCAAAAACTGTTATGGCATTTGACTCCTGGTGTTTTGATATATACCATCCCAATTATTACTATCTGGAATACTTGATTTCTTGTAATGATTGAACTATTTTTGGATTTATTCAAAATTCGATATAGTTTTTCAATACATACTAAGCCTAACTATCGGCTTATCGCAGCGCTTCGAGATTGCTACGCAACTCTCGCTTGGGCTGCGCCACATTGGCTCAGTCACTCGAATTGCAGAGCAATTCTCGTGCCTGTCTTCGCTAATGCTCAGCACGCCAACGTCGTCAAGCCTTGGTCGTTAGCCGAACATGCTTGCCCGAAATTTTGATTCATATGAGAATTAAGTAATAGGGAAGTAAGAACCCATTATTTTGAAAATTTTTTATTAAAAGCTTGAAAATACGAATTTATATCGTATATTGTATCGTATGAAAGTGACTGCGATATTGCCAGACGATTTAATTGCTGAGGTCCAAAAGTACTCTGGAGGTAAAAACATAACGGATTCTCTCCAGAAAGCGCTCTCAGAATGGTTAAAACAGGCCAAAATAAGGAATTTGAACACTAAGCTACATAAATCTCCACTTTCATTCCAGGAAGGCTTTTCCGGAGAAAATATCCGTAATCTGAATCGTAACAGATGATACTTGTAGATACGTCTGTTTGGATTGAATTCTTCCGGGGAAATGAACCTTATTTTAGTGAACTCAAAGAGTTAATAGAATCATCAGAAGTGATAGTTCATGAAGTTGTCTTTGGGGAATTACTCCAAGGCTGTAAAAATAAGAACGAAGTATCTTTTATCTTAGAATATTGGGAAAATTTAAACACCTTAACTTCAGATAGTAGTTTTTTATCTGCAGGTAAGCTTTCATTTGAAAACAAGCATATTGATAAAGGAATTGGATTAATTGATTCAGTTCTTATCAATGAAGTTAGAAGTAAGAAACTTCAACTTTGGACATTAGATAAAAAGATTCTCAAAGTATTAGATAAGAAAGAAATCTATTCAAGTAAGGGCAAGCACGTCGCCTAACTATCGGCTCTGACGCAGCGCTTCGAGATGCTTCGCACTCTCGCTTGGCCTTCGGCACATTTCGCTTTGTCACTCGTTTTGCTGGGCAAAACTCGCGCCAAGTCCTTTCGGACTCGCGAAACGTCGTCAAGCCTTGGTCGTTAGGCGAAATTGTTTCCACCTCTGCAACCAAGTTGTCATAGTGACAATATAAGAGTATAATATGGATGTCAAGTGGTCGGAAAGAATACGTCCAAGTGGGAACACTCCTTTTAAGCAAATCAATGTATCATCGGAATCCGATTGGCACATGTTTGATAAGGTCGCAACCTATCTTGAATACAAAATTGATGGGGTGTGGCTTAAAAAGCTTGATGGGCTAGACCAACGTTATTGGGACTTTGCGTCAGGAAGAGGAAGGATCACGCTTCATCTTGAACACTATCTAGGAATAATGATATTTCCAACTGATTTTGAAGCTGCTGATGAAAACTCGGTAATATTGCTGAGCAGGGCATTTTCGGAACTTGTAAACTATGACTGACTACTGAGGTTGGTAGTCTTTAGCGTTGGAAACAACTTCGCCTAACTATCGGTGCTTCCGCTCCGCTTCGAGCTTGCTTCGCAACTCTCGCTCGGGCTTCGTCACATTTCGCTTTGTCACTCGTCTTGCAGAGCAAGTCTCATGCCTGTCTTCGCCTTGCTCAGCACGCCAACGTCGATAACCCTTGGTCGTTAGGCGAAAGTTTTCAAAATAATCTTGTAAAAGTTCTTAGTTCATTTAATAACGAAATATATTAAATATGAAAGTAATTCTAGCTAATAAATTAATTCGATTTCTCTTTTTGATGTTAATCCTTTTAATAATGTATGTATACGTCTATCCAATCTCGTGTGCTTTAATGGATTATAAATCAAAATTGGAAGAACTCAATAAACAAAATGACTATAAGTTAATTGCTAATGATCAAATAATTAGAATCAATAATTCGAGTGCTACTTTTAGTTTAAATAAACTAAATCTTAATCAACAATTGAAATGTAAGCAATTCGGAGAATATCACTCGTTTTGTATTGCTCCAGAGTTCGTTGAGAGTAGCTACGGAATAAAAACTCTAACTTTAGAACAAGCTGTCCATTGTGCAGACGTATTTCGTTTGGGACTGCTTTTGTCAGATATTCCTTGTAAAGATATGATCTTTGATGTTTTGGCAGTTAAGCCAAAGGAGTTTGGTTTTTTCGATGATTACAAGATAATTAGAAAAGAATTATTCAAATTTGATATGAGATCTTCGATAGTCACTCCCAATACAATCGACGAGTTTATCGTATTAACTGAAAATGAAACGTACTATGTTTTTAAGACTTCAAAAAAGAACGATTATCAAATATTTGTTTATTGGGATCAAGACTACGTTTATAAAATAGAAACAGAAATATCAGATAAAGATATTTTAATTGAATCTTTAAAGAAAATAAAAATTTAGCCATTGCTAAAAAACCTTCGCCTAACTATCGGCTTGTCGCGGCGCTTCGAGCTTGCTTCGCAACTCTCGTTTGGCCTACGGCACATTGGGCAAAATTTATTTTATAATAAGAATATCAAAGTTTACTTAAATCGAAACGCCCATATAAATATACGAGCTAATAGACTTATTGGATAAAGGAAAAGAACTAACATTAAAAAAGTCCAGTAAAGGCCTTCACGAAAACTCCATGACAAAATAGGTCCATCTGCTTTCCGAATTGCCGGGACTTGAAAGTTTTCATATTCGCTATTATTACTATCTGCCTTAATAATTTCTTCACAATAGTCGCTGAACGATTCGTAAGTCAGTCTTTCGTTTTCTCTACAAGTCGGTGAATTTAGATTAAATAATTCTATCAAGATTGCTATGATTGCCCATATGATAGCAGGCATAATAGTTAATATGAATAAGAACCTAAGTTCTTTGGCAACTTGTCGTTTAATGTCCATACGCAATTCTATTTAGATAAATTTTGCTAAGAGCTAAGTAAAGAGCTTTATAAAGATAATCTATTTCTAAATCGAAATGGAAAAGAGTTTGTTTTAAATTACAAGCGAATATCTTAAACTCAAATGTTGTATACAGTGCCCAACGTCGCATAACTATCAGCTCTGACGCAGCGCTTCGGGATGCTTCGCCCCTCACTTGGCCTTCGGCACATTGGCTACAGTCATGCCTTTTGCAAAGCAAAAGCTCGCGCCTTTCCCTACCGCCTCTTACGAGGCTCAGGGTCGCCAACGTCGTCAAGCCTTGGTCGTTGCCGAACATGCTTGCAATATAGTTGTATGAGGAAATTATGAAGATACATAAGAATATAGTATTACCCTTGCTCGCTTGTTTGATTGCTACAAGCTCGGTCAATTCCCAAACTACTAACGAAGATCCTCGAGAGATTTTTATGTCAGGGCTCATTTTAAGGATTCAAAAGAAAGGAATGTTTCACACAAATATGATCAATCTTTCTAAATCTTTTCCCGATTCTTCATACGGTATTTTTGCTAAAGGATATCTGAATCTTAATCAATCAAAGTATGAAGATTGTATCGCCGATTTTGAAAAAGCAATTAAGAACAATAGCAATGACATTTATCTTTCGAGGGAGTCTTTCTTTTATAAAGGAATATGCAATTTTGACATTTCTAAATATGATGAAGCAATCGAAGATTTTACAAAGGTTCTTGAGTTTAAAGAAGGTCAAGAGCCGAGCGAAACGTATATCAACGCCTTATTGGAAAGATCCAAAGTATACAATAGAATCAAAAAATATGATTTGGCAAAGGAGGGAATTTCAGAGGTCATTGAAAGTTTGAAAAAAAATAAAAAACTCATTCAATATTATGATTATGAGCAATACCATGTCGACCGAATATCTCTAAACTACACTCTCAAGAATTATGCAGCTGCTCTCGAGGACTGTGATTGGTTAATTAAAGAATCGAAGGATAAAAAAGATTTAGGATATTTTTATAGAGGTCAGTTTAAATACAAATTATTAGATGATCCGGAAGGAGGCTATGAAGACTATTTAAAAGCTGCTCAGACTAATCCTAAAAATTTTGCAGCTCTCGCGACTATAGTTGAGGTGTTAAATAAAAAAGGTGAGTATAAAAAAATTCCCTCGTATTTGACCTTGGCTATTAAAGTAAAACCGCAACTTGGTGTTCTATACTATGCAAGAGGATACTTTTATGCTCAATTAGGAGATAGAGTGAATTCCTGCAAGGACATGCGTGAGTCTTTAAAATATTCGTCAGAGGATGTCGAGAGAGATTCTGAGGGATACTATTCTATGGATCACCTGCCTGGAGCAAATTCATTCATTAATGTTAATTGCAGATAGCCTCAAAAGCGGCGGCTAGCTAAAAAATTGTCGCTGCGCTTCGAGATGCTTACGCAACTCTCGCTTGGCCTTCGGCACATTTTGCTTTGTCACTCATCTTGCAGAGGCAAGTCTCGTGCCAAGTGCTTGCGCGCACGCAAAACGTCATCAAGCCTTGGTCGTTAGGCGCAATTTGGTTAAAATATTTCTTATGAATATAGAAGAATTAGAAGATGAATTGATATCAGCTATTCAAATGTCTAACCATGGTTTGTCAGATCGAAGGATGCCTTCTAAAAAATCTATTCCAATGCTTATCGAAATAAGAAGAAAACTAAAAGAGTTTTCGGAGAAAGATCTAAGTAATGCAAAGGTTTGGAGACTACTCGCACTATCTGAGGAAGCACTTTTAAATTATAAAGAGGCAATTGATAGTTTTACGAAATATTTAGATTTAAAAGGAAGAGATAAAAAGGATCTAAAAAAGCTGGCTTTCTTGAGAGAAAGTCAAGTTGAATGGGAAGATTTGATACTTTCTCCGAAGGAATTAAATGACTTGGGAAATTACCTCAATTCGAATTTAAATAGAATTGCTTGCGATCATTCTTTGGCTATAACAAAGAAATATTTAGAAGGGAAGTATTCTAAAAGCGATTTAAAGAGAATAGTCTCTTCGTTACAGAATCGTGGAGGATTTTGTGATTGCGAAGTTCTTGCCAATGTAACTCTATAAAATTAACCAAATTGCGCATAACTATCGGCTCTGACGCATCGCTTCGAGCTTGCTTCGCAAGTCTCGTGCCAAAGTCCTTACGGACTCGCGAAACGTTAGAACACCTTGGTCGTTGGCCGCCATGACGATTAAAATAATATGAAATATCTAATATCCCTTTTACAAATTTTCATCTTCAGCATAGGCTGTACTTTCACTAAAGTTTATCCTAAAAGCGAAACAATTTACTCATCTGATATAATTGAAAGTAAAGCCTCAGAAGAAATCAGAGACTTGTATTTATTAAGCTACGATATCAAGAAAGAAAATATAGACTTTAGTTTGAATGCATATAGAGGAAAGAAAGAGTTTGTTGAAGGCAAAGTAAAGGAAATCTTCAGAACTTTTTACGGCGTAAGATGGAAATCGAAAGAGGAATCTGGATTAGAAAGTATTAAAATTTCTGGCGGAACACGCCCATTTGATGCTTTAGCGATTGGTGCAATCGTTGTTACTGGGGTCGTTATAGTTCTGACCGTCGATATCGCAACATTGCCGATAAGGATGTATCCTGTAGAACGTGAGCGTATTATTAACAAGATAATTCACTCGAAAGATAGTAAATTGTCAGATATAGATCTCAAAGGGTATCAACTTGAGATCTATAATTCTGATTTTTCTAAAAGGTATCGATTTAATGAAGGGAAATCATCTATAAAAATCAAAGATTTAAATCTATCTCATGAAACATTGACTTCTACTCATTATAGGATAATTGCTCCCAAAGGTAATTCAGTCTCTGAAGGGGGAGTTACTTTTTCGGAAGATGTGATTAATGAAGATACTTTGAAGAAGATTTTGGCTTTTAATTATGAGAATAATTTAATTAATCGATGCAAAAAAGATTATAGAAGTTCTTTAAATGACTCATTGTTCAAAAATGAAATTGAAAATTCCAAATTTCAAGAATTATGCAAAGTTGAATCTAATCCCGACGGGAAGGAAATTTTAGATTTCTGTAAATGTTATCAGGTCCTTTATAAATATCATCACAGCGGCTAACCATCCGCTTGGCGCTTCGAGATTGCTACGCAAGTCTCGCGCCAAGCATTGGTCGTTATGCGCCTTTCTTAAAAGTACTTTGGAGAAAAAATGTATAAAATACTACTAACTTCTTTTGCGATTTTTGTTATTGCTTGTAGTAAGCCTTCGAAAGATCTAAAAGCTTTCCTCGGGACTGATATAACATTAAAGAAATTTTCCGGATTTTACCGGTGCAGTGCAGCTGGAGGGGATCGCGATTATATCGAACTTTCTCTTCTAAAAGGTAAAGTTACGTATGTTAAAGAATCTACAACCTCAGATGAATTTGAAGAAAAGACATCTTTAAACGGAGTATATAAGATCATTAATAAGGATACATTAATTATTAATTTAGAAGGTGGTGAGAAAATTAAAACTTCCTCGTTAAATAGCGAAATTAGCGAAAAAGAAATTATTGCTCCTTTTCAATTAACATTAATATATCATCCAGATTTGGAAGGACTTCTTGATTCAGAAGTAAAGGAGGTAATGAATTCTCAAGAATTTAAGCTTAATCGTGAGAAATGTCAGTATGTAACGTTATTTAACTGTGAACAGATGAGTGAATTAGGCCGCCAGATTGATATTTCTACAATAGGTTATTTTTGTAAGTAATTATAAAAACGGCGCCTAACTATCGGCTTGGCACCGCGCTTCGAGCTTAAAAATATGATATACTTCTTTGCAAAAGTAGATAATAGCAACAAACTCCTTGAATTTGCTGAAACGCTTGGTGGATTTTATATTGGATTCTATGATGAAAAGAATAAAATATCTAATGAAATCGTCGAATTTAATTCTGATATCGATTTCGAAATCAAGTTGAATTATCCTGATTGGGAGTATTTGAATCTATTTTCAGAAGAACGATGGCGAGAGAAAGTTCGAATAATAACTTATGATTCTCACAAATTAAGTTTCTGGGAAATAACAAACAAAATTGGGAGATTTCACGAGTATCACACCTTAAATACACTTCCTGAAAAATTTAAAAAAATTAAACAGGATGATCTAGATAACTTTAATCTTTGGAACTTTCTGCCTGTTGTATTAAAAAATTCCATAAACAGATCATTACTTCCATCTTCCATTGATTCTCTATCCGTATACCAATATCTAAATAGAGGGACATTTAGACCTATTTTTAGATTATCTAAATATAAAGATAAACTTATATTCTCTAATGATATAGAAAACGATAGGTTTGAATTTACCGTCAAAAATCACCATAAAAAAGATATTAAACTAATAGAAACTAAATACTCAAGGATACTAAGATTTTACTTTGATGCAATTGTCAAAAAGGGAAAAGATTTCAAACAGGATCTAAAGAGAATATTTTCCAATTTTAGTCTTCAGGAAAAAAATCAAATTCTTAGTGCATTATTTAGTCCTGCTCAAGTTGAAACAATGGCAATGCTTTTAATCCAAGATATAGGATTTACCGCCGATATAGGCATTGGGAAAGGTTTAGATTTTGTAGATATTAAAGGGTCCTTACGCCATAGGGAAGAAATTATAATTGAAAAAAATCTATCCAAATTAACAAAATATTCTTTAGTAAAGTTAAATCAGTTGACATTAAATAAAATTATTTCTGAAAAAACAATAAACATTCAATGCAAAGCGAAACCTCATTCAGATCTTCTGAGCGACTTACTTTACATCTTGCCAGATTCGAAAAAATCATCAATGGAGAACGTGATTTTTATCGATAAAATTATCAGTTGTATGGGGAACGATACTTTCTCCAAAGATTTTCCACTTTTGGCAGATTGGTTAGAACTTCAGAAATATACATTAGGATTAAATTAAGCTGCCGCGCAAAACGTCGTCAAGCGCCATAGCTTTAAAATGATCAGTGTAACTATGCTATTAAAGATATTTTTACTTTCATTTCTATTTATTATATCATGCAAGAATTTTGGATTTGATACAGCTGATGTGATCAGGGCAAATGATGCCTATAGAAAGATAATTACAGCTGTTTCGAATAAATTTGAATATTGTAAGTCGATAGGAAAAGATTAT
Source organism: Leptospira neocaledonica (assembly GCF_002812205.1). Classification (NCBI taxonomy): domain Bacteria; kingdom Pseudomonadati; phylum Spirochaetota; class Leptospiria; order Leptospirales; family Leptospiraceae; genus Leptospira; species Leptospira neocaledonica. The sequence continues at coordinate 11,372 of NZ_NPEA01000007.1, forward strand.
AGTAACGCCCACGGTTATTTTTCAGGATTTCCTTCCATTGTTTCTTGTAATGACGACACCTTTCACAATAATCAAGGGGCATATGTTTGGACTCGATCTGTAGATACCTGTTTGGATCTTGTTCATTTTACGTTGTGTCCTGATAGCGGGACTAATTTTGATGAGTGGGTGTACTTAGTGGTGGGTAGCTGCCATTTTCCCGAAGCGTATTTTATTAATTCATATAAACCATTTCAGGGAAAGATTCTTGGATTACCGAGAAATTTATATGATTTAAGTTTAGGCTGCCTATAAACTTAAATCATATAAATCTACGGCGCTAAACTTGTCGGCTTGACACTGCGCTTCGAGCTTGCTTCGCAACTCTCACGCCTGCCTTCGCTGACGCTCAGCACGCCAACTCTTGTCGTTATACGCCATTTATGGAGATTCTATGTTACAAAAAATATTTATAATAGTATCCTTTTTTCTTTTATCAACGCATGCAATAGAGGCATATGAGATTTCTCAAATTGTTCTTAAGCAAGAAGATGTCAGAAAATATGAAGTACTGAAAAGGTATGATTCGCTCTGGGAAAGTGGTTGCAAAGTTGTTGAAGCTGGCAAACCCACAATACTGTCCAATCAGGTTCTATTGTTTTACGAAAGGCCTGAAATTTATGAACAAATTATAGGCCGAGTTGAAAAAGCGCATATTTCACTTCAGTGCGGAAAAAAAATTTCTTCGATATTATACTTTAAGTTTCCAAATGCTTCTTTAGCAGACAAAAATTTAGGTTTTATTGAAAGTTTAATTTGGGGTAAAGAAGGAATTTCAAAACTCCATCCTGAAAGGATTCAAAAGTATTCAAATATCATTGCTATTTTTTCTTCTTCTGATTCTAGCGTGATTGATTATTTGCAACTTGGAAAAGTTATTTATTTAGATGTACCAACCGAGACAATTGAAAAAATTTCCGCTAGATATAAATGTGGAAAAGTAAATTCGGATTATTGCGAAGCCTTAGCTCAAATTCCCAAGTATAGACAAATGATATTTCCGACAGATTCGTCTAAAGCTAATTTTGCTATTATTTGGCAATTAAAGCCTGATAAGACTGTTGAAACTAGCTACCTGTATGCAAGATTTGAAAAGAACAAAATAGGAATACAAGACGTTCGCCCAGATAATCCTCAAGAAGAAAAAGAAATGACTGCTATGATGAAAGGCACACTGCCACCTACTAAGGAGCTTTTAGAGTTTGTATCAACGCTTAAGCTTCAATATCTAGAAATAGAAAATTACGGAGGGTCCTACAGAATGCATCTGGATGGGAATGTATTCGCTCTTTATCCGATGGGTAAGAAGGTCTACTTTATAGTTACCGCGGAACATTTTGACGATACACCGAATACCACATTCGTTGGATACTTTTTGAATCCATAAACTGTGTATAACTATCAGCTCTGACGCGGCACTTCGGGGTTGCTCCGCGACTCTCGCACCGAGTCCTTCGGGCCCACAAAACGTCGTTAAGCGCCATAGTTACAGATGTTTAGTTAGGAGTGATATGATTTTGATAAAAGCTTTAGTTGAAATCGTTAAAACTAAAAATATGAAACTAATATTAGTTGCCTATCTCTTGCATTCATTAATAAATTTTTTAATCTCGAATGATCCAGGAGCGTTTGCTTCATATTCGGTTATTGTTGAGTTATTATCCTGGAGAATAGCTATCACACTTTCAACTCTCCTTTTCGTTATTTATTTCATACTCAAAACATTTTATGAGCTTGCGAAATATCCAAGCTCGAATGAACAGGAGGTAGAAACATTTTTCGATTTTTCCTTTAGATTGATTGGGTTCAGTCTAATTTTTTTTCTTTTCTCTTTTGCTACAGTTTTCTTGATTAATATAACATTTTTGCGGGGAGAAGAATCAATCTTTAATATGAAGGTTGTTGATTCTCTATTTAAGCGGGGGATAGGATTCGCATATATGTTGTTCTTATCAATTATAATAGTTACAAGACAAGTAAGGAGGCTACTTCAAAATTTTCTTCAAGCTTTGAAAAATGAAAATATGAGAACGAAACTTTGGGTTTGGTTTTCATTAGATCTTTTTGCTTTTGTGATCGAATATTCTCCCGTGATCTCAAATGGGATCGTTATTTGGCTGGAAGGAACTATTATTTTGGTCTTTAATATCGCGATGATTGTCTATTTTGCAAGGAAGTGTGGCGAGCTACTTTCTTTGGGAGAATATTAGAAGCTGTCAAGTCACTCATTACGGCGTCTAACTTTGGCCTCTGACCCATCGCTTCGGGATGTTTACGCGCTCGCGAAACGTTGTCAAGCCTTGGTGTTATACGCAATCGCTAAAATTGATAGGAAAAATGATTCGAATTCTTTTAATAACATTTCTGTTTTCAAACTGCATAACCTCTAAAGTATTCGAACTTTCAGAAGGGAAGAGGAGACCTATACCTATTGAACAAATTGATTCAATCTCTTATGATAAATTAAATCAAAAATATTCAACTCCGACTTATGAAATCGAAATTAATGGAACTTCTGCAGCCGGCGAAAGTTTAGAAAATTGCTATTCCTATAATTCATTTTTTAAGTGTGAGAAAAATACTCAATTGATTAAAGCAGAGATAAGGGAAGTTAGTCCCCAAGGGGGATTACAGATATCTTATGTTGATTCTATATTTTTGCACAAGTCTCTAACAAAAATATATAAAGAAATGCATATAACGATTAATCACGATAAGCCTGAGATATATGCAACAAAGGACGGTAAAGCTTTTCTTTCAAAAGCTCATGCACGGGAATTTTTTCTTTGTTTTGATGAGACGGATACTCCTAATCAAGAAAATTGCAATTCTCCTAAACGACAAGCTTACGAACTGAAGCTAGATAGATATAAATTGGCTAAAGGTAACTTACTTATTGTTTTGGACACGCAAGGATACGTAAAAAGAATGTATGAATTCAACTTTCCAGCTATTGATAATAAGTTCGTGCAAGGAAGAGTAGTAATAATAAGTTATATAAATGAACGCAAAGGAAAACCAGCTTATTATTGGCTGACTCCGTTTTCCATAATAGCAGATATTATTACTAGCCCTATACAGTTTATTATTTACTTAAATGAAATAATGGGAGCATTAGGAGCATTGAGGGCGCTGGGTTAATTTCTCAAAAAGTTAGCGGCGGTGTCTAACTATCGACTTTGACGTTACACTTCGGACTCGCGAAACGTTGTCAAACTTTGGTTGTTAGATGACGGTAGTTATCAATTTTTTGTTTTTGAAAATTAATTTATGAATAAGACTTTCGCAGGTAATTATGCAAAAATATTCAAAAGTAATAGCTTATTCCGAAAATGACATTAAATACTCACTGTGCTTAAATGCAGGAATAATTTTACTGATAATTTCATTTGTCTTATTTGTAGGAAGAGCTAATGGAACGATTTTTTTTATTGCTTTTCTCTTAGGTTTCTTTCTGATATTTTATGCACTTTTTAAATTAAATAATAGAGAGAAGTGGGTCGTATCTTCAGTCGCTGATTCAATTCAATTATCTGAAATTTCCGGAATAAGCAGACTTATCAAATTAAGTGAGATAGAAAAGTTCTATTTTGGAGGAGCGAGCGAATCTTCAAAATCAATACTAAAATTATATCTTCATAAAAATGGCAGTATTCGTTTTATTGGAGATTTATTTGAAAGTGATATAAAGCAGCTTTATCAATTTTTAAAGGCATACTCAGAAACTGATCCAACAGTAAGAGAAATTGATAGCCCTGTTAAGCTAACGTCCCAGTGGGTGCTTGGCATTTTAATGGGTGCTCCTTTGTTTGTCCTTTTATATCTATTAGTCGAAGCCATATTGGCTAAATAGCGGCGACGTCTAATTATCGGCTTTGACGTCACACTTCGGAATCACTTCGATAGTCAGGAAAGGCATTATGAATCTTATTCTTGAAAAATCACGCTACGTGAGATTCTATACAGATTTAAGTCCATTATTTTCAGCAATACCAGATTTAATGGAATATACATACTTTGTTTCTGATCTTGAGCACAACGGATGTGAGGATCCAAGATTTCAAAATAGTGATTTTGCAATTTCCGGAACAGATCTCTATGAAATCGTGAAAGAAAAGGAGATCCAGTTTATATGGGGAGTTTTTTCCGCTTTCAAATTCTCCCTGAATATCACTGAACCGTTCCCCTCCGCGGACGGTAACCCATCGTTTTGGCAAGGAATTCCAAAACCCCAAGCGAAGGGAGCTGAGTTTGAAATAGTGTGTTGGGATAGCAGTTATACTTTATTTATTGGCGTTTCGGAAGAAATCGCTAACAGTTTGAAAACTCTTTATCCTGATATAAAGAACTTGGATCAGGAAAACCTTCTTAATAACTAATGAATAAAACACAGCTTCGCCTAACTATCGACTCTGACGCGACATTTCGAGCTTGCTACACAACTCTTGCGCCTGTCTTCGCTGACGTTCACCTTGCCAGCGTCGTCAAGCCTTGGTCGTTAGGCACAATCGTGTAATTATTGTTATTTTAAATACATTGGAGAAATAAATGAACTTGAAGATTTATACTATATTTGTCGCTATCGGAAATGCTATATTAGCAATATTTGCATTAAGTTTATTGATATTGGAGTGGGATAAGGTAGATGCATTCCGTCTTTTTTTAGCTTTAACTTTGGGCTCGATTTTCGCTTTTTTCTCTTACCGACAATTTAAAAAAATTAAAGAGATCAGAGAAGAAGAGCAGGCATTCGCTCCTCCTTTAGATGCGACCGTTGAGGAAAAAATTAAATACTGCAGAAATATGATATATTTGTCTTTAGTTGCCTTTCCGTTTGTTTCTATTATGATCATATTGGATCTTAATAAGTTAGAGTCTGGGAGTGTAGAGCACGTTAGAATTTGGGCTCCTGTAGCATTTGTTTATGAGCAATTAGGGTATTGGCCTGGTATTCTTTTTGTACCGGTATTGGGCGTTTTTGTAATTTTTGTAATGGCGAGAAAGATGCGCCAATTGAAGTCAGAAGGAATGACTTGATTGCATTCACTTTAAGAAATTAATCCAAAATTAAGGATGAACGGCGCCTAACTTTCCGCGCTTTCCGCTTTGTCACTCGTCTTGCAGAGCAATTCTATCGCCTGTTTTTGCTTTGCTCAGCGTGTCAACGTTGTCAAGCCTTGATCGTTAGGCATAATAACGCTTGAATTTCATCGAAGATAAAGAATTACTAACTTTCAGTATGAAAAAAATAATCCTAATTTCTATCTTTCTGCTTATTTCAAAATGCTCTTCCCAATATGGGGTAATTAAGGAAGTAAAAGACGATTTTAAAAACTCTTCGGCATTAACTTTAGAAATTTATACAAATACGGAGAATACAGCTAAAGGAGCGAAGACTTTGTTCTTAAATTTTACAAAGTCGTTTGATTCGAATTCAGCAGGGGTTATTAAGTGTTCCATTTCTGCTAAAACTCTGGTTGGTGGTCCACAAAGGTTTTCAAGTTCTATATTTCTTAAAATAGATAATAAAAAGATAAATATCAAACTAACGGCTAACAAAATTGCGGCAACAGAGTTATTAGAATTATCTATTCGCTCAGGGGAATTTATTCTTACGAATGAGCTTCAGAATGATATTCTAAATGCAAGCAGCATGTCGGTCCGTTTCTATTCGAATGAAATAGCGTATGATGCATATTATTCCGACAGCGATTTAAATATAATAAAAGAATTAATAAAAAGAAAACCTATAATATAAACGTTACTAGACCTAACTATCGACTCTGATGTTTTGTCATTCGCCCTGACTGGCGAGTTTCGCACCAAGTCCTTCGGAGTTGCGAAACCTTGGTCGTTATACGATCTGTAAATAATATTTTTAAAAATGCATATTTCGCACTAATTTTTGTAAATAGAGGCTTATGGAAAATATAATTAAAAAATATGATTATATTTGGGGAGATGATCCTCAATCTATATTAGCTAATTATTCCTACCAGAATGAAACGACTAAAAAGCTCGATAACTTGGATGTTAGCGATTTCAATCGTGAATCATTGTATGAGATACTTTTGTGGAAATTGGATAGATCAATCGATATTTCTACGGAACTTATTCAGGAGCTCAAATATGTTACTACTATAAAAGAAAAAGAACATTTTCAAGTCCGTGGGATATTAGAAAAATTGCTTAGAGTTTCTGGAATTGGACTTCCAATGGCTTCGACTATTCTGAGATTTCTTAATCCGAGAGTATTTCAAATAATCGATGATCGTGTATTTAGAATAGTATTCCCTAAAGGAAGAAAAAAATACCCTGCGAAGCCATTCCCTCTGAATGATAAGTATATTGAAAATTCTATCGAAATTTACTTTGAATATTTAGATATATTACTTCTTTTATGTTCTCAAAAGCTTCCTTTCTATATGGCAGATAGGATATTATATCAATTAGATATTGCTTTGGGAAATCGTATAGGAAGCAAATGATGTTATTTAATTTTGCAATATAATATTGATTTATGACCTCGAATAAATCTACGTCGCTAACCCTTGATCATTTAGGCAAAATTTCCTTCGAAATATTATTTTAGTATAAAATCAATCATATGAAATTTTAGGAATCAAGGTATGGGGCTTTTTTCTAGTATATTCACAAAGAATGAAGAAGAACGGAAAGGTACACTTGTAACTGCACAACTAAATCATCTTCTCATGCCAATTGATAGAGGAGATTTTTACGAAGATCCAATCGATGATGCTCTTAGAGCATTAGATTATGGCGAAGTCGATGGTGGCGGAACTATGCAGTTAGAGTCGGGGGAAATTGAATATATCGATGTAGAAATATTTCTATTTAACTTGGACGAGGGGATCCCTTTTTTAATAAAGAAAATGGAAGAACTCGGCGCTCCAAAGTCTTCAGTATTAATTATACATGATCAATCTAATCCGAGGCAAATTGAATTTGGTAAGACTGAAGGTGTTGCTATTTATTTGGATGGAGTTAATTTGCCGGAAGAAGTTTACAAGACTTCCGATATAAACGAAATAGTAGAAAACTTTAATAATGTTCTGAACGGTATAGGAAGTATGCAAAGCTATTGGGAGGGAGAAACGGAGACGGCTTTATATTTTTACGGGAGCAATGCAGAGAAAATGAAAAATATTCTTAGAACTAATCTTGCAACATATCCATTATGTGAAGGCTGTAGAATTGTAACAATTGCTCCTAAGACTAACTGATTCTTTGGCCTAGGGAAACTTCATCTTACTATCGGCTTGTCGTGGTGTTTCGAGCTTTACCTCATCATGATTATATAACAAAATTACTTTGATTATCAAATTGAATATGATAAGATTGAATAGCTACTACCGTTTTCGTAGTAATGATCAATCTAACTAAGGAGCTCGAATGCAAAAGGTAGTAACTTTTCTTTGGTTTAACGATCAGGCAAAAGAAGCGGTAGATCTTTACGTATCGCTGTTTGAAAATGCAAAAATAACAAACACATCGTATCTCACAGAGTCCGTGGCAAAGGCAGCCGGAAAGAAAGTCGGAGATTTGTCGACAATAGACTTTGAACTGAATGGCCAAAATTTTACTGCGCTAAATGGCGGCCCGATGTTTACTTTTAACGAAGCTATCTCAATAGCGGTAAACTGCAAAACTCAGGAAGAGATTGATAAGCTATGGGACGCACTGTCCAAAGGTGGCGAAGAAATTTCTTGTGGATGGCTTAAAGATAAATATGGTGTAACGTGGCAGATTATGCCGGAAAGCCTAGACATCATGATGCGTGATCCGGACATTGCTAAAGCTGATCGGGTCGGAGCCGCCATGCTTAGTATGGGTAAACTGAATATAAACGAACTCGAAAAAGCTTACAAAGGCGAATAATAATTTCGTTTTTGATAGATTATTCGAAAAATGTATAAGCTTTACCCGACGATCTTACTTATTATTTGTTTGATTCAGTGTATTTATATTGACTCGAAATCGTTTCCTAACAATTGGAAAAGATCTAACAGTAATATTGAGAGTTGTTTAGATATCTCAGGTTTGTATAGCTGCAATGGTGCGACGATTTTTATATCTGAAACGGAAGATAGGATAGTCAATGTCGGAGAAAAAAGAGATAGTGAGTTTAATCAAATTCTTTCTAATTTATTCGGGAATCCTTCGGTAGTATATAATTTGAGTAAGAAAAAGCAGTGTTTGCTTACAGTTAAGCAAACATTTTGTAATGAGGTTACAGTAAGTATGGATGCAGTTGCTGAACTTCGTTCAAATGAAACTGAGAAAATTCACTTTAGCTCAAATGTTCCGATTGCAAGTTTTAACAAAGAGTTTATTAGTTTAAATACAACTGATTTACCTGCTTCTACCGTCTATTTTGGAACTTGGAAGATATATAATCGTGAAAACTATATTATTTATATTGGAGAAAACGGAGAATTGATAATAAACAGTCAGGCTACATTCATAGGCACTTACGTGTGGCCATTTCTGTTGGTTCCGCTTTTTCACAAAAAATCATCTTGGACAAAGTTTGATATTTTAAAGAACTCGAACTCGCTTCCATGACGTTTTAGAAAAGACTGTAAAAAAGATGAAATAGAGATAAGCGATAATAAAAGGAACATATGAGAAAGTTAATTGCAGCAATTAATATGACGATTGACGGGTTTTGCGACCATACCTCAGGTGTGCCTGACGAAGAAATACATCAACATTACGCTGATCTATTGAGAAGTGCCGATGCTGCTTTATATGGCAGGATAACCTACCAGCTTATGGAATTTTGGCGAACTGTGTTAGAAACTCCCACCGGCGATAAGGTAATGGACGACTTTGCAGTTGCAATTGACAACACTCCGAAGATTGTTTTTTCCCGCACACTGAAAAATGTTGATTGGAAAACTGCAAAATTAGCAAGTCAAGACCTTGAGAAAGAAGTTTTGGAACTCAAACAACAATCGGGTAAAGATGTTTTTGTATGCAGTCCGAGCTTGATCGTAGCTTTAACAAAACTTAATTTAATAGACGAATATCAACTTTGTGTTCATCCTGTTATCGCAGGAAGTGGTTTACAATTATTTAAAAACATCAGCGAAAAAATTACGCTTAAACTTATAAAGACTAAAACTTTTAGCGTTGGTGCAATTATTCTTTATTATGAACCGCAATATGCCGGAGTTCCTCGTTAGTTAGCTCATAATACGAAATAGTTATTTATATCGTATTATGAAGGATACGGCGCCTACTATCTCATGCCAAGTCCCTATCAACTTGGCTAACGCATCGAAAAAGGAATTTCCTGAAGTTAAAAAATTTCTCGAGGAAAATAAGGAAAAATGAAGAAAAGTTTATTAATATTGATTTTAGTTTTCAGCTATTGTATGAGCATTCCTCGAAACGTTTATGAAGTTGATAAGGTAGACAAAAAAATTGAAGTAACCAAAAAGAATTTGAATATTAGATTCTTATCCGATTTGAGATCAGGAGAAAATATTGATTATTCGTTTCTTGCCCTATTACCCTTTGTTCCATCGGGCGAAATAATATTGGATTTCCCGGAGTCCGATCGAGCTTCTATGGGGACACCCATGAAATATCATTTCGCTGATATTCTAAAAAGAGAATTTGAAAATAAATTTGCGTTTAGCAAAATCAATATCTCCGAATCAGATCTTGCACATTCAGATTATACGATTGAAGGTAATTTGAACAAATATTCTTGTAGCAGAGGGCTTTATTTTTATGGTTTAAGCGCATTGGGTCCTTTGCTTTGGTATTTTGGTGTTCCTGCAATCATTACTTCATGCGAATTGAATGTTGAAATCAATATTAGAAATGAGAAGAATGCGATAATATTTACTAAAAGATATACTGGTAGTAAGTCTGTTTGGTCCGGACTCTATTATAACTTAACTACATTCAATAAAGTTCATAGTTTGCTTATTAAACGATTTGTTGTGGAATTGCTGGAAGATTCCGAAGAAGTTTTCAAAAAATAACCGTATTATTTCGATTACCAACGATCAAATTTGCTTCAATAATTATCAAAACACGACCAAGCCAAATTGCAAAAATATTACGTTCTAAAGGGTTACTAATGAAAAGATTTCTGATAATTTTAATTGGATTTTCACTTTACAGTTTTCTTCCGGACTTATTCGCAAAAGCTAATGTATCTCAAAACTTGCTGGAAGGAGATGTCATATTTCATGAATCAAATTCTGAACAAGCGCGTGCGATTAAATTAGCAACAAAATCTAGATACACGCATGTAGGCATAATTTTTAAATATAATAATGAATTTAAGGTGTTAGAAGCGGTTGAGCCCGTTAGAATTACTTCATTGTCTGCATTTATCAAGCGGAGTCAAAATGGTCACTATGTAATCAAAAGACTCAAAGAAAGGGAAAGCGTGTTAACGGATGAGAAAATATCTGAAATGAAAAAATATGGTAATTCTCTTTTGGGCAAACACTATGATATTTATTTTGGCTGGGATGATAACCTGATTTATTGTACAGAACTTATATGGAAGCTTTACGATAAATATACAGGCAAAAGGTTAGGGGAGCTTAGGACTTTAAAGGATTTTGATCTTTCTTCTTCTATTGCGCAGCGTTTAATGAAGAAAAGATATGGGAATAACGTACCTTATTCGGAACCAGTTATCTCTCCTGTGGATATGTTTAATTCTCCTGAATTGATCACAGTAATTGACCGTAATTAGCAATTAGATAGAACATGAGTATATCAACAAAAAACTTAAATAAACTTTCAGATATCAAAACGATCAAAAATTTATCAAAGGCTCTTGCAGCGTTAGATGCAATCCTTTGCCCAGAATGGGAACTCAGATATTATTCCTACGATTCTAAATGGTCCGATATGGAAGAACTCGGTTCGATGCGAGATGGAAGTGGTAGCGAATATAAGATACTGTTTAGTCAGTATGGAGCTGCAATTAATGGTTTTGATCGTGACTCAAAAATGTCGCCTTGGATGAAGAAGAAGCCTGCATATTGGCCAGGGTTATTCGAAGGAATGCCGTCTGAATTTCAAGAATTCATCGAAACTGAACCCATCCCTTCTATCGGTACTACATTTTTTATTTGGCGTCTAAATAAGGATCAAACATGGAAAACAGGTGATATAGTATTTCCAAAAGGTGGAGACGATGGCTCTCAAGAATTACTATATATACTAGATGGTAATCCGCTTACGTATCAGAAGTGGGCGGAAGAATATTATGAAATAGAAGTTAGCTTGGACTTAGTTAAGAAAATCTATAATATGAGCAAGATAGACAATTCTTTCTTAAAAAAGTTGAAAATCAAAGTAGACAATTTAGGACAACTGAAAAGCGATTTGATTGAAATTAATTATCCAGTTAATTTATAGTTCACCCGAACTTCACCTAACTGTATATTTCGGGCTGTATACATTTCCCCAAATTGAACTAACAAGAGAACTAAATGAAACATCACTTTATTGATTTTCTAGATCGAGAAGGCGGATATTGGGAGATGATTCCCAATCGGGATCGTTACGAATATGATATTGCAAATATTCAGGAAGGAGATAAAAAAGTTTCAATAGTTAAATACGGGAAAGCAAATAAGGATTGGAGAAAAATTTTTTCATTGCCTAATGTCGAAGAAGTAACACTTCATGAACCTGATAACGAACAGTTAGAATCAATTTGCAAATTACAATCTATAAAACGGTTACGAATTTCTTTCGTAAGACTAAAGAATCTAAATTTTATTTCTTCCATGAGAAAATTAGAGGAGCTAGTTCTTGAATACGCTTCCGGTTTTTCTGATTTATCACCGCTGAGTGAACTTCAAAAATTAAAATCTTTACATTTAGAAAACCTACGTCGAGTTTCGGATTTTTCTGGACTCGATGGACTAAAAAAACTTAAATATTTATATATTGATGGCACGTTAGATTGGCCACAGCCAATAGACAATTTCGAATTTCTCGCTAAACTTCAAGATCTTGAAGTTTTGAGATTTGGGCGTATCATAAATAAATTACCTTTCCCTTCTTTACTCCCCATTGTAAAATTAAAGAATTTAAAAAAGATATGGGCCCCCAATAATATCTTAGACGTTAAGGAATTTGCCTTGATAGAAGCATGCTTTCCGAAAGTGCAAGGTGCAACAAGGGCGCCTTTTTCTAAGATTGCATATTCTGATATATTCCTTCCAAAAACTGACGTTAGATCATCGCTTTCTGACGATGATATTCTCAAGTATCATCCGGAGGTTAAAATCGATTATAAAGGAAAGAGAAAAATTGCGGACCCAAATTCCGAATGGTTTGAATTTTTAGGTAAAAGTGCGGGGAGGGTTAAGTGTAATAGCCCAAGCTCAGCTGAAAAATGTTCTGAATATGCTGCAAAATATGAATCTTTAAAAAAGGAAGCATTAGCTATAATTAAAAAAGCCCGATAGTAGCCAATTCATTGGTGTATTTACAATTTCAAGCACCAATTCTGTAGATCATCTTTCTTGTGCCGCAATAGGAATTTATAACAATTTGGCTTTTTCTTCTAAATGTAGAATTGACAATACTTCTTATGGGTATCTTAATTGGACCTCTTCTTTCTACAAAGAAAGAGATTTCACGGGAAAAAGTATGACTCGCAATAGATACGTTATTCACATCTTCTTTACGTTCCTATGTCTTATGGTTCCTGCTGGGTTTAATTTTTCTTGTGCAACAACTGCTTCGAATAACACACCCTCCGAGAATGCCATGAGATTCCCTACTCTTGATCTTACATCTGCACCTGTGATTTACGAAGACAAACAAATGCGAGTTCGTGCGTTTAACTGCCAACGGGGGAATTTACTAACAGTCGTCGGACAAAACTTTCGCCCTACGACACCAAATCGTCTAATGTTGGTTCTGACATTAATTTTCGAAAACCCGCACCCTAGTCAGTCATTACCTATAAACTACCAGACGATTTTTGCACAATATCGGATCCAGGATCCTGATGTGCCTGTAGCCCCCGGTGAAAAGCCTGGCTTGCGACCTCCTGAAATGATTATCCAGGTGGACAAAGCGGGGAAAGAAAGTATTCCGCAATGGACGTTTGGGATGCGTCATTATGATATGATTGCACCGAAGGATTGGCTTGCTCTCCGATTTTTATGGAGCTTTCCAAAACCCAAGGCTCCTGATATGGTGATTGTCAATCGTTCTTATACTGCTGCGATCCTTGACGATCTTCTTAGCAAGATTCCAATGCCAAGCGCTTGTGACCAATAATGGCCCCAAAAATTTTCTAGACAAAATTCGAACAAGGTCCTGTTACCACGCTTAGCTTTCGCGAAATATTATCATACCTTGGTTGATTAAATGAAGAAGTGAACTAGAATTGTTACAGAATGGAAGATAATGTATGAGTATATTTACTAAAATTACGGGACTTATTACAGTATTAGTTCTTGGCTTAACTGCCGGGGCAATGCTAACAGAAGCCGTAATCATCGTTCCCTTTTGGTTGAGTCTATCACCAACTGAATTCTTCGATTGGTATTCAAAAAACCAGGCTGCGTTGGTTAATTATTATAGTCCGCTTGAGATTTGGAGTGTAATTCTCACATTAGTTACTTCTATCCTGCTTCTTATAACGAAACAAGAAGGCAAACTGCCAATGGTAGCATCTACAGTTCTATCTATTCTTGTAATAGTGACATTTTTCATTTTTTTTAAAGACGCAAATGCTAGTTTCAATACGCGTTCTATCGCACATGATAAATTAGCATCAGCCATTATTACCTGGGGGAATTGGCAATGGTTAAGAGTAGGATTAGGAATAGCTGCGTTTATATTCGGATTATTTGCCATCCAATCCGCCAAGAAATAACTTTATATCCCTGGAATGGGTTCTTACTTTTCTTCCATTTTTAGAAAATGTTCTTGCAATGAGACCTATTTGAGCTTCTAGTGGTAACTAAGTTCTTTACTCGTTCTGTTTTTAGTGCAAACCCGTAATGATCGAAATTAATTGTCATACGGATTATTTATTCAAATCTGTGTGGAACGAGGATAAAATCCATGTCAGCCAAATTGTTTGTAGGCGGCCTTAGCTGGTCAACTACTGATCAAACCTTACGCCAAGTATTTGAAGTTCACGGCGCTGTTCAAGAAGCCAATGTTGTAGTAGATCGCGAAACCGGTAGATCTAGAGGATTCGGTTTTGTTACCTTCTCCGATCAGAATTCAGCGCAAGCTGCAGTTTCTGAACTAAACGGGAAAGATTTAGACGGACGTAATATTGTAGTTTCCGTTGCAGAAGAAAGACCTAGGTCTGATCGCAACAGAGGCGGTAACAATAAAAAGTTCGACCGTAACCGCTGGTAATCCGCTTAATCGCTTTTCACCTTTTTACACCACCAATCCTAAATTTCAATTTAGGTTGGTGGTGTCTCTAATCCACAATAACTATACACTTCCGTACTTTTTGCTTCGAATCATTTTGTATCGAGGGCGGTAATAGACTTTTTAATCAATAGGAATTTCATATGGCAAAAAAAGGAAATTTATCGTACGTGAAAAGACAACGGGAAATAAAGAAGAAAGAAATTAGACAAGAGAAAATAGAGAGGCGAAAAATTCGCAGTGAAGAAAAAAAGAACGGAGTTCCAGGGGAAGAGTCTCCTCCTGCTGCAGAAACAGAAGAACAACCTTAATATTTATAATTATCTCACTAAATACAACTTCTGAAAAACTCTAAGTTTTTTCAAATTTAGCTTCTTCCTTATATCCTCTTTACTTTTGCTAATCTAAGCCGTTATTCTATCTGCACCTCCTGCGAGCATGTGTATGAAAAAAATTGTTTTTGCGATCAATATTACTACTGATGGGTTTTGCAGTCATACGGACATGATTGCTGATGACCAGTTGCATAAATATTTCACTGACCTCTTGCGAAAGGGGAGTATTATGCTCTATGGTCGAATAACGTATCAACTCATGGTACCTTTTTGGCCAGAAGTTGCTAGAGACCAATCGATGTCCGAAATAAGTAATGAGTTCGCTCGTGTTTTTACTTCGCTCGATAAGATCTTATTCTCCACTACATTGAAACAAACGGAAGAAACGAATACTAGACTTGTGAGCGGAAACATTATTGAAGAAATACTTCAATTGAAGCAGCAGTCTGGAAAAGATATATTAGTAGGTAGTCTAAGCCTAGCAACTCAGCTTTTGGAACACGATTTGATTGATGAATATCGTTTCGTAGTTCATCCGGTCATTGCCGGTAAAGGGCCACGATTATTTGATGCCGTAAATTTGCAGCAAACTCTTCGCCTGGACTTCCTTGGTTCGGAAACTTTTCAATCTGGCGTTATTGCCCTTCATTATAAAAAACGTATCTGACAAATAGATCTTTAAAAACTTCCGGTTTCAAGATTGCCCGGTAACTTCTTCCATTACCTTTGTCATAAATATCTTATTGAATGGGACACAAATTTTGTTATGCGGATGTGCCTAGTATATATAGTATCGGAAAAGTTCGATAGTTTGGAGGCCATCTATGAAACGAGTTACAGGTATTGGCGGGATTTTTTTCAAAGCTCAGGACCCTGCTAAATTAGGTTCCTGGTATAAAACTCATCTCGGCATAGATGTTCAATCTTGGGGTGGTGCGGCTTTTCGTTGGGTCGATGATGCCGGTAATCCTATAAACGGCACGACTGCTTGGTCAGTTGGAGACGGTTCTTACTTTGCTCCAAGTAATTCCACATTTATGGTGAACTATAGAGTGGAAGATCTTCATGGGCTCTTGAAACTTCTTCGTGAAGAAGGTTGTCAAGTACTGGAGAAGGTAGAGGAATCCGAGTATGGGATATTCGGTTGGGTCATGTCATGGATCCGGAAGGTAATAAGGTCGAGTTATGGCAGCCACCGGAAGGGCAATAACAATCGGTATTGAATATTATTGGCTTATAGCAGCTCTTGTTGCTGGTGGACTTGCAGCCGTTGGATCTTATATTCCACAAGTCCTTGATTTATTAATTTAGCTCTGTATACTTTTTAAAGTTATCAAGTATCGCCTGCCAACCGCCTCTTTGCATCTCAATTGGGTTTTGTGATTCAGGATCAAAATTAACGACTACAAGAGTTTTGTTATTTTGATTCTCGAAGCTAACAGTTGCCTTCCTACCGTCTCCCATCGTATAACTAAAATTTTTCTGATCAACGACCGAATCATAAATTGCTTCAAACTCGAAGCCGAAACTTCCATCCTTAGCTTCCATTCTTGCACTGTACTTACCGCCTGGTCTCATATCGTTTTTTGCCCAAGGGCATTGCCAGTCGTCCGTCGCAAAATTCCATTTGATAATATGTTGCGGATTGGTGTAGTAGTCCCAAACTTTTTTAATGTCTGCAGATATAGTAGATTGAATGGTGATTTGTTTTGAGTCCATTTTAGGGAATCTATCAGACTATTCTTTAACGGAAAGCATTTTATATGATATCCTTAGACAAAGTAAGAAAACTTGCTTTAGCCCTTCCTGAAGCAAAAGAAGAACCTCATTTTGAAAAGATTTCATTCAGAGTGAATAAAAAGATTTTTGCAACGGTGGATCAGGAAAATAAAAAGATCGTTCTTAAATTCGATCAGAATGACCAGGACTTCTTTTCTTTAGCTTCTAAGGGCTCCGTTTATCCTATAGACAATAAATGGGGACAGCAGGGCTGGACCTGTGTTGAAATGAAATCTACTGATTTAGCTTTATTCAAAGATATGTTAGTCGTTTCTTATTGCGGGGTTGCTCCGAAAAGGCTTATAGAAACGGTCAGGCAAAATCGGAAGTCCAGTAATAAACTATAAATTCAACTACCATAAATCGTATGAATAAAGAAGTCCAAAAATACAATAATTCACAAACTAAAATCGAAAAAGAGATTTGTGATATCCTTTCCCAAGAAATTAATCTTCATCTGCCTAAAGCGGAAAATAAGATTTGGCATGCTCATCCAGTTTGGTTCTTGGATGGGAATCCGATCGTTGGTTATAGTAAACTTAAAACTTGCATTCGATTACTTTTTTGGAGCGGACAATCCTTTGAAGAAGAAGGTTTGGAGCCGGAAGGAACTTTTAAAGCAGCAGAAGTCCGTTATACGAGTCCTGATCAAATCAATAAAAAAGACTTAAAACGTTGGGTGAATAAAGCCAAGAAAATCCAATGGGATTACAAGAATATCGTGAAACGAAAAGGTGTCCTAGAAAGATTAAAATAATTTTATAAAAGAAGCGCGACGTTATTCAATAACCCCGCGCTTAAACTGTTAATTAAAGTCATCAATCTTAAGATCATCTGGTGCAGGTTTACCAGTACCAGTTTCAATCAAATCTTTTAGACTAAGTAAGAAAACTGCCCATTTCATACTACAATGTGCCGTAAAATCGCTCTCCACTTTCCAATCTTGGTGCCTAAAATAAATAAGAGTCAATGCTGTTCCGTCAGGCGCAGTTCCCGGATTCAATTTGAAATTGATATGGGAGCCGATCCAATCTTCCGGTCCTGATGTACATTCCCATAGAACATTTTGTGATGAAAGTTCCTGGACCTTCATGTCGATTCCTGCTATTCCGAAATCAAAATGAATAGGTTCTCCTATACCGGAAGTCCCTCCTGTAAACGGTCCGCCCACATGTTTAGTCCACCATCCTGAAAGCCCTTCTTTAGTCGTCAGCGCATTGATGACATCCGCAGCGCCTGCACGAACGCCTATCTTATGATAGATTCCGTTCATCTTATTCTCCTTACGTTTGTTGTTTCTTTTTCTTTCCGGCTTATTGCCGATAAAAGTGCTCTATTCTTTTTTTCCGACCTGCCATTTCTCAAGGCTGTCCAGAATATGGGTCCATCCTGCCTTATGGGAAGTGGCTGCATCTTCTCCTATTAAACGTTCATGGATTAACGTTATGAGTGTTTGAGGTTTCTTGTTTGTATTTAAAAATTCTTCTTGTAAGAGATCGAAAGTAACTGTGACTAATGTATCTAAGCCTTCCGTTGCATGTGATCTCCAAGTAAATACCAACTTTTTCGGCTCTTCGATGATCTGATATTCACCTTCATGAGGAAGAACTTTACCTTCATGTAACATATTGATTTTAAATTTACCACCCGGGCGAGGATCCAATATGGCAGACTCAATCCCGATTGAACTCCCTGGTAAAAACCAACTGGAAAATTCTTCCGCTTTTAGCCAGGCTCGAAACAATCTAATCGGTTCTGCGTTAATTCTTTTTTCTATTTTTATGACCTGGTTTATCATGATCCTGCTCCTCTATAAAAGATTCTAGTCTATCGAGTTTGTTAGCCCAAAATTCCTGATGATATGTAAGCCATGCAGAAGCTTCCATTAGAGATTGGTTTTGTAGTTCAAGTCGGAAGCTACGACCGTCTTCTTGGTCTCGCACTTTACGAACTAAGCCAGCCGATGTAAGTACATCTATATGTTTAGCCACTCCCGCAAATGACATAGAAAAAGGTTCTGCTAACTCTGAAATGGTGAGGGGCCTTTTTCGCAATTTTGCAAGCATTTGCCTTCTTGAACTATCCGCAAGAGCAGCGAATACTCGATCCAACCTTTGTTCATTTTTATGAAATACAACCATTTAGTTGAATAAATTGACCTTAGCCTCGGATTGTCAAATATTAAACTAGTTGGTTTAATAAATTTTTGAAACTTTCTGAGGTTGGCTATTGGCTAAAAGATCGGTTTATAGGGAATAGGAGGATAATTTTGCACTTGCATTGTTTTAATAAGCCTTTTAAATCATTCATTTTTTGAATCGTGGAGCATTAGATTATGAATCCTTATGTTAGAAATACCTTATCCGTGATTGCCGGCCTTTTTATAGGAAGTGTAGTAAATATGGGACTTATTACAATCAGCGGGAGTATTATTCCTCCTCCTGAAGGTGCTGATGTGACCACAATGGAAGGACTAAAGGCTTCCATTCATTTGTTCCAACCCAAACATTTTATATTTCCCTTTTTAGCTCATGCTCTTGGAACATTCGTGGGGGCGATAGTTACAGCTTTTCTTGTAACAAATCATAAACTCAAATTTGCTTTGGTGATAGGAGCCTTCTTTTTAGCTGGCGGGACCGCAAACGTTTTAATGCTCCCTTCGCCTGCTTGGTTTAATGTCCTAGATCTGGTTGGAGCTTATATTCCGACAAGTTATCTCGCAGGAATATTGATCATTAAGAAAAAATAAATTAGATCGAACGGACCTTACCCATAAGGTCCAAATTTTTTTCAGGCCTATATATGGATAAGACAAAAAACACATTCCAATTAATTGACGAATACATCAAAACTTTTCCGAAAGAGGTCCAGTCCATTCTTCAGGAGCTCAGAAAAGTGATCCAAGAAGAAGCTCCGGAAGCAAGTGAGAAGATCAGCTATCAAATCCCCACTTTCTATTTAAATGGGAATTTAGTCCATTTTGCCGCTTATAAAAATCATATCGGCTTCTATCCGGGAGCAAGCGGTATTGCCAAATTTAAGAAAGAAATTGATAAATACAAAAATGCAAAAGGTTCTGTCCAATTTCCGATCGATCAACCTTTACCTATGGATCTGGTTCGTAAGATTGTGAAATTCAGGGTAGGAGAATTTAAGAAGAAGGTCCCTAAGAAAACGAAAAAGAAATAATTTTCTAGGCTCAACATCGATAAGTAGCAATCTTTGCGACAAAGATTTGATTGTTACAAAATCGAATTAAAAATTCTTGTAATAGTTCTTGAACTTTTCCACCGAAGATTCCAGAATTGCCCTCTCATTTGGAGGAAATATAGAATGGGATCTGAAAACGTATCGAAAGGCCAACTCTGGACCGGTCGAGTACTCAGTGGATTAGTTACACTCTTTCTACTTTTTGACGGAGTAATGAAATTTTTCTTGGACAAACTGCCGCCGGATGCTCAAGCAGAAGGAGCTAAACTAGGCTATCCACCTGAAGTAATGCCTTACTTAGGAATGATTCTGATCGTTAGTACTTTGTTATATGCATTTCCTAGGACTGCGGTTTTAGGAGCGACCTTACTCACCGGTTATTTGGGCGGAGCAGTTGCCACTCATGTTCGTGTTTTAAATCCATTAGGTTCTCATATTTTATTCCCTACCTATATGGGAATTATTCTATGGGCTGGACTTTATCTCAGATTTCCTAAGTTGAGAGAAGTAACCCCCTGGCAGAAATAAGTAATGAAGTCGCGATGTAGATGATCCTAACTAAGGAAAAATTTGCATCGTGACTGTTCTTCCGATTTATAGGATATATTGATTAGTTCTGTTCTTCTTTTTAAATTGTGAAAGAATGATCTAAAAAAATCGGGGAAACTTGAAGTATAAATTCTTAATATTCTTCCTTCTGTTCTTTTGTATCTATTGCGGCACTACGATCCAAGTCGTCCAAGATCCATTTAGAGATATCACGATCGTCAAAATGGACATGGACCATGAAGCAAAAGTGGATAATCCGAATAAAAACGTTTATTCTTACGGAGGTCAATACGCAAAAGAAATTAAGAATGGGGTCATTTCCCAAATTACTTTGATCATCCGAATCCAAGGTTCCGAAACTCTTGCTGCATTGGGACCGGAAGCTTATATCAAAATAGATCGTAAATCCACGAAACTTGTTCTATTGGATTCTAATTATTTTGCTAATCAGGTAACTGTTCGTACTCAGGTTCCAGCAAACATGGGACCAGGAATTGGCTTTGGCTACAGTACAGTTCCTGCAACTACGACTCGGACTTCTACCTTAACTTCTAATATTCTTTCCGGGAAATTGACTTTTACGAAGGAAATGGAAAATGATATTCTTTCCGCTAAATCGCTCCAATACAGATTGTATAGTGCGAATGACGCAATTGATTTATTCGTTTCCGAATCTCAGTTAGAAACCATCCAAAAGTTTATAAAGAATAGGGGAGAAGTTCAGAAGTAAGTTCTTATTTCCGAGAGAATGCGGAGAAAAAATATACCGCAGGTTTATCGTACAATTGATATAATTTTAGAAATATCTCAACTTCTAAAGATATCCTTCCCGATTCTATTTTAGAAATGAAACTTTGACTAGTCCCGATCTTTCGAGCGACATCCGATTGACTTAATCCTGCTTCGATCCTTGCTTGTCTAAGGGACTTTAAGAATTTTTTCTTTTGTCGGTCCGTTACTTTCAAGATCTACCTGGTTTACCAACTTAGCGGTGATTCTAGGATTTTTGCGATTCTAATTTTGATCTTCCTCCGGAATCTTCATTTTCGGTATAAACTCTACTTTCGATTTATTCCAAACCCTCCTTAAAATTCCTTGCCTCCTTCTTCCCTTCTTTTTTAATTCCATTACATACAAATCCTAAAACTTTTGGTCCTGAACTATGACCCAAGAATTAGAACTTAGGCTTTTGCCTGAGATCGCCGAACAACCGAATCGGCTCACAGAATATATCTCTAAATCTAAAAAGATCTCTATGTCGGATATAACACATATTGAGGTCTTAAATCATTCTATTGATGCCAGACAAAAAACTGTTTTTGTTAATCTCAAAGTCCGAGTTTATATCAACGAGGAATTTGTTTCTGAACAGATCAGTCTTCCTAATTATCCGGATGTTAAAAATTCTAAAGAAGTGATCGTAATCGGTGCAGGGCCTGCAGGTTTATTCTCCGCACTGGAACTCATTGAATCCGGTTTGAAACCGATCGTTCTCGAAAGAGGAAAGGACGTCAAATCAAGACCAAAAGATCTTCAGAATATCAATGCACATCATATCGTGGATGAGGATTCTAATTATTGTTTTGGAGAAGGTGGGGCAGGCACTTATTCAGACGGTAAACTTTATACAAGATCCAAGAAAAGAGGTAACGTCCGTCGTATTCTAGAGCTACTTGTGGGTTTTGGAGCAAATCCTAATATTCTAATAGAAGCACATCCCCATATAGGGACCAACAAACTTCCAAGTATTGTCCGTAAAATGAGGGAAACCATCCAAGAAAGAGGTGGAGAAGTCCATTTCAACCAAAGAGTGACTGATTTGATCTTGGATGGGAATTCTATCAAAGGTGTGGTTACGAAGAATGGAGATCGTTTTCTCTCCGATAAAGTGATCTTAGCTACAGGGCATTCCGCCAGAGATATATTCGAATTACTTTATCATAAAGGAATAGAGATCCATTTAAAACCTCTAGCAATAGGAGTAAGAGTAGAACATAAACAATCCTTAATAGACTCCATCCAGTATAGTTGTGAGGATAGAGGACCTTTTCTTCCTCCTTCACCTTACAGTATTGTAAAACAGATTCAGGGAAGGGGAGTATACTCTTTCTGCATGTGTCCTGGAGGAGTGATTGCCGCCTGCGCCACAAGACCGGGAGAAGTTGTGACTAATGGATGGTCTTCTTCTAGAAGGGCAAGGCCAACTGCAAATTCGGGAATAGTAGTGGAGCTCCGACAAGAGGATTTTCTACCTTTCCAGAAATATGGTCCACTGGCTGCAATGGAATTCCAAAGGGAGATAGAACAGAAGGCCTGGATCACTGGAGGAAAAACCCAAACTGCTCCTGCCACTAGACTCGCGGATTTTGTAGAAGGCAAAATTTCTTCCGATCTTCCTAAAACTTCTTATCCTCCTGGAATTATATCTGCGGATCTTTCTTCCGTACTTCCTAAATTTATAATGAAAGCCTTGCAAAACGGATTTAAGGAATTTGATAAATCCATGAAAGGATATCTAACCAACGAGGCCGTGGTCCATGCCCCAGAGACCAGGACTTCTTCTCCTGTTAGTATTCCCAGGGACTCGGAATCTTTGGAACATATTCGTATTAAAGGGTTGTACCCTTGCGGCGAAGGAGCCGGTTATGCGGGTGGAATAGTATCCGCTGCCATGGACGGGATTAGATGTGCACAAGCTTGCGCAGTTAGTATTTAAGTATTCTAATTTTGTGATAAAATAGTTTCTACAAACACGATCATAAAAGCCATGACCCAAAAAAAGAATCATTTTCAAAAATTCACCAACCAAGACGTCGCTGAAACCTTCGCAGATTACTCTCCTTCTGTACGAGAGAAATTATTTCATTTAAGAGAATTGATTTTTGAAACTGCAAAAGAAGCACAAGGAGTAGGCAAGGTAGAAGAAGTGCTAAAATGGGGGCAGCCCAGTTATATCACTCCCGAATCCAAAAGTGGGACTACAATCCGGATCGACGCCTTAAAAGGGGAGTCGAAAGAATATGCGATCTTCTTCCATTGCCAAACGGATCTGATCTCCAGATTTAGGAAATTATATCCTAAAAAATTCCGCTTTGAAGGAAATAGGAGTATTATCTTTTCCGAAAATACTAAGATCCCTGAAAAGGAATTAAAACAATGTATTTCTTTTGCACTAACTTATCACTCGGATAAAAAGAAAAAGTTAAATTAAAAAAGCTGCAATTCTTATTAAGAAAAAGAAATATACTTTGTTTTAGTATATTTGTCAAAACCAGGACTTAAAAACTTCCGGAATATTGCTGACTGTTCGAGTAGAATAATCCATAAATACGAGTCCTGTTTTTGCATTACATACAAGCTTACCGTTAATAGGTCCATCCGTATGAATCATTCTGTAATATAGATCGCAACCTTTCGCGCTGAAATCCCCCGCCCCGATCTCCACTCTGATTTGGTCTCCGAAAAATGCCTCAGCTTTGTATTCTACCACTAAGTCAGTGAGAATGATTCCGTGTCCATTTACGTCTAATTCGGAAAATCCTTTTTCTCTGAATAATCTTGCTCTGGATTCATGTAAAAGAGAAACCACTCTATCATGAGCTAAATGTCCTGCAAAATTTGTATCATAAATCCTGATATTTAAGCTGGTGGACCAGGCCAATTTTTCAGGCAGATCCAATTGAACTCTTGCCATTATTTATCCTTTTTGAATATACTAGTTGTTATAGCCTTTTTCTTTACGGGCATCTTCTAATTTTCGGATTACGTCTTCCGCTTCCTGTATTTTCTCTCTTTCTTCTTCCGGGGTCATTGTTTCCGGCTGGCTAGGCAGAGTGAGATTGTCCATCTGCGTATTGTCTTTTAAGAAAAAGATCCCGTAAGAAATCAATCCTATAATCAAGCCGGAAATGATACTTATCCTTTGCCCTGCTTCTATTCCATAGAATAGGACTAGTATGACCAGAAAAGAAAAGTATATAAAGAATATCAAATATACGATGGATCCAAAAATCCCTGTAAATCCGAAAAAAATCAGTAACCCTAAGATTAAGAAAGGATAAGAGAGTTTGGAACTTAATTCTAACCCTCTATTGGTCTCAAACGAGTACGAGAAAATTTGAGAAACTCCCCAGAGTATTCCAGTTCCGGCTGCTAAATAAATCAGAGTATAGAGTAATGCATATAGGGTTCCGAAAAATAAATCCGGTAGGATCACTCTGGTAAACATATTCAGAATGGACCCGCCTAAAAACACGTATTGTAATCCTAATGCGTGAAAAGAAAGATGTGCGAAAAAATATCCAATCAAGATCGGGATAGAAGTTGTAATGAATAGGTTCGGATATCCAGGGAAGGGGCCTTTTTTTTGAAGTTCTTCCTTAGGGGAACGTAGAAAGTTCCAGAAATTTTGAAAAAAGGATGAGATCAGTTTCATTCGGGTCCCGCAAATATTTACAGGGACCCGGCCTAATGCAAGCGATTTAAAAACTAACCGAGTGCGGTGATATTGCTCGTATAATCCATCATAGTGGTGAATCTTATCGGAGCTCTTTCGTATTCCAAAACTTCAGTCAAGGTCCTGAATCTATTTTGACCAGCTCCAATCTCTATATCGTTCCCTGTGAATTGAAGAGGGTGTTCGTATCCGCAAGCATGTGCTACTGATAATAATTCTTTTCTAAATCCTTTGATATAGTTTGCTGCACGTTTTGCTTTTAACTCCACATCTAAACCGGCTTGTAACCATTTACTTTGTGTAGCTACCCCTGCAGGGCAATGTCCCGTATGACATTTTTGGGCCTGGATACAGCCGATAGACATCATAGTCTCTCTTGCCACATGGATCAGATCGCAACCCATTGCGAATGCGACTATAGCTCTGTCCGGAAAGCCTAATTTGCCACTCCCGATCCAGACCACTCTGTCCGCGATTTCGTACTTTTGAAAAATCTTATATACTCTAGCAAATCCCACCTTAAAAGGAAGGGAGACGTGATCGGTAAACGTTAAGGGTGCTGCTCCTGTTCCTCCTTCTCCTCCGTCGATGGTAATGAAATCAGGACCTTGGCCTGTTTCTCTCATCCGACTCGCAAGTTCTTCCCAAAACTTAGATTCTCCCACTGCACTTTTTATCCCCACGGGAAGTCCGGAGGTAGACGCTAATTTTTCTATAAATTCGATCAGGCTTTTTACATCGTCGAACTCGGTATGTGCATTAGGCGAAATACAGTCTTGCCCAGGTTTGATTCCTCTGATTTCTGCGATCTCTTTAGTGACTTTTGCTCCCGGCAATATTCCTCCTTTTCCAGGCTTAGCGCCTTGGGAAAGTTTAATCTCTATCGCCCTCACATTCGGATTCGCATCTAAACGTTTTAGGAACTGATCTAAGGAGAATTTACCTTTTTCGTCTCTTGCTCCGAAGTAACCTGTACCCAATTGCCACACAACGTCAGCGCCGAAATTATGATAAGGAGAAAGCCCACCTTCTCCCGTATTATGATAACAGCGTGCGATCTTTGCTCCTTTATTGAGCGAAGATACCGCTCTTTCTCCTAGAGATCCGTAAGACATCGCGGAAATATTTACAACGGAGGCAGGTCTATATAATTTTTTTCTGTTTCTGAATTCTCCCATTACTTTGAGAGACGGAATCATAGAACTATCACCTTCTATAAACTTTGCTTTGCTGTCAGCAAACGGAAAAGCAGAATGTTTGATGATCGGGTAACCTGCGTCATACAATAATTCCGTAGTTCCAAAACCGAAATTATTATTTTGCATCTTGGATGTGGCATAGACCCAGGATCTTTCTGCTCTATTAAAGGGCATCTCCTCCTTATCATTTGCCACCCAGTATTGTCTGAGCTCGGGTCCTATCTTTTCGAATAAGTATCTAATGTGACCTACGATGGGAAAGTTATGTTTGATCGTATGTTTTTTCTGGAATATATCATGGATAAAAACGCAGAATAAAAAAAGAAAAACGACCGCTGACCAGAAAAGCCAAGCGTGTTCATCTATTAAGTTTAGATATTCTAGAAATAGTTCTTCGGACATGCGCCGAAGTATAGCCGACAGGCAAGAAATTGCAAATTAGTTTTTAGGGGCTCCACATTTAAGCTTTGTGTGAAGCGACAATATCGGAAAACAATCAAACATGTAGGACGAATTCTTTTTTGAATTCTTTTCTGGCAGTCATCCGAATTCCGGAAAATTTTTTGCCATCCTGGATTACGAAACTATTACTCTTCACCCAGTCCCCCGTATTGATAATATTCATTTTAGGGATACATAAGAAATCATGGGTATGACCCGAAATTAAGACCTTCTTATCTTGGTGGGTGAGTTTGGAAAGTTTTTGATAATAGTGTAATGTCTCTTCTACAGTACTTGGGTCTTGCCTGTTTAAATGTTTATGGTAGAAGTTTTCGGAAAATTTGAACATTGCCGGAAATGCAGATGCGAATACGTGAAGTACCCTCAGCACAAGAATCGAGCCCATCCAGGTAAATTTATTATATTGGCCTTGGTGGCCATGAATGGCGATTAGAGTTTCATTCTCCGCCTTCTCGCAGATAATCCAACCTCTTTCGATTAAATAATGTTCTACCTTAGGAGTCAGTCTCATTAGATAAGAAGTGGTATCGTGGTTCCCTACGATATAATATTTTTTGCCGTTGCCTGAAGCGAGTCTGTCTAGGCGTTCAAAAAGTTTATTAAACCTTTTTTTGCCTTTTACTCTTTGTAATCTTCTATCCGCACTGAAAAACCAGTTTTCAATAATGTCCCCGACTAGATACAGATTGTCGAACCTGACTTCTTTTTTGTTTAAATGGTCGAGTAGCTGGAATAGTTCTTTGTGTTTGTGGGATTTTATCTTCTTATTTAGAAGATAATGGATATCCGAAATGAAAAACGCATCATAAAGTCTTCCTCTTCGAAATTTCATTTAGTAGAATAATACCTTACTTCCATAAGACGAAATCCTGCAAGATTGTCAACGGATTCGGTACTCGGATCGACTTTCTAAAAACTTTCCGATATAAAAAAACGATTACATTTTTTAGAAAGTCTTCGTATGGATCATTTATAAAAACACTTGTATTTGGGCTCGGATCCTATGAGAACCCAAACTGTCCACATATCCTCCTTCCAAATAAGCGTAATCTGCCTGTATTTTTAGATTATGATCTTTGAGATAATAGGAAACTGCAACACCTCTTTCTCTGGAATAAGTAAGTTTCGGATCTGTTTTTCCCCAAGGTCTATATTCGGAATATCTAAGCGCCACTCCTAGATTGTTCTTAAAAAGATAACCTAATTGGAAAAATCCCCCCTTCACGGACCTGGAATATTCAGTTAAAGTTCTGTTTCCGATCTCTTTTTCCATAAAAGGAGAGTTTGCCTTTCTCGTCAGATATTCTCCTGAAGCGGAGAAACCTTTCCATTGAAATAAGAATTCTGCTCCGGTATTCAAATAATCAAATTTTGCAAATTGATACGTATCTCCATGGGTGGAAAGTGTTCTGTTTGTATTTTGATTATTTGCTCCTGCGATTGAGATTGCAAGTTTAGGTTTTTCAGAATGTTCTAAATCAGGTTCTCCATTATCTAAAAAAACACCCAAAGGATAATAGGTAATTTTTCCGCTGGTGAGTACTCCGTTTGAGTTGGAACTTCGGTTTCTTCCTTCTCCTCCAAAAACGCCTGCAGAATATCCGAAACAATTCCATCCGAATAGATTGGAAGAAGATACCAAAACTCCAACATCTCTATCCAGATTCAATTCTTCATTTGAAACTGTTCTATCTACAAATTCCTGAAGGCCATCTGAAATAAATCTTTGGCGATTATAAGGTACTTTCATTTGTCCTAGTTTTATATTCGCATTATTAAATTTTGTATAAGATAGAGAAGCGTCTCTTAAAGGAACCGGCCTATCTTCTTCCATATCTAAATTAGAAAAAGATAATTGGAGGTAATACTGCCAATCCTTGCCTAAAAAATTCCCGGAAAAAACGAGCCTGGCTCTTCTGGCTTGGAATTCCAAACCTTCCGTTTGTTTTTCTCCTTCTTTTTGTTGGATTGTTTCGACTGCTCTTTCTTGGAAACGAACTCTCATATTCAGAAAGTTTTGTTTATCAGAAGTCTCGAAGGAGAGGCCCTTTCCGAATCCCATGGTTGTAAGAATATGCTCTTGGAGTTCTTGCTGAGAGTTAAAATTTTTTTCGGAGGTTTCTGTCTGGCGTTGCCAGACCTTCTTCTTTTTGACCGACTTGTTAGGAGCCGCGTTTACGGATTGGGAAAATAGAAAGAATAGAAGTACGAAAAATGGGGTCTGCGCTTTCATGTTTTTCTTATCTTCAAAATTGGAACCTAGGTTTAGGGTATCTGTTCCTTTTTTAAAGATAAGAATATAAAAGAATTTATAGAAATTTTGGAACTAGGTGGGGGGTCTGTGGTCCCACTCTAGATTAAGTATAATGATACAGGAAATAAGAACGCTGACTGCCATCGCAAATAATAATCCTCCATCATCATCTATCACTATTCCTAAAAATAAAAGATGAGATAAGACCGCACCGATCATTAATCCGAAACCTACTAAAGCTCCTACAAATCTAGAAGGAGGGAAGAGCAGAAGTGCTGCCACGAAAAATTCCACTGAGCCTGTTCCGATCCGTCCCCAAGGTTCAATTCCTAATGTGGAAAAGATATGTACGGATTCGTCTTGTCCGGTGAATTTAAAAAATAAGGTCTGTAAAAATACAAGCGCCGAAAAAACGGAAAGTATCGTGGACAATCGATTCTTTACTGTTTGAGTCAAAACCGGCATAAAATCTCCTTTATCTTGGATTCGATCTTTTCCAAGATTCGTTACGCCAAACTCGGATTTATCTGAATAATTCATCGATTTGGCGCTTATATTTATCCGAGACCACGTTTCTCTTCACCTTCATCGTCATGGTCAGCTCGTCTCCAGGTTCGAATTTTTTCGGAAGAAGATAAAAATTAGATACTTTTTCGAAATTTTTAAAACCGTTTTTAGAGGAAACTCTCTCTTTAATCTCTTTTTTGAACAATTCTCTGACATCCGGATCGGAATTCGGATCCGAAATTTCTTGTAATAATCTGGATTTCCAGTCGCGTAATTGTTTGTCCAAGGCTTCCCAATCCGGGACCAAAAGTGCGCTTAACGTTTTTTGGTCATGTCCCACTATCATTGCCTGTAGGATCAACTCACTTTGAGTTAGAGCAAACTCGATCGGCTCAGGTTCCAAATTTTCTCCGCCTAAAAGTACGATTGTATCTTTGGCTCTTCCCGCGTATTTTAATTCTCCTTGAGAGGTCCAAAGAAGAAGGTCCCCTGAATTTAACCATCCGTCCTTCATGGTCTCGGCGGTTTTTTCAGGATCCAAATAATACCCCTGCATAATATGACCGCCTTTATGCCAAGCGATCCCTTTCACTCCTGGTTCGTGGATCTCTTCTCCTTTTTCGTCTAGGATTTTAATTTCCACTCCAGGGATACATTTTCCCAAAGTACCTACTGTAATCCTGTTCAGCCTTCTTCTAGTAGAAGCTCCGCTAGTTTCAGTCATTCCGTATCCTTCTAAGATCGGAATTCCTATAGAGTTGAAGAATCGATCTATGTACTCCGGAAGTGCTCCCGCTCCTGAGATCGCAAATTTTAATTTGCCACCTAGGCTTTTTCGTATTTTAGAAAACACTAATTGAGCTAGGATATTCGGTACGAACCAAAAGAATGTACCGAATAGTCCGCCAATTCTATTAAAAAATTCCCCGAAAAAAGATCTAGGTTTTAAAGCAAACTCCAGACCCAAAAGCCTACTCTTATATTTATAATATGAATTTGCTGCAGATTGGAAACTTTTGAAGATAAATTTAGCGACGGGAGAAGCATCCTTCAACTTGTCTTGGACCTTATTATAAAAACTTTCCCAAACTCTAGGCACGGAAAGAAGGAAAGTAGGTTTGATATCCTGCAGATCCTGTCCCAAACTAGAAATAGAAGTAAATGCTTCCGAAGCTCCTGCTCGAACACATGCGGTTTCTATAAGTCTCTCTGCGATATGCCAAGGAGGAAGATAAGCCATAGTCCTATCTTCCGGAGTAATACGCACATCGTCCAAAGCCAAAGACATGTTTACGTTAAATACTATATTCCTATGAGTAAGCATAACTCCCTTTGGGCGCCCTGTGGTCCCGGAAGTATAAACGATAGTTGCAAGATCCGATTCTTGGATAGATTCTCCTCTAGAATGAAATTCTAATTCTCCTTTTTCTTCGATCCATCTGTCTCCTAAAGAAATTAGATCATCTAAATGTAAAAGTTTGAATGGATGTCTTTGTTCGGAATGATGAGAAGATTCGAATAGAATGACTGTTTTTAAATGAGGAAATGATGAGAAAGAAGAACTGATCTTACGAACCACCTCTGAATTTCCTGCAAAACAAACTTCTGCTTTGGAATGATTTAATATATAGATCAGATCTTCGAGTGTGGAGTCGGTTCCTCTCGGCACATCCACACTTCCAATATTCGTAATACCCATACTCGCCCAAATCCAACGATGTCCGGAATCGGCGATCAAACCTACATTCTCTCCTTTTTTAACTCCGATAGAAACGAGACCTAAGCCGATCCTGGTAACTATATCTCCCAGCTCTTTAAAGTTTACGGATTTATAAGTTTTACCATCCGGTTTAAAGAATTGGGCAGGATGTTCCTTAAAAGTATCCGTAGCGGATTTTAAAGTCCAATATAATGTTTGAGAATTTAGAAAGGGGAGTTTGAGAGGTTCCATGCGGGGACCGATTTTAATCCCGACTAGGCCGAGGGTCCAGGAAAAATTAAATTTTCATGATTTTCCCGAATATCTTTCTCGAACGATTGTTTCGAAAAGGGTTAATGACGTATATGATTTCGACCGAATGCCTTTGAATCATATAGGTTTTTATCCGCTAATCCTAATAATTCCTGGTACGAATGGATATCACGATCCGTATTGCTGGAAACACCTATAGAAACAGTGACTCTAGTAAAGGTACTCTCTGAATGAGGTATCCCCATATCTTCCACAGTCTGTAACATGTTCAAGGCAACGACGATCGCACCTTCTACAGGAGTATCAGGTAGAATGACGGAGAATTCTTCTCCTCCATATCTTGCGATCATATCGGAAGAACGGTTTAAACATTCTTTTAAGGCTTGGGCTACTCGAAAGAGTACTTGGTCACCTTTCAAATGACCGTAAGTATCGTTATACGCTTTGAAGAAGTCCACATCTATCATTAGAAGAGAAAGTGGTCTTTCCGTCCTAACAGAACGGTTCCATTCTCTTTCCAATTCCTGATCGAAAAATCTTCGATTAGCTACCCCGGTCAAAGGATCCATTAGAGAAAGTTCAAATAACTTATCCGCTTTTTCCTTATACTCTTCTTTTTCTTTCTGGAAAGTATTGATCCGATCTACAAGTCCCAAAGAAAGAAGGATGACGTTACTCAAAACTCCAATTTTCAACATCCCGGAAGCGATTTCTTCCGAATCAAAAAGCCCAAGTCTATTCAGCGAGAATATGAATACACCTACCAAACTGAACATCCATGCACTTAAGAAGATCCTGGCCTTTCTATCCTTTCGAACACTTTGGACCAATGAAATGATCATCAGTATCAGTATTTCCGGAATAGGAAGGATCGAAGTAAGAGGCATCAGATATTTTAAAGGTACAAATACCGGTAGAACGGCCACAATAGCCCATACGATCGTCAGCCCTCGAATGAATATATGCAGGATCGGATAAGTGTCCCTGGTCTGGAGATATTCTTCTGCAAATAGGCCCAAAAATATCATTGCAATACATGTGGCCATGATAAAGGAAGAATTCACAAATTTAGGAGAATTTGGGACCAAGAACCAGAAACCGTATCCGGAACTCATGACCAGAAAGTAGGTCACAGCGAAAATTAGGATTACATAATATATATAAGTCTTTTCTCGAATGCCCAAGAATAGGAAGAAATTATAAAAGACCATCACTCCCAAGGCGCCAAAATAAATGCCATCTATGAGTAATGAGATCCGAGAAGAATGATCCAGATTGGATTTAGTAACCAGTTGAAGAGGAAGAGTGAGAGATCCTTCGGTCTTGACTCGGATGAACACTTCTATCCTTCCCTTATCTTCTAAGGTGAGGGGAAATACGAAATATCTCTCTACGACGGGTCTTTCCTTGAAGGGGAGCATGTCTCCGGTGTGAAATTCACCTTCTCTCCCTTTGGAGTCTTTCCAATATACGTCCACATAATCTATATGAGGATATTCTAAGGTAAGAAAACGTTCTTCTGAAAGAGATTCCTCGGCTTCTACAGAAAATTTGAGCCAATAAGGAGCAGAATCATATCCGAAATTCGGCATTCTATCCGAATTCTTTTTGAATTCAACTTCGGAATCAGATGCGGAAATGTCTTCCCAGGTAAGAGTTCCTTCTGTGTCTCTGAAATAAGAGATCTCTTCTCTGAGAGGGATCTTTCCTGCAGAATGAGAATCTAAACGAAGTACGGGACCCTGTTCTGAAACAGAATCTGCGAGTAAAGAATAGGGGAGGGCGAGAACAAACAATGCCGTCCATAAAACAAGAGGAAGGCGGCGATTCCGGATCCTGGATGTTTCGATTCTTTCGAATGTCTCGGAATCTTTTGGCATACCGAAAATATTCTTACCTACCTAGAGATGTCAAAAAACTTTCGCAGAAGTGATACGATTTTGACGGTTCTTCTAGATAAAATATAACTTTAGAAAGTTCAGGAAACCCAAAAATTTAATCGAAATAAACCTTTAGTCGGGGTCTTTTTTAAACTCTTTTCTATTTACGAATAAAAATTGAGTTTCACTTCTTTTGCCTGTTAGGGTTTTGCCAATCACAGTCATTGCAGGATAAGTGGTCTTTTTGAATTCAGGAATTCTAATAATATATTCCGTATTCGTTTTTCTTTGTACGATACCTTCTTTCCCGCTGATCTTGATCGCTACCGACTTAGGTTCTAATCCTTCTACTATTACTGGAAAAGTATCTCCAGGTTTGACCCATGAACCATCCAGAACTCCCAGTTGGATCTTGACCGGAGGAGAAGCGCTTAGGATAGAATTGAACCTGGACTGAGACATTCCCCAAGTCACCAAAGATCTATGGATGGTATATGCATATGTACCTGGAACATTTTTCCCAGGGTTTACAGTGAATGCCATTCTATAACCTGCGGCCTTGGCTTCTTCTATCACTCGTACGTCGAATAATCCGAACGGATAAGCAAGGTCTTGGATCTTTCTGCCGGTTTTAGCCTCGAGAGTTGCTTTGGAATCTTTGAGTTGGCTTCTGATCTCTGCTCTAGACATTGCAGGCAATTTTGGATGATAGACGGTATGAGAACCTATATCCAAAACTCCACTGTCTAGAGCCTCTTTTAATTGAGCCCAGCTAAGATAAAATTTGTATCTAGGATTCGAGATCACAGTCGGATAAATAAAAACAGAAGCTCTCATTCCGTATTTTTTCAATAGAGGAACCAGCACATCTCTATGAGTCAAAGATCCATCATCAAATGTTAGAAGAACAGGGCGAGCGGGGAAATCAGAGCCAGCCTTTCCTTGTTGGTATTGGTAGAATTGGTCCAAACTGATCGTTTGGTAACCTATAGATTTGAGATATTTAAATTGTTCTTCTAAAAGGCTAGGATCTAAATTATATCCGCCCATCGGATCTTGGTTTCCGACCAAGTGATGATAACATAAAACAGGGATCCCTTTTCCATGACCTAGTTCTGCATTTGTATTTTGATTATTCGTATCGTATTGGGTTTTAGGAGGAAGTTCCGAAACTCCAGGAAGAGAATTTTCGTATTTTTTGGAAGCAGTCTCTTTTTCTTTCTCTTTAATATCCTGCTTTTCCTTTTTAGAAACCTTTGTTCTGCCTTTTTTCCTACGTTGTACTCTTTTGGATTTATGAGTAGAGGCTTCCGCAGAAGCCACAGATTCTTCTTTTTCTTTTTTAACCTTAGCTTCCATTTTAGGAGAAGGCGAAGAAGTTTCTTCCGATCTAGGAATTTCTTTTTTAGAAGGGGACTCTTTGGGAGCTTCTTCCTCCTCATGGTTTGTTTTGGATTTTCCGTCGGAACTTAAAAATTCGCGAACAGGTCCCGCAGAAAGTGCGGAAGAAGTGAAGATTACCAGAAGGAATATAATGTAAAAGCGGCTGATTTGTTTATACATGGACGATCAGTTCCAAGATTCTCTCAGGCAGATGACGCGCAACTTTTTACCAAAAATGGAAGTACGGTAAAAACCTATAAAATAGGGAAGAATTCGTCTTGAGGAAGGACTTTTAGGAGATTCTCTCCTGAAATTTATTGACAATGCCCGTCTTTCGAAGAGATCGACGGGCAGGAAGATTATTTTTTTCCTTTTTCTTTAATCAATCGTTTCAGAACGGACTCTGAATGGCCGCTGAGTTTGATAACTGCAGCTTTGTTTGGCTTCTTCTTTTCCAGTTCCAACAGAATGGAGGAAAAACGGAACTTTCTGCGAATATGATTCACAGCTGGAATAGATGTTTTGAAAATTCTTGCTAGTTCATGATCCGCATTTCCTTCCTGGTTAAGGTCGTAAAACTTGGAAAGTTTAGCATCATCCCAAACGATCTTCTCGTCCGTCTTATAGTAGTTATGGTGTTCTAGACGACGGCTGTTTCTTTCGTAAGAGCCTTTGTTTCTTTTCTCTCTCCAAAAAGGATGCCTATTCCTTGCATATTTTATGTCATCTATTGTATAACCGGATTTATTTAACCATTCTGTGGTAATACTGGACTTCTTGGGTCCTTCTAGTTTTGATTTGATGGAAAATTCAATGTACTGCTCTGGCGTTTTCGCAGAGAGGAGTTTCTTTTTTTCCTTTTCGTAATCCATATCCTTGCCTTGCGATTTCTAATGCACCGTCAGGTGTTATTTTATTTTTAAGTCGGTGGATAGTGTTCCTTACCTGGACCAATACCGAAACTCTTTTTCAAATAACGGTAGGAAAAAACAAAAAGCTTCTTCGTCAGGTCTGGGCTATGCAAAAGAGATTCGCAAAACCTCCCTTAAAGTATACTAAGCAACTCAGAGACTCGAATGCTCTTCCAAAGTTTGTCCCTCGAAGGACTACAGGAAGCAGTTAGCATGACCTCAGAAATTTCACATGATAGAAAGTTTGTGTACGATTCATTATTATTAATCGAAGTCTGAAACATTTACATTTTTCTGTCTCAATTCCGACGAATAATAACGTGTCCTCCTTATTCCTTTCAACACTTATTAGACTTTGGTTTTTCGTTTCAGAAGTAATTCTATCTTTCTGAAAAAATGAAACCGAAAGAAATGGTTAGGGTCTTACAACGAGGTTAGTCATCATGTTATCCAGAACTTCAAATAAAGGCAGAATTAGAGTAGTTACGGCGTATTTGTGCCTTTTTTCCTTGGTCAATTTTCCAGTTATCGCTCATGAAGAAGGACCGACTCACTCACATGTGGATCAATGCCGTGCAGACAAAGAAAAATACTGTAAGGAAAGTCCCAAAGGAGATGTTCTCTCTTGTTTGAAAAAGAATGAGGAAAATCTTTCCGAAGACTGCAGAGAATTGTTGCAGGAAGTCAGGGATAAAGCAAGACAAAGAATGGAGGCCTGCAAAGAAGATAAGGAGAAATACTGTTCCAATCGAGGAACAGCTGTTATCCGCTGCCTCCAAGAGAACAAAAATCTTTTGGGAGAAAAATGTAAATCTGCATTATTCTCTACCTCCAAATAAGGTGGTTCGAAATCCCAACTCACTCTAGAAAGACTGTATACAAAAAAGATCCTTAGTATACGAACTTTTTGAAAAGAAGAAGTTTCTGTGATTGGAGATTGTGAACTTCTATGTAGCAGATTTATTGAGGATTGGAAATTTCTATCCAAGGGATGTGTAGGCACTTCGACAACTTGAAACGGAAAGTCCTTCGGTATACTGCGGAATGCGGAAGGTAAATTCCCTTTGATCTGATGATTTTGTAGTCACTTCGACAAATCTTATGAGCGAAGGTTCGCAAAACCTTCTCCGCTTGATAGGCCCACTACTCTAACTTCCGATAATCAGCATTATGTCGCATTAGATAGAATCCTTTGGATTGGCGATTTATAAGCCTCTAAGAGCTCCCCTCTCGGACCAAAACTTTGTTTTACCGGTCCGTAATTTCAGAATTTCTGGTAGAACCGATCGAAGATGAAGATACGAGTCCATAGTTCCGACGATCTTGCGGATTTATCCGAAGCATTATCTAAATCCTTGAGAGAAGAGATCTCCAGGAAGGACGGACTGTATTCTCCCACGGTGATCATTCCGAACAAGAGTATGGAGACCTGGTTGAACCTGGATCTGGTCCAAAGATTCGGAGTGGTATTCAATATCCGATTTTTGTTCTTGGAAAAGTTTTTAGAAGAACTGCTTCTCGAAAAATTTTCCCCGGAGATCGATCCGAAATCCAGACCATTCCTTCAGGGAGAATCCAGAAAATTTCAAATTTACGAAACCTTGTTAGGAGATCAGGAATTTCTCCAAAAATATCCTATTCTTAAAAATTATCTTTTGCCTTCCGGGAGAAAAACTCCGGACCCTGTGCGTCTCTTGGATCTTTCAGGACGTTTGGCAAAATATTTTAAGGATTACGAATTACATAGACAAGACTGGATCCGAAACTGGTTGGGAGAAAAATATTCACTTCTAAGATTACCAGGAGAAGATATCTGGGAAGAAGTCGCGACCCAATCCGAAATTTTTTTCTTTCAGAAAGAACTCTATTCTTATCTAACAAATTCAGATCCATCCAAAGAAACTTTGATCCAATATTCTATGCGAAATCTTGGTTCTGAATCCAAAGCAAAAAAACATTCTACAAAGAATGTATATCTATTTGCGTTATCTCAACTTTCGAGCACGTATATTTCTATTTTTCAAAACCTTCTCCCTGAAATTCATCTAGAAGTTTTTCAATTCGGAGTGCCTGACGGAGAATCCGTATCAGGAACGGAAAGAAATCAGATCTGTAAAAACTGGGCGAACTCATTTCGTTCTTTAAAAAAATCCTGGGAGATCTCCGGCGCAGAATTTATCGTATCTTCCAAAAAAGAAAAAGTAGAAAAAACAGTTTTGTCCGAGTTCAAACAATATCTTGGACGATCGGAATACAAAGCTTCAGTAAAACTTCTTCCGGATGAAAGTTTACAAATTTTAGAAGCGCCTGGAAAAGTTCGAGAAGTAGAAGTAGTCTTCCATCATATTCTTTCTCTCTTATCCGAATCTAAAGAAACCAAATTAACCGATTTTGGGATATTTTGCTCCGACCTTTCCGAATATAGAGCAGCCTTAGAATTCGTATTTGAAGGCGGGATCCAAGCAAAACTCGCGGAGAAGTCCGGCAGCTCTTTAAGAACTCTACCTTATAGTATAAGAGATGTTCTCGCCTCGGAGACAAGCACCTATATCAGCGGAATACTTTCCTTATTTCCATTACTCTCCAAAGAAAGATCCAGATCGGATATTTTCAAGTTACTCAAAAACCCATGCTTTCAATCTAAATGGGAACTGGAACCTTCATTCGTAGAAGAATGGGTGAAATTATCAGAGGACTTAGAATTATACCAAGACGATTCTTTGGCAGAAGAACAACCTCTCGCATTTTCTTTCCGAAAAGGTTTCCTTCGTTTAGCTGCTGGGAATATAATATCCCCGGAAGAAAAAGAAGATCTTCCCATCTCCCCTTTCGATTCCGGACCAGGCTCTTCCATATCTGCTTGGATTGGAATTTGGAGACATGTCTCACTCTTATTGGAAGAATTTTCATCCCTGATTTCGAATCCAAAATCCTCTGGAGAAAAAATTTTAGATTCTTTATCGGATCTGCTAAGAGAGTTATTTTCTTCCACCTCTTCCAATCCGATCGACGTGGAATTGGAACAAAATATCATAGATTCATTATATGAATTGAGATCCATAAATTGGGATCCGAAAAATTCCAAGGATAGACTTAAATTTTTAGAGGCATTTTTTAAACAAACCGGGGGAGAGATTCAGGTCCGAAAAGGGCAATATTTAACCGGCGGGATAACGGTATCGTCGCTGCAACCGATGCGTCCTATTCCTTTCCGACATGTATATATTTTAGGATTGGGAGAAGGTTTATTTCCCGGAACTGACGATACTTCCGCATTCAATCTCAGGCATTTAGCTCCTAGAGAAGGAGATATAAATGTGAGAGGACTAAACCAATCCTTATTATACGAAACCGTTCTCTCCGCAAAACAAAGTTTGGTATTATCCTTCGTGG
The DNA here is from genome assembly GCF_002812205.1 of Leptospira neocaledonica. Taxonomy (NCBI): domain Bacteria; kingdom Pseudomonadati; phylum Spirochaetota; class Leptospiria; order Leptospirales; family Leptospiraceae; genus Leptospira; species Leptospira neocaledonica. Next base: position 50,119 of record NZ_NPEA01000007.1, read on the forward strand.
CAGAAGATATTACAAAAGACGAAAGTATTGCTCCTTCTTCTTCCTTACTTTTGCTGGAACAAGCCTTAAAGGAGAATGTTTTAGCCCCTGAAACTTCCGTCCGGGTTAAGATCCCATTAAATAAACATAGCAAAGAATACTTTGTCCAAAAGGAAATCCCATCCGCAAAATTTGCGGAGAAGTTCCGTAAAAATTTTGATCTTTCCTCTTCTCTTCTTTATGGAAAAGAAGAAGATAAAGAATATTATCGCAAAGTAGTGCTCGGAAATTTTCAGGCAAGACCTGCGTCAAAAAAAGAATCCTTGCGCCCGGAAACTATAGATTGGAATGATTTGGTTCGGTTTGCCAAGTCCCCACTTTCTTATCATTTACAGAGAAAGTTCGGATTATATACGGAAGAAATTTCGGACTCAGAGAGTGCTACAGAGGAACCTTTCCGAATTTCGGATAACTTTAAATTTATGAAAGAGTTATGGTCTTATTCCATGAAAAAGGCCGAGAAAGAAATCTTAAATTCTTTAGAAGGTCTATTTTCTCTTTGGGAAAAAAGAGGCCATATTCCAAGGGGAATTTACGGAGATTCTGAATTTTTAACTAAGTCGGAAAAAATTGCAAAAATTTCAGAGTCGGTCTCTGAGACACTTTCCGATGTAGAAATTTTATCGGGATTCACTTTTGGAGAATCTCCTAAAAAAGGGAATTTGCTTTCTTTACAACCCGTTCCATTAGAAATTCCGAATGGAACTAAAATCAATATAACCGGTTTAAAAGAGGATGTTTTTTTAAAAAAAGAAGCTGATGATACATTCACCCTTGTCTTGGTTTACCCAAACTCTAAGAAAAAATTTAAAAATCTGATCGAACCGTTTTTAATCCAAGCTTTACTAGATCTTATTCCATCCAAAAATACTCCAAACTCAGTGATTACGATATTCGGCTACGGAGACAAGCCTACTATCTTAAATATGGATCGAGAAGGTGGAAAAGAATATCGTAAAAAATTCCTCACTGATCTGGTACAAGAATTTTTAAATCAATCTGTCTCTTTGGTCTCCCCTGGAATTTGGGAAGATTTTCCGGATAGAACAGGAATCGATCCGAGTGATAAAAAAAGTTTAGATATATTCGCCGCGGAATATATAACCTGGGCCCAAGAATCCGTTCAATACGATCCAGAAATATATTTAGATGAAATTATCCGACTTCTTCCCTACCCTCAAAATTATATAAGTGAGAATGATTTTTATCTCTGCTTGAAACTTTATTATCCATTGGAGAAGGTTTTTTATGCAGAAAAGTAAGTTGGAACCGGGAACCGCTTCTTTCGCTGACCAGATCGATATTACCAAAAACGGTTTTATAGGTGCTTCCGCGGGAACAGGAAAAACTCATACGATCGTATTTTTGGTCATGAAGATATTGAAGGATTCTTTTAGATCATCTCTTGGTTCAGACAAAATTCCATTTGGAATAGAGTCTATATTAGTACTTACTTATACAATTCCGGCGGCATCTGAACTTAAGGGAAGAATCCGCGCAGAATTAAAAAATACGATCCTAAGGCTGGAAAAACTAGAGTCACCAAGTGAAGAAGAATCCAAGGAGCTGGATTATTTTTTGAACCAGGCTTCTAAGTTAGACCAAGCTTATATATCTACCATCCATGGATTTGCACATAAGATCTTAAAAGAATATTCATTAGAATCAGGCAGTTCTGATAGTTCGGAACTAGTGGAAGAATTTTCCCCAATTTCTAAGGCATTATATAGAAGAATGCGTAACGAGTTTAACGGGAAATATCCTCGGGAACTTTTGCCTTTTGTACTATCTCAGGCGAATCGTTTTTATAATGACGGATTCCAAGGAACAACTTGGGAAAATTTTGTATCCGGTCTCGCAGTTAAGAAGGTTTCTTCTCCGAAATCTATCCAACTTCTGCCTCGGCCTCAAAAATTTCCCGAGATCGGTTCGATCAGAAATGTATTTTTGGAAATCCAATCCATTCTTCCTAAGTTTTTAGAATTTCAAGATTCATTTAAGAAGAAGATCAATACAAATAAATACAAGGCTCTTTCGAGTCGTCAGGTGGAATTCCGAGATTCTCTGAAAAAACTTATCGATTCTTCCGAACCTTTTATACCTTTTCCTTTCACACTCTCTCTCAAAAAGATTTTGGACTTAAAAAGAGGAGAAAGTTCCGGAATAGAATCTATTCTTCTTTCCGACGAAGAATTAAAAACCGCAGTTTCCGAATCAGGATATCTTTCTTATACATTAGAAAGAGAAAAAATCAGAAAACTTTCTTTAAGTTTAAGCGTATTAGAATCCTCTCTTTCTTCCTTCTTCGTTTCTCTTGCAGAAGATATCGCAGAAGACTCCGTAAAAATTAAAGAAGAAGAAAATTCAATTACGTACGGAGATATGATCCTTGGGCTTTCCAATTCCTTGGAAAAAAATCCAGAATTAGTAGTAGAATTGAAAAAACGTTTTCATTTCGGGATCATAGACGAATTCCAAGATACCGACCCGGACCAATATAATATTTTTAGAATATTATTCTTAGAGGGGTCTCCCAGTGTCGAATCAGAAGGAAAACTTTTCCTGATCGGAGATGCGAAACAATCTATTTACGGTTTCAGGGGAGCGGATTTAGGCACTTATTTGACTGCTAAAAGAGAATTTGATTCCGGAGGAAAATTTGCAAACTCTTCTATCGTTTATCCTGAGTTAGACACAAATCGCAGATCCTTACCGGAACTGATCACTTCTTATAATTCACTTTTCGGAACTGAAAAAGGAGAATGGTTTCCTATCAGAGAAGCAGGATTTTTGCCAATAGAATATGTGAATGTAAAATTTCCCGAAACTGCGGGAAAGGCAATTTTATATTCTGATAAAAGTAATCGTGCCGCTTTAAATGTATTTTCTCTTTCTAAGGAGAGTAACGCTGATCGATTGAAGGACCAGTATTCCAGATTTATAGCGGAAGAGATACTTCATCTTGTTTCCGAAAATTCAGAGATCTATATTAAAAAAGAAGGAATACCTGCTCCTGAAAGGCTGAGTTGGTCCGACATTTCAATTTTGGTTAGAGGAGAAAACGATTCTGAAGCCTTAAAAAGACAGTTCAAGGCGAGAGGAATCCCATTCACGTTTGCCAAACAAACTGGCTTATTCGGATCTTCGGAAGCGATCCGGACCAGAGAAATACTTCAATGTATAAATGAAGAAGGTAGTAGAGACTCATTTTATAAATTATTGATATCCGATCTATTCTGCGTTCGTCCAGAAGATCTGCAAAATTACGAAGAATACCCCATAGAATCCCAAGAAAAAAGACTTTTGGAAACCTGGAGAAAATTTTCCCGCAAAAAAGATTTTCCAGGTCTATTTGGATCTATTCTTACGGAAAGCAGATTGGCTTCTCCCCTTCCCGAAGAATCCAGACAGGATTGGGAAAGAAAGATCACGAACTTCAAACAGATATTCTTCTTCTTAACTGAAAAAGCATCCAAATCGGATCAGACCTTAGGAGAACTTATCGCTTATTTGGAATCTAAAATGGTATCCAAAGGGGATGAAAAGGATTATTTAGAAAAGGATTCTGAAGAAGACAAAGTCAAAATTTTTACAATCCACTCTTGCAAAGGTTTGGAATTCCCGATCGTATTTTTGTTCGGCGGATTTTCCGGTTGGGGCACGCAAAGAAAAAAATTTTCAGAATATAGAGAAGGTGAAAAACGCATTATAGATTTAGAAAATAATAAAGAAGAAGACACCATTTTTAATACGATCAACGAGGACAAAAGATTATACTATGTGGCAGTAACTCGGGCAATGTATAAGTTTTATTTCCCATTACTTGCAGAACCCGATCCAAAACGTCCTTTGGAATTATTCAGGAAATCTTTCCATGCAGCCGTATCCGAATTTCCGAAAGAATCTTCTGTGGCCAGATTTTGGGAAAATGAAGAGGGAAAATATGAGCAAGAATGGATCCGAGATCATAAAACAATCTCAGGATTAACTATCGATCCGGAGAAAAAAGAAGGTCCTGAAATTTTACGCTCTGTGGAAATTTGGCCGGAAAACGCCGAAAAAAGAAAAATCATCCTAGAAAGTTATTCTTCTTTGGACTCATTTTTTACTTCCGAAGGATTCGGATTCCATGTTTCCGAGACAAAACCTTTCAAAACGGATGAAACACCCGAGGAATCTCAGGAAGAAGAACTCCCCTCTTCCAATAAAATGGGAAATTTACTGCACCAACTTTTGGAAACGGAAGATTTTACTATTTATAGGAACGCAAAATCCATTAAGCAAATTCCGGAAAATATTTTAAGATCATATAAGAATATTCTAAAGTCTTACGGTTATGGAAATAGTTCGGAACAATTAGAGTCGTTTGCAAAGCGAGTTTCAGAATTATTTTGGAATACGCTCAAAACTTCTCTACCACATTTAGAAAAAAATCTCTCACTTTCTGAAATTTCTAATTCCGAAAGAAAACATGAGGTAGATTTTTTTCTAAAAATTCCGGAACAAACTGGAAATTCAGACTTACTAAAAGGGACCTTAGATCTAATATTTCTCTCGGAGGGAAAATATTGGATCTTAGATTGGAAGTCCAACCTTCTATCTTCAAATTTTGGAGAAGATCCATATTCGGAAACCAATCTAAAAGAAAAAATCCAGGAATCTTATTCCTTACAAATGGCCATTTATTCGGTCGTTTTAGACGATTGGCTGAAATTCAAATATGGAAAAGATTACGATCCTAAACTTTTAGGCGGTATGTACTTTGTATTTCTTAGAGGAACAGATCCGAGCCGACCTGGACGTGGAATTTTTTATCAGAATATAGATACTGAGTTCGTAAAAATTTCGAAAGAGAAAATAAAGGAAACCTTAGATCTGAAAAATAAAATTTCGGCGGAAAAAGAATGAAAGAAGAATCCCTCGAAACAATATTAGATCGGGAATATGCAGGGTTTCTGACCAAGGAATTTTTGAGTTTCGCAAAGGATACCCCATACGATGTTTTATTCTCCTGGAATCTTTCCCTAATCCAAGCGTCTAAAGCTGGAAATCTCGCAATCCCATTCTCGGTAAAAGATCCGGTCTCGGATATACTCTTTAAAAAGAGGGACAATCTATTATATTTTTCTAAAATATTCGGCCAATTAACTGCGGTAGAAAAAGGTTTCGAAAACTTACTTAAGACCGGCACCACAACAAAACCGAAAAAGGTCGAAGAAGTTTTAAACGAACTTATCTCCTCTAACCCCCTTTCCATTAAAAGAGGAGATAAAGAATATATACTTTGCGGAGAAGGAGAACAAAAAGAAGCTCTGAAAAAGGCTCTTCAATATCCGTTTTTTGTTCTTACAGGTGGACCAGGTACAGGAAAAACCACGGTGGTAGCAAATGTGATCCGTGGGCTTTTACGTTTAGGTTATGATCTAAAACAAATCGGGCTTGCGGCTCCTACAGGAAGAGCTGCACAAAGATTAAAAGAATCCTTAGAAAGTACAATCTTAAATTTGCGTACAAAAAACAAATTAGATGATTCGATTTCGGAGATCCCAACTTCTACATTACATAGACTTTTAGAATATAATCCTAGAAAAAGAAATTATAAATACGGCGAAAATTTTCCACTCCCCTATCGAGTTATCATCTTGGACGAGGTGTCCATGGTTGATTTGCATATGATGTACAGATTGATGGAAGCTCTACCGATCGGTTCCGAAAATTTTAGATTTATACTTTTAGGTGACCCAAATCAGCTTCCTAGCGTAGAAGCCGGAGCAGTTTTATCCGACCTGGTAAAATCTTTAAAAAATATAAATTCTGAAAATCTAATAGAATTGAAAACAAGCCATAGACAAGAAGAAGAATTTTCTTCTATTTCTAAAGCGGCAGAACTTTGTGTAAAAGATAATATTTCTTTATTAGAATTCCAAGAGAATCTCCCTAAATCTCTGCAATTAGATTCAATTTTCGCCGGTTCTGGGAACAAAGATCTAAAAGGTTTTTATCAGATCAGATTGGAGTATAAAAAAGAATGGAAAGAATTTTTAAAAAGAACTGCAGAAGAAAAAATATTACCTATATTTTCCAAACTTCCTAATCCGAATTCTCCCGGGGAATTGAAAGAATATTTAAACAAAGATTTAAATCGATTTAAGATATTGACTATCCTCAGAAACGGAATTTTCGGAAGCGAATTCATCAATAAAGAATTAACGGAACTGATCATTCATCATAAAAAAGGAAATTTGATTCAGATAGGGACCAAAACTTATTTTTCGGGACTTCCAATACTTATCACAAAGAACGATCGAGTAAGAGGAGTTTATAACGGAGACACTGGACTTGTTTTAGAACTGCAAACTCCGAATGGAGGAAGCGAACTTAGAGCATTATTTTTTATAGAAGGAGAGATCCGAGACTTTGCTTTAGATACTCTTCCTCCTCATGAACCTGCATTTGCAATTACAGTGCATAAGTCCCAAGGTTCCGAATATGATTCTATTTTTATCATTTATCCCCCGGATCCGGCTGATATAAATTCGGAAGAAGTTTCTCTAGAATTATTCAAAAAAGAAATTTTATATACTGCGATCACCAGAGCAAAACGATCCGCATTTTTGGTTTCGGAAGAAAAACTATTAGAATATTCTCTCCGAAACCGTTTTGAAAGATTGACCGGTTTTACAATAGGCTAAGATTACTTATGATCTCGAGTATACACTCCGTCCCAAGAAGTTGGAGGAGGAGTTTTTTTATACTCACTACATCTTTCCACAAGCAATTGGACTGCCTTATCGTCCTTACCTTTTGCCTTTTCGGATTCTTTAAACTTCTTAACGGCAGCATCCCATTTGCGATCCAAATACAAGTTTAAACCTTCTTCATATAAACCTATGACTTCTTTTTTGGCAGAGGCGACACCCTTTAATTCGGAGATTGCTTCGTATAAGATAACCGGTTCGTTTTTTCCTTTTACTCGGACTAGGTCTAGTTTCCTAGTAAAAATAGAATCCTTAATTTCGGAATGAACTGAATCCGAAACCAAGATGGAAACACCGTAATCTTTACCTGCGGCTTCCAAACGAGCCGCAAGGTTTACTGTATCTCCCATCATAGTATAAGATGCAAGAGCATCCGTTCCCATGAATCCAACTTTGGCAAGTCCGGTATTCAAACCGATCCGGATCTGCATATCTCTTGCGTCAGGGATATATTTTTGGGCCTTCTTCCATCCGGATCTTAACTCTTCTAGTTTATCCAACATTTTAATAGAGGCACGAGTTGCTTTTAAACAATGACCTTCCACATCTACCGGCGCGTTAAAGATCCCTACGATCGCATCCCCGATGTACTTATCCAAAACCCCATCGTGATCTTTTAGGATCAATGTCATTGCGGAAAGATATTCGTTCAAGAGTTCGGATAACTCCACTGAACTTAATTTTTCGCTAATATTAGAAAATCCTGCTACATCCGAGAAGAATGCAGTCACCCTTTTTTCGGTACCTCTTTTGAGAGCCGCAAGATCTTTCATTGCTTCTCCGATCACCACAGGATCGATCATACTTCCGAGGATACCCTTGATCTTTTCTCTTTCTCGTAGACCGGTCACCATCTGGTTGAGAGCTACGGAAAGATTTCCGAATTCGTCACTCCCGCCCTGCTCAAATTCTACGTTCAGATTTCCTTTTCCCACTTGTTCCGCATTTCTAATCAAACGTTTGATCTTTGTAACCACAAAACCCGAGATAAACACAGCTAAGAAAATAGAAAATCCACAGATTCCTAATGCCGAAAGAACGGCTCTGTCTCTATTACGGCGAATGGATTCCAAACCTTCTGTTCTATCCACTACGGTTCGGATCACTCCTGAAAAGTTGGAAGCTAAAACAACTGTAGGAAGATCTTCCGAAACTTCTGAAATTAAAGGTGTAAGGTCCAATTTCCAAAGGATTTGTTCTGCCTCGGTTCTACTGTTTCCGATGATCCCATCCGGAAAGAGTGCTTTTAATTTTGCAGTAGGAGTTTCACTTTCTCCCGAGTAGATCCATTCTCTCACGGAATTCCAACGTTTTTGAAAAATTTCTTTTCCTTCTTCCGATTGAGTCGATCTTCCGTAATCGGAACCATCCGGTCTAAATCTAAGTAAGATCTGATCCTCTAAAGCGGAATCTCTAACGGAGCCGAAAGATTCTATTTCTAATTCTTCCTCTTCTTTAGGAGGGTTGTTCCGCAGATAAGTTGCGTACAATAAATTTCTTTTGCGAACCAGCGAGGCGTATTGTGCATACTGTTTCTTAAATTCTTTATCTTTAAACGGAGGGATAGGAGGTTTTTTCTCTTTTAGCTCTTTAAGTCTGGTTTCTAAGATAGGCGGAATTTTAGAAAGTTCTGTTAAAATTTCCTGTTCTTCTCTTAAATAATTATTCCAAGGTCCTAAAGTAGTTCTTCTAGATTCTAATAACTTGGCCCTTTCGGTAGATGCAGGATTTCTAAAATGAGGAGAATATAAAGCCTGTAATTCCAAACCGTTCTGCTGGAAAGAAGTAGGTGGTATCTCTCCTAAAACTCCTGCGCCTTCCAAAAGAGAACTGAGTGCGGATTTTAAACCTTCTTCCAAATTTTCTTCCATAGGAGCTTGGTTAAGAGAAGATTCCGAATCGAAAATTTTAGTATCTAAAGTGGGTTCGGAAGCTTCTCCTGGAATGATCCCCGAAACTGGAAATGTTTGGATCCTAAATCTGCCGGTATCCAAACCTAATTCTTTGATCTTTCTTTTTTTGGAATCGGCAAGAATAGTAACTATATTCTCATCTAGTTCAGATCTGAGCTTTCGAGCCAAAAGTGATTTTTTACGAAGTTCTTCTTCTGCGGCGGAAATCTCAGTATGATCCGGTTTTTCCTGATTTTCTTTTAACTCACCTAGACGTTTTCGAATCAGTCCTGCTTCTCTATCCGCAAATACAAATTTTTTAGCCATCCCTTGTAAGCGGGCAAATTCTTTATCACTGACTACTTCTTCTCCGCCATGTTGTAACTGAACACGAATATTTTTTTCTAGAACCTGGATATCGTCTTTGGAAAGATAAGCTGAATAGTAGGTATCCAAAGTTTTGCGAACCTTATCCTTTCCCAAGGCTCCAAACAAACTGGTTTTTATTCCGAAAAAGGAGACCTTCTTTTCCTGAACTACAGTTTTAGTCGTTTTATATTTTTTTAATGCTTCCGTCTGTTTGCTGACCCGGTCCCGAAATTCTTCGATCCGGATCAAACTTTGGGAAATATTATCCAACTCCAGAACGAGGGAAGAAATATATTTTCTGGAAATGGCAGCTTCCCTATCATAACTTTCCGTGAGAATTTCGGTCTGTTGTCTCACATATATGAAGGAAAGAATTAGAATTGTAAGAACGATCAGACTTCCTGTAAACCAGGCGAGTTTTGCCCGAATTCCGGAATAAAATAGTCTCGGAAGAACTAGAGTAAGATCTAGGAATTTTTGTCCAAAACCTTGCTTATTAGAAGTCTGTGTACCCATATAATAGTAACAGCGCCAGTCCGATTTTTTTCTGGCAAGCGTATAAAAGTTGGAAATTTATTTCCGAATGGATTAGAATAATTTTTCGTAACTAGCCGTTCGATAGTCTGCGGTCAGGTAGAAGGTATGGGAACAGGAAGGACAACGATAGTTTCCTTTTCCTTGCACTCTTAGGATCTGTAGACAAGCAGGACAGGCCGCAGTACTCTCGTTAGGTTCAAAATCCGGAGCCGAATTTTGACCAGAGACTAAATAATATTTTGCCTCTTCTCTGGTTTTGAAGTACGGGATTTTTTCTCGGAGACCTAGACGATTCCAATCTCCCATCAGACTTTCGGATAATCCGCAGGCCGCATATTGGGAACTCAGATGAGAAAGAGAAGAATTTTTGAGAGAGAGTAAACCGTTCTCGTCCCAAACTTGTAGGTCTCTGGCATCCAATAAAATTTTATGAGGCTCACTTCGAAGTAAAGGATCCGTTTTTTCTCGGAAAGTGTTTCCGAGTAAGGAATCCAGTTTGCCTTGTAAATTGACGATCAATTCTTTCACTAGAATAAAAGCCCTTTAAAGTTTCGAATCAGATCGGGTTTTTAAGCAACTCAAAAAACTCAAAAAGATTGGACTTTTCCTCACCTGCGACATTTTTTTTACTTAATGGGACAATGGAATCGTCGAAGCCTTCTTTTCCCTTTGGATTTGAGCTTCATGATCCTGTCTTATTTTCTAGCCCACCTGATCCGTTTTGAATCCACTGCATTTCTGCAGGAGCCTAACGACTTTTTTATTCCTCTACTCATTGTAGTAGTTTGTCGTTCTCTAGTATTTCTATTTTCGAATATTTACAGATCGATCTGGGCTTACGCTTCCATCCACGACCTGGTGGAAATTATCAAGACCACCATACTTTCCTCGCTGATCTCGAATACCGCGCTCTTATTCTACAACGGATTCGAACATCTTTCCAGAATGATTCCGATCATAGACACACTTCTTCTCCTAGGATTTTTGTGTATACGCAGCCTTTCCTGGAGACTCGTGAGAGATCAGTACATTCTACGTAAAAAAGAGGGAGAAGGAATTCCAACACTCATCCTAGGCGCCGGAAAAACAGGAGCCACACTTCTCACCGAATTAAGAAGGCATAATGATCTGAACCTTCTTCCCTTAGGCCTTTTGGACGATGACGAATCCAAACTAGGAGCCCATATCCAAGGTGTGCCCGTACTTGGAAAAATTGACCAGGCAGAATCTCTAATCCGTTCTCTGGAAATTAAGAAGGTGCTGATCGCATTCAGCAATCCAGATGGAAAGCAGATCGGGAAACTCATCAAAAGTTTCGAATCCGAGAATGTGGATTTTAAGATCCTACCCTCCTTAGGTTCTCTATTTTTTGATCCGCCCAAAGTACAACAATTACGAGAGATCCGGGTAGAAGACGTACTTGGTCGTCCAGTCGTAGATCTGGAAATAGAATCCATCCGTTCTTATATTGCAGGTAAAACAGTGCTCATCACAGGCGCCGGCGGTTCCATCGGAAGCGAATTATGCAGACAGGTTGCGGTATTCCATCCTGCAAAAATGATCCTGCTCGATTCCGCAGAAACTCCTCTCTATGAGATCGATTACGAACTCAGAAAAGTTTTTAAAGACAGCGGAATTCAATTCAGAGCTGTAATCGCAGATATTAAAAATCCATTGAGGATAGGTTCCGTTTTCGAAACGGATCGTCCTCAAGTTGTATTTCATTCTGCCGCTTACAAACATGTGCCTATGATGGAGATTAATCCATCCGAAGCAGTATTAAATAATGTACTCGGAACCAAGAACTTAGCAGATATCTCTCGAATTTATGGGACCGAACGTTTTGTTTTAATTTCCACGGACAAAGCAGTCAATCCAGTAAACATAATGGGTGCTTCCAAAAGAGTTGCAGAATTATATCTGCAAGCAATCTCCCAAGGAACCAAAACCAAATTTATCACAGTAAGATTCGGTAACGTGTTAGGATCCAGCGGTTCGGTAATTCCTAGATTTAGAGAGCAGATCAGCAATGGTGGTCCTGTGACTGTGACCCATCCGGATATTATCCGTTATTTTATGACAATCCCGGAAGCGACACAATTGGTTTTGCAAGCAGCAGCCATGGGGGAGAAGGAAGAAATTTTTCTTTTAGAAATGGGAGAGCCGATCCGCATTCTAAATCTTGCAGAAGATATGATCCGACTTTCAGGTTTTCGACCTTATACCGACATTCCAATCGTGTTCACAGGTTTAAGACCGGGAGAAAAACTGTTCGAAGAACTACTGTTAGATCTAGAAGGGATCAAAAAAACACATCACCCTAAAATCAGGATTGCAGCCCCCTTAGAGGAAGGAGATCCTAGCAGCTTCCAGGCCAGATTTAATGCATTATTAGAAGCGGCAAAATCGGATCGAGAAGATGAGATTTTCTCTTCTTTTAAAGCTTTAGTGCCTGAGTATAAAATACATAAAGAATATATCAGCGAGGAAACCTCGCGTAAGTTGAAAAATGATGGATAGTCCGAATTTAGAAGACATACAGGCACTTCGAGAATTCAAAAAACAACTCTTTTCAGTGTACTGGGAAAGGTTCGGCACCTTCTATGTACATGTAATGCCTCATCCTGATCTAAAGATCGGAAAAAGAGGACTCGTGGGAGAAGAACCGGAATCAGGTATTATCCTAGTCATAGGACCTCGCGCCGCAAGAGATATCAAAATTGAAGAAGAATGGGTCTATGCAGAACTACAGTTCGGCTATACCTGGGAAGAAGTCTTCCTACCCTGGGACGGAATTTTTAGATATTTCGACAAGTCCCAACAAACAGTCACACAAATGAGAATTTATTTGGGCAAACCGGATGGCCCTCCTAAAAAAGAGGAACCATCTACGGCTGAAACCAAGGAAGAAGATTCCGATCTAGGATCTGGATCTTCAAAACGAAAAGATAATGTAATCCAAGTAGACTTCGGGAGTAAAACAAAGAAATGAGCAAATACAAATGGTTTGTTGCCGGGGACCTGGATGGATTCTTCGGCCTGATGATCGATAACCTGATCCAAATTTTGGTTCTGGTAGCTTTGTGTATCGGTTTTTGTGGGATGCCTCAGGATTTTGTATTCAGAGTAGTGATCCCAGGAGCTGCAATCTCTCTACTTGTAGGAAATCTTTTCTACGCTTGGCAAGCAAGACAACTCGCGCTTGCAGAAAACAGAAATGATGTTACTGCCTTACCTTACGGAATCAATACTGTTTCTTTGTTCGCATTCGTCTTTTTTGTAATGTTCCCAGTTTACCAAAAAACGAATAGTTATAAGGCAGCTTGGTCTATCGGACTTCTCGCAAGTTTTGTATCCGGACTCATCGAATTTTTTGGTGCATTTATTGCGGAGAAGATCCGCAAGGCAACCCCAAGAGCCGCACTTCTTTCCGCTCTTGCAGGGATCGCACTTACATTTATCTCCATGGACTTTTTGGTCCGCACATTTTTAAACCCGCTCGTTGCATTCGTTCCATTCGGAATTATACTTCTGCAATATTTCGGTAGAGTTGTATTTCCATTTAAGATCCCAGGAGGACTGATCTCGGTAATCGTTGGGACTTTACTTGCATGGTACCTTCCCCACCTCACCGGAAAACAAATGATGGATGGAGCTGCGTTACATTCCTCTATCGATTTTGGATTTAATTTCCCAGTATGGAGCGGCGGAGATCTATTCGAAGCCTGGAGTCAGATCGGGATCAGAGAATATCTTTCCGTGATCCTACCCATGGGAATTTTTAACGTAATCGGTTCCTTACAAAACATAGAATCAGCAGAAGCAGCAGGAGATAAATTTAACACCAGAAATTCTCTCATGATGAATGGTGTAGGAACGATTGTGGGTTCTTTATTCGGATCTCCTTTCCCGACTACAATTTATATTGGCCATCCAGGTTGGAAGGCACTCGGTGCTAGATCCGGTTATTCCAGCTTGAACGGGATCTTCATGACTTTAATTGCGTTCTTCGGTTTAGTCAGTTTTGTATGTGCTCTCATCCCTGTAGAGGCTGGAATGGCAATCGTACTTTGGATCGGTATCGTGATCGGTGCACAAGCATTCGAAGCGACTCCTACTAGACACGCACCTGCGGTTGTGCTTGGACTTCTTCCTGCTCTAGCAGGTTGGGGAGTATTGATGATCCAAAGTGCATTTAATTATGCGGCTCCCATTCTTGCAAAAGCGATAGAAGGAACAGAAGCTGCTTCCAAAACCCAAAATATCTGGCTTTCTACAGTTCCTCTAGACCAGCCTATTTTTCCGTATTCTCTCGGCGGACTTTTGAGTTTGTCCCAAGGATTTTTACTTTCTTCCATGGTTTGGGCGGCGATCGCAACATTTGTGATCGATCGAGACTTTAAGAAGGCGATTATTGCAAGTTTAGTCGGTGCATTTCTTGCCGGAACGGGATTTATACATTCTTATTCCTTGGCTGGAAACGCAATTTTGAACTCTTTTCAGCTAAACTTGGGTCCATTTGTATGGGCATATTTATTACTTTCGGGACTTTTTCTTCTCGCTTCTTTCTTGAAGAAGGAACCAAGAGCGGTCTAATCATTTACCGGAATTTAGAAGACCGGCGGGCACGGAACTACCGAGGCCCGGAAAACTTCTAAAAAGGAGAACTGTTCGCCTATGGCGCTTTTTCGCAGATTTGGATTATTCGCACTTACTAATATCGCGGTAATCTTCACGATCGGATTGATTTTAAGACTCACGGGGTTGGATGTTTATCTAGCCAAATCCGGAGTACCTTACGCTACTACCCTTTTATTCGCTGCAATCTGGGGTATGGGAGGCGCATTCATTTCTTTGCTTCTCTCCAAGTTTATGGTAAAGGCCTCCATGGGAGTCCAAATAATCGATCCTAGAAACGCATCCGGATGGCAAAGAGATCTTTTAACTAGAGTACAAAGGTTAGCACAGGCAGCGGGACTCCCGATGCCAGAAGTTGGATATTACGAATCTCCTGAGATCAACGCATTCGCTACGGGACCTAGCAGAAGTAGCGCATTAGTCGCGGTATCCACCGGGCTTTTGAACGGAATGGATAGCGAAGAATTGGATGGAGTTCTAGGACACGAACTTTCTCACGTTGCAAACGGAGACATGGTGACCATGACCTTGGTACAGGGAGTGATCAACTCATTCGTAATCTTCTTCTCTTGGATCGTAAGTAAATTGATCGTTTCTCAATTAAATCGTAACGATGACAGAGGATCCAGCGGTGGATTCTTTATGGAGTTTATGATCAGACAACTTCTTATGGTAGTCTTCGGACTTTTAGGCTCCATAGTTGTAGCTTACGTATCCAGAGCCAGAGAGTTCCGTGCTGACGCAGGCGGCGCAAAATTGGCCGGAAGATCTAGTATGATTGCTGCCTTAGAAAGATTGAAAGTCGCTTTCTCAAGAGATCCTATCGATCAAAGAGGAGAAACTATCGCCGCTTTGAAAATTTCCAACAGAGCCGGAGGACTTGCTTCCTTATTTGCAACCCACCCTCCTCTAGAAGAAAGAATTGCTGCTCTTAGAGCAAAAGCATACTAACCCAAACTCGCGGCCTTCTTTTCCGGAGGCCGCTCATCATCCCCATTGAAAAAAGAATTGTTTGTTCCTTTCCGGAAAATGGAATTGGACTTCGAGCCCATGTCCATAGTTAAAAGCAAAATTCGCACGATCCCGGATTATCCTCGTAAAGGAATCCTATTCAGAGACATCACTTCCCTATTATTAGATCCGGAAGGTTTAGCTCTTACAATAGGCACTTTCGTGGACCGGTACACAGGCAAAGGAATTACTAAAGTAGCCGGAATCGAAGCCAGAGGTTTTATCATCGGTGCACCTCTCGCATTCCAATTAGGAGTGGGATTCATTCCGATCCGTAAAAAAGGAAAACTTCCCTCCGAAACTGTTTCCCAAGAATATGATCTGGAATATGGAAAAGATGTCATCGAAATACATAAAGATTCTGTAGTTCCCGGAGACAGGATCCTACTCATGGACGACCTGATTGCCACCGGAGGAACTATGATCGCCGCTGTCCAATTATTGCAAAAATTAGGTGCAGAAGTTCCCGAAGTCGGAGTCATCATTGATCTTCCGGATCTAGGCGGAGCTACAAAATTAAATAAAGATTTAGGTGTAAACGTATTCTCCATCTGTGAATTCGAAGGACATTAAGCATCTCATGCAGTTCCTGAAATCTGGTCTTATTGTACTAGTATTTTCCCTTCATTTTCCTCTATTCTCTGAGGAAAAAAGCGATTTCGATCATGTGCGAAAAGCAGTCGTACAAATCAAAGTATATTCCCAAGCATTTAGTGCATTTACCCCTTGGGCCACAGACGGGGTCCGGGCAAGTTCGGGCACTGGATTCCTGATCGGGAATAAAAGAATATTAACAAATGCTCATGTGATCTCAAACGCAAAGTATGTTCA
This sequence comes from Leptospira neocaledonica, assembly GCF_002812205.1. Lineage (NCBI taxonomy): Bacteria > Pseudomonadati > Spirochaetota > Leptospiria > Leptospirales > Leptospiraceae > Leptospira > Leptospira neocaledonica. The sequence goes on from NZ_NPEA01000007.1 coordinate 66,194, forward strand.
GGTCCAGAGATATAACCAGACTGAATGGTACAGGGTCAAAATTTTACATGTGGCCCACGACTGCGACCTAGCAGTTTTAGAAGCAGAAGACCCAGAATTTTATAAAGATTCCACAGATCTAAGTTTGGGAGAAATTCCGGAGCTGAATTCTTCTCTTATAGTTGTAGGATATCCAATCGGCGGGAATAAGGTTTCCGTAACCAGAGGAATCGTTTCTAGAAAAGAACAATCTAAATACGAACATTCTTCCGTGGACAGTCACTTGGTTTTACAAGTAGATGCCGCCATTAACCCGGGGAATTCGGGAGGACCTGCCATCCAAAACAATAAGGTGGTGGGAGTTGCCTTCCAAGTTGCTACCAAAGGGGAAAATATCGGTTATCTCATCCCTACCAAAGTGATCCGTCATTTTCTAAAAGATATAGAAGACGGAAAATACGACGGTTACGTCGAACTTGGAATTGGAACATTCAATTCTTTTAATACTTCTCTCAGAAAAGTAAAAGGGATCCCGGAGGGTTTAGAAGGTGTATTCGTAACCAGGATACTTCCGAACGGTTCCGCTGACGGGTATCTGAAAGAAGGAGATTATCTGACAGAGATTGATGGTCTTGCCATCGGAAGAAACGGGACTATTACCTTAGACAAGGACGCCCGAGTAGATTTTACAGAAACAGTAGATGATAAGTATTCCGGAGAATCGATCCGATTCAAAGTATTCCGTAATGGCAAACTGATCGATGTGGAATTTAAGGCCAAAAGAATGCCTGATTTCGATTTTATGAGAAACAGGTACGATACCGCATTTGATTATTCCATGATAGGCGGGCTATTATTCCAAGAAATGTCCAGAGATCTTCTGGGGGCATGGAGCAGAAGTGGAAATACTTCCGGCGGCAGCCAGTTCTTATATAGATACGATTATTTTATAGAAGATGGGATCGGCAGAACCAAAAAGGCGGATGTGGTTCTATACAGAAAATTGGCTCATCCGGTAAATTCTTCCTCCGACTATTTCCTAAATTTAGTTTTGGAATCGGTAAACGGAGAACCAATCAATAGTCTTGCAGACCTGAAAAGAATTATCGCAGATTCAAAGTCCAAGTTTTTAAAATTAAAATTTTTGAATATAGATCTCCCATTGATTATGGATCGAGAAGAAACCCAAAAGGCGGATTCCCAGATCAGAAGCACCTACGGTTTGGAGTAATACGTGAAATCCAAGATCTTTCTAGTCATTATCAGCCTTTGTGTTTTCAGTTCCGGACTATCCGCTAAAAAATCGAAACCTTCCCCTAAGTCCGTTCCGAACGGAATGGCATCTCAGGCAAAGGCGGAAGAAGAATACAAAAAGAGTATAGTCCAAGTAAAGATCTCCTACCAAGAGCCTGATTATTTTAACCCTTGGAAAAAGAAAAACCCAAAGGTAAGAAGAGGAGTAGGGATCGTAGTTCCTGGCGAAAAGATCTTATTACCGGCACATCTACTCACCTACTCTACATTGATAGAAGTTAAAAAATATTCTTCTTATGCCGAGACAAAGGCGATCGTAGCAAGACAAGACTTCGAATCCGATTTAGCATTATTAAAAATAGAAGAAGAAAACTTCTTTAAGGATCTAACCCCGTTTGAATTCCAAAAAGAAATAGATTATCCTAGACAGGTTTCTATCTATCAATTGGACAATTCTGGTTCTATTCAATCCGCTTCAGGCTCTCTCATCAGCATGGACCTGGACCAATATTCGCAAGGAATGGTAGAACTTCCTGTTCTGGATGTAAATTCCACTGAAACATTAAACGGAAACGGAGAAGTTCTATTAGAAAAAGGAAAAGTAAGCGGGATACTTTTCGATTTCTCAGGAGATAAAAACTCAGGTAGAGCGATTCCTTCTTTCTTGATCAGCAAATTTCTAGGGGATTTCGGTAAGACTGAAATACCTTTTAAAGGATTCCGTTATAGACCGATCATCGATAAGGCCACTAAGGATTTTTATTCCCTCAAAACAAAAGACCAAGGGATCTTAGTAGCGGAAATTTTGCCGGAAAGTTCAGCAGATGGAATCTTAAAGATCGGCGATGTGATTCTAGAATTTGGCGGCAAAAAGATAGATTCCAAAGGATATTTCCAACATCCAAAATACGGCAAACAGGTTCTCTCTTATATCGCGCATCTAGGAGATGAATTCGGCTATCAAATTGGCAAACAAGTCCCGGTTAAAATCATCCGGTCTGGCAAAGAAGAAGAAGTTCAACTCACCTTAAAATCATTTCCTTATTCTTCTATTCGGATCCCTCATAGAAATCTAGGATCCAAATCCGAATATTATTTCGACGGTGGTTTCCTATTCGTGGAACTTTCCGAAGGATATTTACTGGAATGGGGAAAAGATTGGAGATCTAAAGTAGATCGTAAACTTCTATACACATTCGATTATCATAAGTTTTCTAGCGGGGATAAGAAGGAAGGTAAATTCGTATTACTTTCCCAAGTGATTCCAGATGAATCCAACCAAGGTTATCACGAAATTTCAGGAAGACTCGTGGATCAAGTAAACGGTAAACCTGTAATGTCTGTCCAAGATATTTCCAATGAAGTGAAATCATCCAAGTCAAGATACATTACAATTTTGTTAGATGATGGAACGGATATTGTTTTGGATAAAGAAAGTCTAATATCTGCTAACCAAAGAATCCAAAAAGAATATAGGATTCCCAAATCCTCGATGGGTTCTCGTTAAAAAGACTTAACCCACTTCTTTTTTCTAAACGATCGTACGAAAAAAGACCCAAAACCCGGATTCTTCGGAAAGAATTCCACATTCAACCCGGTCTAATTCTATAGGAATGAAGGTTTGGGTTAGTTTTGTAGAATTTCCCCGTTTTTACCGGTGAGTTTTTAGAAATCAAACCTGAACTTCCGCCAGATCGGCAGCTTAGTTGGGTTTTCCTAATCGATTTTCAAAGGGTTTTTTCTTTGCCCGTGAGCTGAGTTCGAAAACATGGCAGGTATAGCCGATAAGAGAGGGTTCTTTTATGAAACGGACCGAATTGGAGAGACGAGAAAGAGATCTCCGCAAAGCGCAAAAAAAACAAGAGGCCCTAGATAAACGCGGAGGCGGAAACGGAGTCGGCGATTTTATCGATCAACTTTCCGGGTTATTCCGTTACGACGCCACTGAGATCTTTAATACGAAAGACGATATCAATATTCTGGAAGTTTTGGAAGAGATGCAAGTGATCCTTCCCCAGAAAAAATGGGACGATGTTCTCAAAAAGGCGATTAAGAAAACAGGCGTTGTAGAAAAAGAAAGAGCCTACAAAGAGCTTGTGGAACTTCTGAACGTTGAAGAAGAAAACGAGGATGCAGAGGAAGAAGTAGGCGTTTAATTCGCCTGCTTTGTCTGAATGACAAACCGATTCTCGGATTGTACTTCACTTTTAAAAGAGCATCAAATATTCCAGATCCTTTCCGAATTCTCACCTGAATTCGTAGGTTCCATTCCGATCGGAGTGGAGCTTCCCCAATCCGACATTGATATAATTTGCGAGTTAAAACCTTCTCTCCTGAAAGTTTTAGATTCTTTTTCTTCTTATCCCGGTTTTCAACTCTCCGAAAAAGTTTTGAGCAAGGTCCCTTCTATCATCTGTAGATTCCGTTTGGGATCTGAAAAAGTAGAGATCGTTGCACAAGACCTTCCCCCTAAAAAACAAATCGCTTATTTACATATGATTATAGAGGAAAAGATCCTGAAAGAGAAAGGAGATAACTTTAGGTTGTCTGTATTGGAGAAAAAGAAGTCCGGAAAAAACACCGAAGAGGCGTTCGCGGAACTTTTAGGTCTGGAAGGAGATCCATATTTTTCTCTTTTAGAATATGGAAAAAGGACGAACGAATAGGAAAACTCGGGGAAGTTTCCTTCCCCGAGAAAGATCTTAATGTCTTCTTGGTTTATTAAAAGTCTGAGGTTTTGCGATATCGATATTCAAAGTTCTACCTTTGAACTCGGTTCCGTTTAGGCTGTTCTTCGCGTTTTCAGCTTGCTCCTCGCTAGCCATTTCCACGAATCCGAATCCTTTACCTTCAATTACTTTTGCATAAGCTACTTCTCCGTAGTTGGAGAATAGTTCACTGATTTCCTGCTGGCGAACAGAGTAATTAAGATTTCCTACAAAAAGTTTGCGATTCTGCATGCTTTCCTCGAACAAAAAATTTAGGCAGCTTCCGACTCGCAAACGGGAGACCAACTCGCCTTCCCATAGACATAACACTCTTTAAGAACAGCGGATTGATTTGAACGACGGTAAAATCGCGGATAGCAGGGTTTCTAAGAGAAGCAAAGCTCGGATTTCACCGATCTGATTACAATGACACGTGCGGATTTCTGAACAGCGGACCTACAATAAGACCATTCTAATTCTTTTATAAGAAGAATCAAGTCTAAGAAAATTTTTGCCGAGATTCATATGCAAAAAAACTTAGATAAGAATCCGTGACCGATCACCAGACCAAGTGACGTAAAGGTTTGGAAACAAATGCTAATTTTATTAAGAATGAAATTAAAATAATACCTGTAAGCGCCCAGTAGGTTCCGCTCGGAAGGGACTCATCTTCTTTTTCCCAAAAAATTAATAAAGGAAGGCTGAATGTAAACATTCTGGAAACATTTTCGTAGGTGGCCCAATAGAGAACATACCCTCCCGCATACGTGGTCAATAAAAGAATTCCAAAACCTAAGCGAAATGCCAGGCCCTTCTTCCCATCCCCTTTGAATAATAGATAGGTCCCCGATAAAAGAAGAAGTACCAAAGGAAATCTGGAGAATTTTTTGATCAGAAGGATCAGATTTCTATCTCCTGAAACTAGAGCTTGTTGGACTTCCCCGAAATATCCTAAAAGTCCCCCGAATGGATCAAAAAAATGGCCTAAACTTCCGGGGGTCCATTCAGGAAATTGGGTTCTTAAGTATAAACTCCAGGCTCCAGGTAGGATCAAAGAAGAAGCGACCCAAATACTTTTTTTGAATTCCTTTTGGAATAGTGTAGTCAACCCTAAAGGGAAAAACAAAAAGATAGCCTGCTCTTTCGTGAGAATGGCAAGCCCTGCTAATAAGGAGAAACTTATAAATCTTTTTCTAATAAAGGCCCAATATGCGAGGACACTTAGGCCCATCATAACCGTATCTGATACAAGTAAGATATAACTTCCCAGTGCAAACGGGGAAAGTAGATAGAATGTGCTTAAATATTTTTTAGGATCCGGCAATAAGTCTCGGATCGCCAAATAAGATAGGTAAAAGATCCCTAGATTCAAAATGTACATCCCGAAGATGGTCCCATACATTCCCAACCAACCGAATGGGGAAACTAAAAGTGGATAACCGATCCTAGGAGCCCTAAAACTGGTTTCAAAACCATTAGGCCAATTCAAACTGAAACTAGATAACATCCTAGAATAATAATAAAAGATCTGCCCATCATATCCGGCGCCTAGATTCCCCTCCTCTCCTAAGAACACGATTGCACCTGGAGGAGTTTGTTCTTTGTTTTGTTCGGCAAATTCCTTTCCGAAATTTATCTGGGAACTCGGACTCCAAGAGTATTTCTTCCAAACACAAAAGGAGGAGAATGAATACAAAATAAGAAAAAGTAAGCTAACTAGTTTAAGATTTCCTAAAACACCGATCCATTCGGCTTTCAGTTTTTCATTCTGTAAAAATTTAGAGAAAAATCGGAACATCTATTTTTTCGTTAATGCCTCTAGGATCCAATCTGCAAACAGATCCGAAGATTTTTCAGAAGCTTGGTACGTCAAATGGTGAGGGTCTAAGAAGGATTTTTTATCTTCAAAATCAGGCATTGCATTTTTGAACGTATACTTATCTTTTCCCAGGTTTTCCAAATAAGAAATATACCCTTTGTACCAAGGACTTGTTTCATATACTTCTCTTTCAAAAGGATTTTCAGGAGAATTTACCAAGACCACTTGGATACCTTGGGCTTCCAGATATAGGATTGCTTTTTTCAGATATTCCAGTTCTGACCAAACAAAAAACTTTGGAGAAGATGCTAATTTGATCTTTGCCATTCGAAGAGTAACAAGTCTAGACATTTTGGAACTTTCTCCCTTATATCCATAGATCCTTTCCGTATAATCCTTGGAATAAGTAACGTCATCCATATTAGAGATCCTTGAATCATCTAGACCGGGAATTCGAATATAAGAGATATGTTTTCGGATCTCATTTCTGCAGAAGTTTTGAGAAAGTCTGATCCCATAAATTTCTTCTGTCCCAAAAATTCTAGAATCCACTTGTAAGGAAGAGATCTTCCTATCGGAAGCAATTCTAAGTTTGGTTTTATCCAACTTTTCTGGAACAGTAAACTTGATCGTGTGCCAACCCGATTTCGGAAAAGTTTTATCGAATAAAATCGGTTTACCTTCTCCCCAAATTCTGAGAGTGGTTCCCTTCTCTTGAAAGAATACACTCTCTTCGAATGTCCCGTTCTTCAATTCGCAATCGATTGAGAATTCAGGTTTGGCCCATCCTCTTAGATAGATACCTTCTTCAGGGATGATCCCCGTATAATAATGGTAGGATCTCCCACTTCTAAGATGGTTTTCGATCCAGGCATCCATTGGATCATACAAAAAACTTCTGTATCGAATTACCAAGAAAAGAGACCTGGAAAGAAGGGATAAAACAGCGGATTTACCCGTTTTCAAAATACTTTCATACTTCTCTCTTAGATATTGGGAGGGATAGATCATCCTATTTTGATGTCTTGTTTTTGCAGAGACATCGTCTAAATCCTTTTCAGAATATTCTAAATTCTGAAAGTTGATAATGGACTTTTCCTGATAAAGCAGGTTTTGTCTGTATTGGGCTAATCTGTCTTCACTTTCCTTTTCAGTGATCAAAAAATCCAATTGTAGATCTGCAGGATTCAGAACAAAAAATACTAACTTAGGCTTTTTAGAAACAATATCTTCCTTATAAAAATAGAAATCGGAAGGAGTTAAAGCAGGATGAGAATAGAATTCCGTACGAATGGATGAGCCTTTCAGTTTCTCGTTCATTCTTCCCGGAAGAGAGGAATAAAGAGCCACACTACTTCCTACGATCAGTGTGCCTTTTTCATTTTCAGAGAATTGGATCCTTCTTCTTTTCTCCAAAAAGTTGAACCAAGGTGAAGTATCCCACTCTAGTTCATTCGGAAATCCAAAAAGTAGATTTTCCAATACCACCCTATCTATAAGGGAGAATAACGCGATAAATAGAACGCTTAAATAGAGTATTTTAAACTTTAGTTTTTTTTGATTCATTTTGAAGAGTTGTTACATTCGGAACAAACACCGTATAAGATAATTTCATGAGAATCTAATGTAAATCCCTTAGGAAGATTTTCCATTGGGAAAGGACAGATCTCTACATCAAAAACCCGATCGCAAACCTTACAATGGAAATGATGGTGATGGTCCAAGTGGCTGATTTCAAAACGGGAAGATTCTCCAGGCAATTGGATCTCATGGATCGAACCGGATTCCAGTAGATGATTCACGGACCGGTATACGGTAGCGATCCCTATATTCTGAATGGATTTTTTAGAGATATCATGGATTTCCTTTACCGAAAGAGGACCTTTTGCATCCCGGATGACTCTCAGGATCTCGCCCTTTTGTTTGGTGTTTCGAGAGGCGGATTTTTTATCTTCTTCCATTCGGACCGGCTTCGAATCTTATCTTGCTCCAAAAAGGAGACTGATGTCAACTCGATTCCCGTTGGAATTCCAACCTGTGAATCAGGGAGAGATAATCGTTTTTAAAATTATTTATAGGAACTATTTTTGGTTTTCTTTCGTATGGAATCCAAATAGATTTGATCTTATGAGGAAAATTTTTCTCATTCTCTATTTCTTATTTGCCTGTTCTCAATCCAATCATCTTATCTCCGTTCGGAATGGTGAAGGCGAGATCCTCGGCAAATATCCGAAAGAAATCAGATGGTTAGGTTTCGAAGACAGTCCTAGTTGGAGCGATCTATCTGCATTTTCCAGATTAGAAATCCTAGAACTAAATTCTAAAGAAGTAAAATCACTAGAAGGTTTACCTGATCTTCCAAAACTTAGATATGTTCATCTATCCGGATCTTCTATAAAGGATCTTTCCCCTCTAAATCGTGTCGCAAAGCTGGATAGTTTGGTATTGAACCAAACAGAACTAGGCGATCAAGACCTGAAAAATTATCTGCACTGGAATAGACTCACTAGAATAGAACTGACTGATTCTAAAATATCTAGTCTCCGATTTTTAGGACCTGGATGTAGTGTGAGACATCTACAGCTAAAACATACTAAAATCAAGGATCTTAGGCCTTTAGAGCATTGTACAAAACTAATGGAATTGTATTTGGGTGGGACCCAAGTAAAGGATTTAAGTCCATTATACGGTCTCACAAATCTGATCCATTTACAATTGGATGGTTCAGATGTTTCCGCCAAAGAAATTTCCGATTTTAGAAAAATCCAGCCCTATGTAAAAATCATGCCCGGGCTACGTAAGATCTTAAGTTCGGAGAATGGACTAGACTGATCTATAGTCGCTTCGCTCCTGAAGCCCGCATGGGCGGACTATAAAGCAAGAGGCCTTGCTTCCCCAGGATTTGTGTATAAAATCATATCCCCAGGTTCTGCATGATTAGACTTTTCGGTCTTAATCTCTCCCGTGGTCTCCACGGTTTTTAAGGAATTTAGTTCCGTTTTCCTTCCATCCTGTTTTTCTAATGTAGCCTTGGCTCCTTTTCTTACCCTCGAAAGACGTATCCCCCAAATGTTTGTGATGGCAGGATCCGCTTTTAAAATGATCGCAGAAATCTGCGATATATTAGAGGATCTAGATTTTTTGAGAAGTATTCCTTCTTCTTCTCCCTCCGGACCGGGAGTTAAGCGAATATCATCCGGTCCTGATTTCCATATTAGAAATTCGAAATGATCACATTCGTAGGCCCTAGTTAATGTCCAACGATCTCCCGGATTTTTACTTGTAAACATCCTACAAAGTTTTGGACGAAATCTAAAAAATTTTCCGGATTCATCTAAATTTAGTTTTCCTTCAAACCTTGTTTCTTCCCAATTTTTAGATTCACTTACTGTTAGTTGGCTAATCAACATTTCTTTTTTGTTGGAATGGTTTAGATAAACCTGTCGGATATAAAACCCGGTTGGGATTTTTTTGATCTCGGAAAAATATTCTCCGCTATTCGGAATGGAATCGAATGCGGGGATTTGTGGACCTGGGATCGGATCTTTTTGTAAGGGAGAAGGACGAAATCCGCAATTATATCCTAACGAAAAAATTACGATATATTGAAATTTTTTGGAAAAAAATTTCCAAATCTTCGGAACCTTTTTAGCCAATGATCCTTGCTCCCATTCGACCCTAAATAATTATTGACCTTAACAAAAAGGATCAAGGCGTAAAGCTAGTTTCCTTTTTTGGCGGGAAAGATCATGAAGGTTTCGACCGGAGACGGTTTTTGGAAGTTCCTTTATATGCCTTTAGGCAGATCTTTATATACATTTGTACTTTCAGTTAGTTTGATATTTTTACTTTCGGACTGTGTGGTTAGCAAAGACGCACTTGGAACTCAAGACAAATCGGAACCTAGTATAGACGATCTACTTTCTTTAGCCAAAGTATCTAGCTCCTGCGGTGGCAATAATACATTCTGGATCCGTAATCTTGTAAAAAACAATTCCAGTTGTATGCAAACGACCAAAGTGGCCTCCGGCGCTCACGTAAATATTTACGTAACTAGCGGTTTAGAATCTGCTTTAGATTACCAATACATCGCTCAAGAATTTGATTCTAAAATTTATCCTAGATTAGGTGAGGCTTTCGGCTTTTCAGACGATCTAGATGGAGATGGAAAAGTAGCGGTAATCGTTTCCGATATTCATGACGGAAGCCATGCGGGCTCTTCTTTTGTAGCAGGATTTTTCGATCCGGTGGATTATTTCCCAGACAATTCCAGTTATGCGGTCCGTTCTAATTATTCAAATATAGTGTATATGGACGGGGTCGAACTGGTTACGGTCCGAAATTCAGACCTTGCCCAGGGAAAACCGGATACATTTTTAGCTACTCTTGCCCATGAATACCAACATTTGATCCGATTCCAGTACGAGGCAAGGATCATGAGCCAAGGCGGAGGAAGAGACGAAGCTTGGATCAACGAGGGAACGAGCGAAGTAGCAGCAGACATAGCTGGTTATTCTCCTCAAATCAATCGGATCAATTGTTATAGAGGTAGGAATTCCAGCTCCTGCTCTAGAGGCGTGAACGGAAATAGTATATTCGGAAGTTCTAAATTTAATTCCTTAGTAGATTATGCATTCGCATATTCCTTTATGAAATATTTATATATGATCTCCGGAAATGATGCCGATTCCAGAAATTCATTCTTTAGATCTGGAGTCCAGGGTCCTAAAGGTTATAGAGCTTCGGACGCTACCGGATTATTTCATCTATTCAAGACGAGCGCTGATAATTATCTAAATTCTTCCCAGGAAATTAAGGACGCAGTCGGGACGGACGGTTCGGAAATCTTCATGAAAATTTATCCAGCTTTCCTTTGGCAATCTTTAGGAGATATTTCTCCTGAGTTCGCACAATCCGGAACGGATACAAACGGTGCTTCCGTATTTTTACAAGATATCACCAAGACAATTCAAACTTTTCCATTCCCTGCTGCAGGAACAGACGGAGATGTATTAAGAAAATTATACGATCCTTTAAGAATACCTGAAATTACACCGTTAGGAGAATTGGACCCTGGACAGATCCAATTCGTAAAAGCGGATCGTTCCAATTCCAATTCTATCGGAAGATTAGTATTATTAAAAAAGAATATAGATGGAAACCTGTATTCTCTACAGATCAATACTGAAATGAAAAGATCCGGAGATATTTCGGTATCGTTGGGAATTACGGAAAATGACGACGAGGGGCAAGAGGCGATCGTTCTTCCTGAGTCGACTGATACTCGTCCGATTTGCCCTCATGAGTTCTTTAAACTCTCTCGGAATCGGACGAAACAGAAAATTTTTAACGAATATAAAGGTCCTTAAATTAAGGCATTCCGGAAAGAAGAGATTTAAATTCTCCCATTCTTTCTTCCGCAACTTTTTGGGCAGCTTCCATTGATTGATTCACAGCTTGTTTTATACTTTTTTGAAGTAACTTTTTATCGTTTTTAGCTAGTAACGAATCTTCAATACGGATCTCTTGAACGGTTTGTTTACCGTCAGTAATGCAGACTACTAATTCGTTCTTGGATTTTCCCTCGAAGAAGAGAGCCTCTAGCTCTTTCTCCAATTTTTTCATACGAACCCGCATTTGGTTCATTTGTTTTAGATTATCTAAACTTTTGCCGAACATCGAACACTCCCGGTCTTTCTTGATAGGATTTTTAGACCGTGAAGCGGAGCAAGAAATTAAACCAGGCTGGGTCCGGTTTCTCCTTCTCTCTCTGGCAGATCTCGGATTTGTTCCGAGCTTGGTTCCCAAGTAAATTGGTTGGGGATGAGTTCTCTTAAGACCGGTTCGTCGCTTAAAAAGCTTCCGGTCCTAACTGGAGCGATTCCCAAACTGACTAAGAATCCCATACTTGCAACCAAGGTTACCAGTAAGGAAGACTCAATATTGATATTTGCCCGACGTTCCATGACTGTATATAAAGTATCGGTCATTTCAGGGGAGACTGATTAGAGGAAATCTGAGAAATTTCGGGAAATTCTGAACCCGACAGGGATGCGAAGGGCTTTAGTCCGGGCGAAGACCGGATGAGCGAATAGCGAACCCGGAGCAGCCCGGCTGTCGGCCTAAGTCTCTTCCCCGTCTCGTTTGCGATCTATTCGCTCTTCTATGATCCGGAAAAGTGAACCATTTGGATATTTGCCGGATTTGGAGATCCTACCAGCAGGGACCCCGAAAATATCAGGGATCAAATCTTCTACATGAGAACAGGAGAATATCTGGAAATTTCCCTTTTTCATACTTTCCCGGATCTCTCTTGGAAGATTCAGATCCCTCATATTGTCTTTTGGGATATAAATTTTGTATTTATCTCTAGAAGAACCTGTCAGTCGGATCACATCAAACCAAGCCTGGATCTTAGTGTTCACGGAACCCACAGGAAGAATATCTCCGTACTGGGAAAGAGCACCCGTCACAGCAATATTGCAAGGGATCTCCAGTCCGGAAAGCGCAGAAAGAAGTGCCAGAAGTTCCGCACAACTTGCGGAGTCCCCATCAATCGGAGAACTATTTTGTTCGAATAGAATAGAAGCATCCAAACCGAAAGACTGAGTATGAGAAAACATTCCTTTGATATAGGACTGTAAAATAAAAACTCCCTTATCGTGAAGGCTTCCTGAAAGATTTACTTCTCTTTCTATATTGATCAGGTTTCCAGAACCCAAGGAAACCCTGGCGGATACTTGGTTCACTTGCCCAAAATCGAGTAAGGAAGACTGCAATAAAATTACAGAAAGTCCATTGATCCGTCCCGTCTTCTTTCCTTTCAGAGGGACACCAATAAGACCTTCTTTGATATTTTCTATATATTTTCGTTTGTGGATGGCGGTCCTTTTTTGGATCAAAGCGGGGCCTGCTTCAATCTCTGCCCGACCCACGGACTTCTTCCCTTTATTATTAAATGCTAATACTTCCCTTACGAAAGAACGAAGTTCCGACAGATGTAAAGAAAGTCTAGTTTGGCTATCATTCCATCTAAGCGCAAGTTCTAGAAGTGAGTCCAAAGCTGCTTGGTCCAAAGGAGGATACCCTGGTTTTTCCCAAGACTTAACGAGTCCCGAAAAAACCGGAAGCCAGGATTTTTCCAGACTGATCTCGTACGGCATATGGATTTTAAAATCGAAACTTCCGTAAAAGTCAGCGTCAATCTGAGAGATAGAATCCACTTCCGTTTCTTCTCCCACTAAGATAAGTCTGAATCTGGAATCTATACTTGGATGAAATCGATTGATATTGGTGGAATCGGATCCTTCTGGAAGAGAAAGAAAATCTATTTTACCTGTTAGGAGTACACCTTTCAGAAAATAATAAAGATCCGGATCTTCTACAAATGGTTTGATTGGAAGAAGTAAAAGTCCACCGTTTGCTTCTGAAATTTTTCCTGGTCTATATTTGTTCTCAAATGGAAAACCTGCAAGAGACAATAAGGTGGGATTTGGTTCTGCAACTACAGGTTGGTCTTTAACGATCTCTTCTAGGTATTGCCCGAATTGCAAAAGGTTTGCTTCTATCTCTGGGCCCGTAATTAAGATATGTCGGAAAAGTCCAGGGTTTCCCAGGGCTTGGCGGAATGTTCTCACCTCTTCCTTATGAAATACTAAAAAGTCAGGCAGTCCGTTTAATCTGGCCGGCTTTGCCGCTTTAAATCTAATTTCAGTTTGCCCAGGAAGAACCTTTCTTAACACCTTTCCCATTTTACTTTTCGGCTTAGAATTCCTCAATTAAATAAGTTAGGCTCAGACTTTTTCAGGATCCAAAATCAGCATGGAATCTCCGTAAGAAAAGAAACGAAATTTTTGTTCTATGGCAAATTTATAGGCCTTCAGTATTTTTTCTTTTTCCGCAAATGCACTTACTAACAAAAGTAAGCTACTTTGGGGCAGGTGAAAGTTCGTAATCAAACCTTCACAACTTAGGATAGAATCTTCCGGTTGCAGAAATAACCTCGTTTTTCCTTCTCCTGCTCTGAAGGTTTTATCATTTGGATCATAAGCGGATTCCAGGGCTCTGAGAGTCGTAGTGCCTACAGAAATAATCCTTTTACCGTTTTTTTTAGCCGAGTTGAGAAGTTCCGTTGTTTCAGAAGGTAGATCAAATTCTTCTTCATGTAGTTTTTTATTCGCGAAATGATCTTCGCTCAAGGATTGGAATGTTCCGTAACCTACTTTCAATTCTAGTTTCAGAAATTCTATCTTTCGATTTTTTAGTTCTTCTAAGAGTTCCGGCGTAAAATGTAAACCTGCTGTAGGAGCTGCTACAGAGCCTAAATTTTTGGAATACACAGTTTGGTAACGAACATCGTCTTCCGAATTACTTTCTCTTTTGAAATAGGGAGGAATTGGAGTGCGACCAATTGTTTCAAACGAGTTTTCATCGAGTGGGGTTTCAGATCTAAGGATGGTAAATTCTTCTTCTTTTCGTTCAACGGAAAGCTGGAATTTTCCGCTTGCCTCATCGGAGAGTATATCTCCTAACTTCAACTTTTTAGAATTTCTAATAAGTGTTTTCCAAACTCCAGGCTCGATTTCCGAAAGGAACATTGCCTCATGTCTTCTCTCTGTTTTAGTAACCAAAAATACTCTTCGTTTGGAAACCCTAGTTGCATTTGCCACCAATACATCTCCTTCTCGGAGATAGTCTAGTATCTTTGAAAATTCTGTTTCTTCTTTTAAGAAATCCTGGGTTCTTCCTAAGACAAGCAACCTACTCTTATCTCTTTGAACCGCAGGGAATTTTGCAATCTGATCTTCGGGAAGTTCAAAATCGAAATCGGACAGATCTTGGAATTCCATTCTTCCAATGAATATGATCCGAAGAATTCGGGAACCGATTTTTAATTTCTTGGCTTTTTCAGGCGGACAGAAAAGAGTACCTGAATGTGGATCGACCTGAAAAAGTCCGGCCCTATTTTAGCGTTCTTTTTATTCTTAGCTTTTCTCTACGCAAACGGGTTCAGCCGCACGGATCAATCTTCCGATTTTTCGGACTATTATGAAGCCTCCCGCAATTTCAAACTAGGCAAAGATATATATAGCCTGGATGCATTTTCTGAAGTAATCCAAGAATTCGAAAGCGGCAAATTAAATATAAACCAAATCTTTGATCCGGAAGTATTTTTTAGGATCAGGGCAAAAATGGAAAATGTAGGCTCCTATATTTATCCGCCAACCTTTGCATTTTTGCTCATTCCAATTTCAGTCCTTCCATTCGAAGTCGCATCTGGGATTTTTTTCACGATCAATTTTATTGCGTTGATAGTAAGCCTTGTTTTAATCGGAAAACTTTTAGGAAGAGAGAAATCCTTTTTATTTTTATCTGCAGTTTTACTTTTATCCTTACGATTTGTAGAGAATCACCAAAACAATAACCAAGTTGGTTTCTTGTTATTATTGCTGATCTTACTTTCTATTTCTATAAAGAAGGATTGGTTATCCGGACTCATTCTGTCGCTTGCAATTGTGATCAAGCTCACTCCCGCAGCATTCCTATTTTATTTCTTATACAAAAAAAGACCGATGGTGATCCTTTACACGGTTATTTTTGCTTTGGGTTGGGTCGCACTGCCTGCTTTATACAATCCGGAGTTCACTTGGAAAATGAACCAAACATGGTACGACTTGGTTTTGGATAAGTATCTCAAGTCTCCGGCTTTAAGGGCGTGGAAGAATAATCAGAGTTTGAATTCTACCCTATCTAAATACTTTTTATCATATTCAGATTTGCTAAACCAAGGAAGATTCGGGATGCCGTTCATTATTCTGAATATAGATCAGGTGAAAATTATCTCCGGATTATTGAGTTTAGGAATTGCAGGCCCTTATTTATACAAAGTATATAAAGGCGCCTCTGAAGGTTTTGTTCTTTCCGGACTATTCTTCTTCTCCATAATTTTCAGCGGAATTTCTTGGATACATGCATTCGTATTCTTATTATTCCCGACTGCGTTTGCTCTTTCCAAACTATGGCCAGACCAGGGAGAACCGCCGCTGATTTGGGAAAAATGGAAAACAAAGCTGCTAGATTATAGATCTGCGACTGTCTTTATCTCTATTTCCATACTAGTTCTTCTCTTAAACAGAAGTTTTATAGGAAATGCGGCAGAAGAAGCGTTACTGATGTTCTCCTTTTTATTATACACTTCTTTAATACAATACGTATGTATTTTCTACTCAGATCCAGCCAAATAGTCTTTTCATAATACTATGCTAAAAAAGGAAAATTTAAAATACAAACCACGAGTTGCTGTAGACGCAAGACCCTTGTCTTATGGGATCACTGGGAATTCCAGATACCTCGCAGAAGTTTTGCAAAGACTTTTGCGTCCGGATTCCCCTCTAGAATATTATCTTTATTCGAATAAACCTATTCATCCTGTTTTCAATCATCTGATAGGACTTACTCCTACATTTATTCCTAGCAAACTTCCGGGAGCCTTATGGCTGAACTTCACCATACCTTCTTTGGTTAAAAAGCATAGAATAGATCTATTTTGGGGCACCTTACAATTACTTCCTATATTCGGATTGAAAGTTCCTACATTAGTAAATTATCATGATCTAAATTTCAAATCCGCTCCGGAGACAATGACAACTGCAAATTATTGGCAGCATAAAATTTTATCTCCGATCACTTTAAAAAAAGCGGATAAGGTACTCTGCCTTTCTCAAAATACGAAGAATGATATTCTAAACTTTTTACCTAAGTTAGAACCAAAATTAGAAGTGGTCTATCCGGGAGTCCAAGGTTTTGGATCCGTGTCCGCTCCTGAAAAAACTCTACCCAAAAATTTCTTATTCTCTGTCGGAACACTGGAACCCAGAAAAAATTTGAACACTCTTGTAGAAGCGTACCTCTCCTTAAAAAAAGAAGAGCCCAATTTTCCTTATCCTTTAGTTCTCGCAGGAAGATTAGGCTGGAAGTCGGAAGGTCTGACCTCTCTTTTAAAAGAAGGTGGTTTGGAGAAAGATGGAGTTTACTTTATAGAGAACCCGGACGACTCCAAGCTGGGTTGGCTCTACAAAAATTGTTCTTACTTTATCTTTCCTTCTTTGCACGAAGGTTTCGGCCTACCATTACTTGAAGCAATCCGGGAAAACAAACCTTGTATCGTTTCGGATATTCCTGTGTTTCACGAGGTTTTGGATGAGTTTACAGATTCATTCGTTTCTCCTAAGAATTTAGAGGCTTGGAAAAACGCACTTTCCCTTGCCGGTAAAAAAGGGATCTATGGCAGAAAGCCGAGTAGAAACGATTGGTCTTGGGATTCCACAGCAAAGCTAGTCGAAAATTCCCTCGTAGAACTTTGGAAATCAAGAAAGAAAAACTCCTAGGCTATCAAAGTATGAACAAATCCAGTAAATCCAAATCCGTATGGTGGAATTGGGAGAACTCCAATTCGGAAGTTAGGTCTTCTAAGATTAAAAAAAGTAAATTAAGGATCAATTATATACCTCCTTTCTTTGTGATCTTAATTTACGGGGTATTCTTATTCTATTTATTTCCTGTTAAGACCTTAGTATCTACCTGGATTTTTAAATTTGTAGAATTGTTACAAATCACCAAGGTATTAAAACTTTCTCTTCTAACTGATAAAAGGTTGTACGACTATACTGCACTTTTTGTGATCTCTTATATCGCGTTCGCTTTTTTCCTAGATCTGGTCCGGTTTTTGCGGAAAAACCTATTTCAAATTTTTGTTACAGAAGAAAATAGACTAGCAGTTACTAAATGGGGGCTTTTAGGAAAGGAAACCATTCGTTGGAATCCGGACCAAACAGGCTTACAGATCCATCATAAGTCAGGATGGTTTCGTTCACTCTTAGGTTTGGAAAAATTATCTTTCAGGATTCACCTCTCCGAAACTGAAAATTCGGTGCTTGCGGAGTCTCCTTATTTCTTCTCCAAACATAATCCGGAATTTTTATCCTCCGTGTTCAGATCCGTTTAATGCTCAAACGTTCCCTGGAAAGCCTAGCGTTTCTCAAAAGAGCTGAAAACATATTTCGTTCTCCTTCTATTTGGACCGGCTTTCTATTTCTGGTTTGTTTTACTGGGATTTTATTTTTATTCGATCTTAGATTTTTATCCAGGCATTATGATTGGGATTCCATCGTATATACTCATAATATTATTACGAACAAATACTGGAAGGTATTCTTCAATCCTCACCATATCGGTTTCGAAAGTACGGGATTATTGTACTTAAAATTTTGGTATTGGTTTCATGGGCCGGACTCCGCAATGTTCGGGCTTAGGCTGAGAGTTTTAGTAGTCGCTTCCTTCTTCATTTTTATATTGATGCTGTCATATTGGAGATTGTATAAGGATATGATCGGCGCTGTTCTTTTGGGACTTGCAGTTCATTGTTCTCAAGGATTTTGGTTTTACGCCCAACATAATGATACTCCACTTATCCATTCCTGTTTTACTGCTGCATTATTTTTACTCTGTGTCTGGAATTCTAAGAACGGTTGGTCTCCTGGAAAACTATATATCGCAGGTTTTCTACAGGTTTGGAATGTTTATTATCATCAATCAGATACAATTTTTCTGACATTCGTTCCTGCTTCCGTGCTCCTTGCTGATAAATGGAGAGGGAGAAGTTTTGAATATTCTTATAAACTAAAATTGATCTTTGTATATTTATTCTCCGTCGTACTGATCCTAACACTTTCATATTTGTATGTCGGGTTTATACTTTTGGAAAGGAACTTGACTGCTCCTACCGAAAGTGAAAAGAATTTTGCCAACTGGTTATTCTTATACGCTTCTCAAGAAAGATGGGGGGCTTCACCTGGACCTAAAAATTATATCATAAATTTTTATAGAGGGATAGGAGATGCTTTCTTAAATTTCGAAGGAATTAAGAACGGCCTCAGAGTTAATACAAACGATTTTACATCTCTCAAAAGTTTTCCTTATAATTTAAACCTAGGGTTCTGGGTTGGAGTTTTATTCTTGGCATTCTTAAATTGGATCCGTCTTTGGAAGTTGTATAAAACAGAACTTATTCTTTTATTCTTTTGGCTGATCCCTTCTTTCGCATTTTATACATGGTGGGAAGGTTATTTTTTCGAGTTCTGGGTCTCTTCTGTGATAGGACTTCTGATATTTGCCTCTTTGGTATTCCGTTCTTTGGAATTCGAGAACTTCAGATTTGGAATACGATCCATCACTCATATTATTTTTTTCGCTTATGCAAGCTTACTTTTTCTAGTGAATTTTACTTATTCCACTCTTCCTAGATCCGAAAGATCCCATAAAAGTTTTATAGAAGGAATTGAAGATAAGTATGAGGATATCACTCCTGAACCGGTGTATCGAAACGAGTAAATAAGTGCTTGTGGGTTTCCCTCAGTCCAAAAAACTGCACAGGAGTCGAGGACAAACGAACGAATGCTGTTCAATTCAGCCCATTTTCTCGTATTTTTGCCAATCGTTTTGATCCTGGCAAAGATCCTAAAAGGTACATACCAAAGGGTTTTCCTTCTTCTTGCCAGCCTCTACTTCTATAACGCTTGGCATCCTGCATCAATAGTTTGTAACGATATCAGAACCTCTACTTGGTACGAGAACTGGATCGATCTATCCTTCTGTAATTTTAATATCAACTTATATATCATCATCTTGATCGTTTCGATGATCGTAGACTACGTCGCGGGAAGATTGATGAGTGGAGAAGGAGTCTCCGAAAAATTCAGAAGGCTCTGCTTGATCGTTTCCTTGATCACAAATCTTGGAATCTTAGCTTATTTCAAATACACAAACTTCCTTTTAGAAGTTTTTGCGGATGTATTCAATCAGATCTCTTCAGGGGAACCCCTTAAGATACAACATCTTAAAATTATTCTGCCAGTCGGTATTTCCTTTTATACATTCCAGTCCATGAGTTATACTATAGATGTGTTTCGCAGGAACTTGGAAGCTCGTAAGTCCTTCTTGGATTTTGCACTTTATGTTTCCTTCTTCCCTCAATTGGTAGCAGGACCTATCGTTCGTGCTCATACTTTCTTCAGGGATTTGGATGATACCCCTAAAGTCACAGCCGAAGATGTCCAGATTGCGTTTGCGCAAATCTTGATGGGCTTTACTAGAAAGATAGTATTCGCGGACAATCTGGCTAAGGTAGTAGACTTTACATTCACTAATTATAAAATTCTAAACCCTGCAGAGATCTGGGTCGGAGCATTAGCTTTTGGCTGGCAGATCTATTTCGACTTTGCAGGATATACTGATATTGCAATCGGAACAGCAAGACTTTTCGGATACAAATTCGATCCGAACTTCAACTTCCCGATGGTTGCAAGAAATATCGCAGACCACTGGTCTCGTTGGCATATCTCCTTCTCCACTTGGATTCGGGATTATATTTATATTCCTCTAGGCGGTTCGCGAGTAGGAGTTTTAAAAGGATACAGAAACCTTTTTATCACCTGGTTATTCGCAGGTATCTGGCACGGAGCTGCTTATCATTTTGTAGGATGGGGACTCTGGCAAGGAATCATGCTCGGAATCCATAGGGAATATTCTAAAACTAAAGTTGCCGCATGGTTGAACGAAAGAGGAGGTTTAAGCTATGATATCGGCGCTAGAATCTTCACTATGTTCTGTCTTTCCTTCGGGTTTATCTTGTTCCGCGCAAAGACGATGGAAGCTGCGTGGGCAATGATGAAATCTCTTGTATTTGCAGTGCCTAACGGGGTCTATTCCGTTAAAACATTCATAAATTACGATTACGGAATATTACTCGTGATCTGTTTTATTCTTTCCTATTATTTTTCCCGAAACCCTATCGAGACAATTGTGGAAAACAAGAAAAAGTTCGGGGTATTCGTTACAGCGAATCTATTTATCATTCTGTTCTTCGGAGCGGGAGGTCAAAACTTCCTGTATTTCGATTTCTGAGGTGAAAGTGAATCCGTATATCAGTTTGATCCGTCAGAGAAGTTTTTGGATACCGGTTTTAGTCCTAGCCTTATTCGATCTATGCCTGCAAACTGGAGTTTACAGGCCTTATCTTAAAAAAGGATCCTTTGCAGCGAACGTTATTCGAAATACCGATTACGTTTTGGAAAAGAGGGCAGAATTCGAGCCTACGATACTCCTCCTTGGGACCTCAGTCGCCCACCAAGGTCTTTCACTAAAAACATTAAACGAAACTTTGGAACCATATGGAGAAAAGATCCAATCCATCGCGATGGAAGGAACCGAGCTCGTAGTGCAGGATGCGCTTGTACGTAACCTTCTTCCTAAATTCCCAAAAGTACATACTGTTTTGCATATACTCGAGATCTCTACTCCATGGGTAGACCAAGAAGATTTACAAATCCATACCTTAGCGATGTTAGGAGAGTTGGATAGAAGGTTAGCTTTTCCTTTAATTTACGAATTCAATTATAATGTGCGTTATGATGATCTTGGATTTTTAGCATTTAAGAGTATCGCATACAGAAGAGATATCAGAGATTTTATTCTAGATCCTTCCAAACGTTTGAAAGATATCAGCAGAAGGAAAAAAGAAGCCAAACTCACTCCTTGGCCCCATGAAAACACAAATCTTCCGAGTATTAGCATGTTCCCGGAAGTGATTGATATCAAATCCTGTTTAAAGATCACTAATCCTGGGAATGGGGCCGCTGCTCCTGCAGGCTCGGACCAATTTCATAAAAAGGCGATCTGGGACACATGCGGCTTAGGAGCAACAAAAACTCCTGTGAAAGTAGAAAGAACCAAACAAGTGAACAACTACTTCCATAGATTAAAAATTTTGCATAATGATATTCGCCAAGTTGGTTTAGAGAACGGGCAGAAGATCAAGATCATCGGAGTGATTGCACCTTATAGTGAAATCATTAAAAATTGGAGAAGCCCGGACAGAAACCGTATCTGGGAAGAAGAAATCGCCAAAATTGATCCGACAACTGTCCTACTCGACTACCAAGCTAGCTTAGATGGGAAGAATAACGGGGACTATTATTACGATCTGATCCATTTGAATAAGGCAGGAATGGAAAAATTCTCCGCAATATTCTCCGCTGATTTACCTTCTATCTTAGGACTTACACGGAAAAAATAAAGATGATATTCACCTCCACTTTATTTTTCGTATTCTTTCTGATCGTTTATGTTCTGTATTGGTCTTGGGAAAGTCGTAAGTACAGAGAATGGATCCTTCTCATAGCATCTCTGGCATTTTATGCATCTTGGAATCCGCCCTTCCTTCTGCATCTTATGGGGATCGTATTCCTAAATTATCTTTTTCTAAAGCCGATCGCTAAGACAAAAAGTAAAAAACTTCTTACAATTATCGTTTTAATAGATCTGATCAATTTAGGAATATTTAAATACTTCTATTTCGTTTCAGACAATCTTTTCTACGTCACAAAATTATCTTTATTCGATACGAGCACATTTTCATTCAGAATCATTCTTCCATTAGCGATCAGCTTTTACACATTCCAGGTGATGGCGTTCGTAATAGATGTGTATCGCGGAAAAGTAGAAGAACTTCCGAACTTTTTTCATTTCACTTTGTTCTTATTATTTTTTCCTCAATTGGTCGCAGGACCTATCATGAGGGCAAAAGATTTTTTTCCTAGATTAGAACATTTAAGAATTCATAAAACAGCAATCTACACCGGACTATTTTTGGTCGGCTTGGGAGCCTGTAAAAAGATCTTAATCGCTGACAACTTAGGAAGTTTGATCGATCCTGTTTTTTTGAGACCAAAAGAATACGGAAGCGGATCCTTACTCTTAGCAACCATCGGATTTACCTGGCAAGTGTATTCGGACTTCTCCGGATATACAGACGTAGCAAGAGGTTGTGCTTTTTTATTCGGGTTTAATATTCCGAGAAACTTTAACGCTCCATTTTTCAGTAAAAATATCCATGAACTTTGGAGAAAATGGCATATCACTTTGGGAACCTGGCTAAAGGATTATATCTATATTCCTTTAGGCGGAAGCAGGATCTCTGAGTTCAGAACCAATATCAACCAAACGATCACATTCGCTTTAGGAGGTTTATGGCATGGAGCCAACTGGACTTTCCTAGCCTGGGGACTTTCTCACGGATTGTTTTTGTTTGTGGAAAGAACCTTGGAAAGAAAAGGAATCAGGATTTTACCCGAAGCCGGAAAATTTTTCACTGGGGTTCGCATCTTTTGGACATATGCACTATTTACTTTTGCGGCTGTGTTCTTTCGTTCCTTTAATATAGGAGATTGTTTTTATATTTTCGAAAGCTGGTTCTATCATATACGTCCTGAACAAACCAATACTCTTTCTTTCAATCTAACGATCCCTTATATTATAGGCGGAATTATTTTCCATGCTGCGGAAGCTCCGGCACATTATCCTCTTTGGTTCCAAAGAAATAGGACCAAACTTTTACTTGCCTTTCTTTTGATCGGAGCTTTGATCTTCGGCAACTATGCTGGCAAGGGACAAGATTTTATCTACTTTGCATTTTAAATTATGAAAAGAATTCCTTTGTTATATCGCAAAATTCTTTGGATCCCTCTCGGAGTCGCTGCCCTATTAATCGTATGGGATAGACTACTTTCTTCCGAAAAAATCAGACCTTATACTGAAACAGGCGCAGAATATTATTTTTATAATATGAAGGATAAGGTTCTTTCTACCATGAAGAAAGAAACCGATTCAAAAACAGATGACCAAAAGGTGCTCACATTCTTCGGGACCTCTCATATGGGAGAATTTTCCTTAGAAGAATTTAAAAAAGAAAGTCCTGGCCTAATCGTATATAATCTTTCCGGGCCTTCTGCACCTTATTCTTTTCATAATTTCACTTTGGAAAAACTTCTTAAAAAAGAAATCCCCTTGGACTATGCGATCTTAGAATATTATCCGGATTCAGGAACGGATTTTGCGAATAGATATCCATTACGTTATTCTTATGATTTTCCTTTTTTCTTAAGATACTGGGATATATTTTCCACAAACGAATGGGACAGCTTTTTAAAAGCGAGAGTTTTCAGAACCTCGGTATTTCCACCACGATTCAAAGAAGCATTTTCCAGGATTAAAAATCCGGGAGAAGTCCAACAACTTGTATTCATTCGTGACATTCTAATCAATGAATCGGACAAGTTTAAGGGAGGGATCCCGAACGGACTTTTGGCAAATACCCCGGAAGATAAATTAGGTTCGGAATCCGAGAGGATCTTTAATGAATCTTATAAAAATTTCAAAAGTTCCAAGGTCCAAGAATACTTCCTTAGGAATTTTT
This sequence comes from Leptospira neocaledonica, assembly GCF_002812205.1. Lineage (NCBI taxonomy): Bacteria > Pseudomonadati > Spirochaetota > Leptospiria > Leptospirales > Leptospiraceae > Leptospira > Leptospira neocaledonica. The sequence continues at coordinate 90,264 of NZ_NPEA01000007.1, forward strand.
TAAAAACTGCAAGAGAAAATCATATTAAAGTAGTCTTATGGACTCCTTTATTGTATTCCACATTCTCTGAAAAAGTCAGATCCGCCGCATTCTTCCAAGAATGGATATCCCTAAGAAATAAATTGATCCAAGAATATCCCGAAACTTTGGTATTAGATATGGAAGAATATCGTTCCAGAATGAAATGCCAAAAGTTCATTGACCCACATCATCTCAGTGGTGGGTGTTATGCGGAACCTACTAGATTTCTAGTGGAATTTTTGCAGGAAAAAGGGAATCTTCCTAAAACAAGATGAACTTCGACGAAGCCCAAAAGACGGTAGATGATTGGATCAACACCATCGGGGTTAAATATTTCTCGGAACTTACAAACCTTGCCATCTTAATGGAAGAAGTGGGAGAATTCTCCCGACTTGTAGCCAGAAAATACGGGGACCAATCTTTCAAAAAGGGAGAAGATCCTGAAGGTTTATCCAAAGAATTGGGAGATATACTTTTTGTCCTGACCTGTCTCGCCAACCAAATGGGAATTTCTATGGAAGAGGCTTTTAAGGCTACTTTGGAAAAGAACACAACTCGTGACAAGGATCGCCACAAGAATAATCCTAAGTTAAAGGATCTTTAATATTATTTTTGACCTTGCACAGCCAATTCCAGGGAAGAAGCCCCCGACCTACTTAATAAATCCAATAATTTTACAATCTCTTCGTAATTTGTTGTCTTGTCCGCGAAAAATCTAACTTCTTTTTCTTTGACTATCCCTTGTCTTAATTTCTCTTCCAAGCCGGCTTTTTGCACTTTTTCTTCTCCGATTCTGTAGGTCCCATCAGGTAAAAGTGCAAATTCCACTCTTTCTCCTTTAGGATCTTCTCCCTGTCCTACTTTAGGAAGTTCTAATGGAATAGATCGGATTTCCTTTCGAAAACTCACTGCCAACATTACGAAAACTAAAAGTATAAATACTACATCTATAAAACTGGTTAAGTCTATTCCCGGATCTTCTTCTTTTAGGATCGACTTTCTCATACGATTTTACCTAGGTGGGATCTTTAGCCAAGATAAGGCTTCTCTTTCTAAATCTAATAATCTATGTTTTAAAAATTGGAATCCGAATAAGGAAGGGATTGCGACGAACAAACCAAGGATCGTGGTTACCAGTGCGAGTTTAATCCCGCCTGCAAATGCATCCAGACTAACAGTCCCTGCCGCTTGCAAAGAAGAGAACGCCTCTGAAATTCCGAGTACAGTCCCTAAAAGTCCGAGCATCGTCGAGATCCCTGCCAGATGTTTCATCCAGGAAAGTTTAGTTTCTATGGGAAATAATACTTCTGATAGTTTTTCTTCCCAGATGGATGGATTGTTTTCGGATAAGAAGTTTTGTTTTAAGGATTCTTTTCTTTTGGGAAGAATGCTCCATACATGGATAAATGTTCCAAGATTCCAAACGGAAAGAAAAATGATTAGGCTTGAAACCCAATCCAATCCTTGCAGAAAGCCTAGGTCTTTCATCGTTTTTCCAAAATACGGGGACTTCTACTTTCTGTCATCCGAACAAAAATCCAAATCCCTCTTGCGCCTTAGGGATTCGTCAAAATCCTGAGGGAAATGGCCTCTTTTCAAATGCCTTCCTCAGATACGAAGGCCGATTTCGTTCGAGTAAATTTCAACCGGATCGCTTCCAAGTACGATCGTTTCAACGATTGTAGTAGCTTCTTCCTACATAGATCTTGGAAGAATAGACTGGTACAAGAGATCGAAACTGAAACCAAGGGGCCCATCCGAGTTTTAGATCTTTGCTGCGGAACGGGAGATATTTCCATCCGTCTGGAAAGATCCCAAAGAGTGGAATCTTTACTAAGCCTGGACTTCTCCGAAAGTATGTTAGAAGTCGCAAAAACAAGACTCGAAAAACCGATCAACCAAGGTAAAGTCAAGATAGAATGGGGAGATGCCACCAATCTCTCCCATATCAAAAGTGAAAGCCTGGACGCAGTCAGTATTGGTTTCGGTTTAAGGAATGTGAACAATATAGATAAGGCATTATCAGAAATTTATAGAGTTCTGAAACCCGGTGGAGTATTCGCCAACCTGGACGTGGGAAAAGTTAAAAATCCTTTTATAAAAGCATTCGCAGATTTTTATTTTTTCAAGATCGTTCCCCTTTTCGGTTATGTACTCTGGGGAGGCAAAAATGAGATGTTCGATTATTTGCCGGTCTCCTCTCTCTATTATCCGGACCAAGAAGGTTTAAAATCCAAATTGGAACAAACAGGTTTCGAAAAGGTAAGATATACCAATTTTGTATTCGGGAATAGTGTGCTTCATATAGGAAAAAAGCAGAGTAGACCGTAGTACCAACCCTTTTCACCCCGTCTCCTTAAGGTAAAGAGATTAGAGTGGGGTTACCCTTCATGAAAAAGTTCCTAGCCCTGGCAATGATTGCCGGGTTCGTTTATAACTGCGGCCATAAAAAGAACGGCCTTCTATTACCGTTTTTTTTCTTAGGAAGCCAACACACCGCAACCGGAGGAGTTCCGGGAAATAGTGGTAGCCCTGGAGTGATATTTGTTCCAGGAGATGGCTCCGGAAATCCTGTTACCCCACCTGCAGACAATACGGATAATAGTGGAGGTTCAACCACTACCCCATCCGATTCCAATTCTAATTCGGGAAGTGGTAGTTCGAACAGTGGATCCTCCGGTTCTAGCGGATCTTCTGACCAAACTTCTTCCAATTCAAATACTTCAGATTCTTCTAATACATCCGGATCTTCTTCCGGAAATTCAGGAAGTTCTAATGATTCCAACTCAGGATCTAGTTCTTCCGATACTGCAAGTAATAGCGGTTCTTCCAGTGGAAGTAGCGGCTCTGGATCTTCCGATTCAAACTCTAACTCGGGGTCTTCTTCCGATTCTGGAAATAATACTGCATCCAATGGAAATTCCAGCTCTAACGATTCTTCTAGTGGTTCTTCGAATTCTTCCTCATCTTCCGGAGACTCCGCTGCTTCAAACGGGTCCTCTAATGGCGGAAACTCAGGATCTTCTGAAAGCTCAAACACAGGTTCAAATTCAGGAAGCGACTCCAATACAGGATCAGGATCCGGCGATTCTTCCGGAACTCCTACAGTGGCTGTAGTAGTGGTAGAAGATCCAAAAGGAGAACCTACTTTTAACTATAATACTACGATCAATATTCCGTTAAATCTTACCGTATTGGATAAAAAGTCCAATGTGGTTTCCGGAGCTACGGTTCTAGTGTATGATGAGAATAATAATATACTATTCCAAGGTGTTTCCGATTCTTCCGGAAAAGTAACTGGAACCTTAACCGTTCCGACCTCCGTTGGAAATATCACAATAGATATTTCAATCGGTGGAGAATCTATCTCCCAATACATCAGTTTGGAATCAGTTCTGGGTATCAACAGAACGATCAGATATGAAGTCAATCTTCCAAGTACTCAAATTGTAGATACGGACGGAGACGGAGTTCCTGACGATACTGATATTTATCCGAACGATGCAACTCGTTCCACAGAAGTTTCTTATCCTGCCGAGGGAGTATTCACTGTTGCTTATGAGGATCTTTATCCTTCTGCAGGCGATGCAGACTTAAACGATTATGTGATCCAGTTTAAGAATAAAGAAGATCTAAATTCTTCCGGAAAGATCGTAAGACTGAAAGGAACTTACCAACACGTTGCAAAAGGTGCTGGTTACAGACACCAATTGTATATCAAATTGCCTGTGGATGTAGGTGCTTCTATCACTTATAAACTGACCCAAGCGGACGGAAAGGTAGAAGTTGCAACGAACACAGTAAGTGTAACCGCTGCAAACCTGAAATCGGGCTATCAGATATTCGATGATTCCAATAAGACCATCCGAGGGCAGAACGCTCACCCTGGAGATGTGTTTAAGCCTGGATTTATCGCAACTGTGGAGATCGTATTCAATGCTCCTGTAGAAAGAGCGAAGCTCGGATCCTTCCCTTACGATCTGTATGCGTATGTGATCAATACCAAACAAGAAATCCATTTCCCTGGATTGTATAAGAACAATAATGGAACGGATAAGTATCTGGATAGCACAGGATTCCCTTGGGCGATCTTGGTTCCAGGAGCTTGGAAATATCCTTACGAAAAATACGATATTAGAAAAGATTCTGAAACAGGATACTCGGAGTTCAATCTATGGGTAGCTTCCGGTGGAAAAGAATACAAAACTTGGTACTATGATGTGACCAACGAGTCCAAAGTATTCCCTGTTCCAAGTGACAGTAGCCTACTCGGTTATCTGTTTCTTTCTGTGAAAAAATTTGCGATCTTCTATGCGATGGGATTAGTCATCGCAGGTGGAATTGCGGTTTATTTCCTGAGAAAAAAACAAGGTTTAGCCGCTTAGAACGCACAAACCCCGCTTAACAAATATTGCGGATTGAAAGGCGTCGCTTAAAATTGTCGGGCGACGCCTTTTTTATATAAGCGAATGGAAAACTGGATCTTATTAGGCAAACCGATCTCTGCAATTCTCGCCGCATGGTTTTATTGGGACTTTTACCGTAAGACCTATTACTCCGGACAAGGAAGCACGTTCACAACACTTGCATTTTTTTATGGAATGATCGCAACCGGGATCGCTCTCGCATGGGAAGTAGGAGTATTCGATTTATTCCAAAATTACCCGATATTCTCCAAGGCAATGCTTGTAGGAGCAATTCCGGAAGAAACTTCCAAAGCAATTCTTATCTTTCTATTCTTAAAACAGTTAAAAAATTCTACGAACCTTGCGGATGGATTGTATTTCGGTCTGACATTAGGAGCCTCTTTCGGCTGTATAGAGAATGTATTCTATTCTTTTAAACTGGATTTCTGGCAGGGACTACTCAGAGCCGGAACCTCCTTACCATTACATACATTTTCCGGAGGTATATTAGGATTTTTTATTTTAAAATTCCTGCAATCTAGGAGAGGGAATTTTTCCGGACTAGACCTCATCTTTACATTTTCTTTTTTAGTAATCCTTCACGGATTTTATAATTTTCTACTCATACAAGGAGGACTAGGCACAGTATACATCCCATTAATCCTGGGACTTTCTTTTTTAACCTTAGAATTATTGGTCGTCCAGGCAGAAGTTACACTCCCCTTCGAGTTATTACAGGCAGAAGATCTGTACGTGGATGATTATTCTATGATCCGCAAATTTTCCAGATACGATTCTTGGTTGAGAGCTGCCCAATCCAGGGAGAATATAAAAGAAATCCCTTTATTAAGAGATCTTTCTACAATCAGATCGTTTATCTCCGTACTTCTTTTCGGAGTTCCAATCTTCTGTTTGAACTTCTATTTATTCGTTCCGGAATGGATCCCTTATTATCTAGCAAATATCACTTCTTTAGAATTTATCACATTATTTATGGAATATCCCGCCTGGTTAGGATTTTTGTTCCTACTCAGAGGTATGATCAATCCTTCCTTCTTCCGAGAAAGGATTTTGAAAATCCCATTATTTCTTTCCGTGAATTTGGGACCACAAGGAGACGAGGAACCTAGTCTTGCCTATTCACTTTCTAGAAAAGGTTTTTATTCTCCGGTGATTAGAGAACCGGAACTAAATCTAGAAACCACTGTTTCCTTCTATATAGCCGGAAGAAATTTCGAAAAGATACCGGTAGTTCCTGTTTGGAAAAATTTCAGACCGGAAGATCCGAATCATGAAAGCGGCGCTCTGTATAGATTTCCTAAGATCCCTTGGGGACTTTTAGCTTGGAGATGGTTTATACGAATTAAACAACAGTTGAGAAATACGTTGGATGCGTTTTCAGTAATCAAAACTTAGGATAGCCGATAAAACAGAAAGTTCGTCCGAATAATCTCGAAATACATGACGTATTTCCCGGTCCTTCCATTCCGAAAGAAGTGTGGGATCGTCCGAAATTCCTACAAATCCCAGACCTAAATTTTGAGCGGTTTTAGAATCCCAGATCCCATCGCCAAAACAAATCGTTTTGGAAAACTGTTTAGAATATTTTTTATGGGATTCTGCCATTGCAAACTGAACGATAGATTCTCTTTCATAAAAAGAAGATGCAGTTGCCAGCGGTGCATCCAAAGGAAGACCACAATATTCTAATTTTAAGAATGCAGGTTCATAAAAAGATCCGGTAGCATACGCGAAGGGAATTCCTTCCGATCTTAATTTTTCCAGAAAAATTCTCGCGCCCGAAATTTCTGAAATTCCATTTTGGAATTTTTCTTTTATGTTTCGGGTTAATTCTTCTTCGAACTTTTTAGAAATTTCTTCCGTCCAGCCATCTTTATAGGAAGTATAAATCTCTTTGAATATATGGGAATCTGTATGATGTTTATACTCTTTTACCTCGGAACTTAAACCGGGTAACCCGAAAGAAACAAGAACCTCATGGAAAGCTTTTCTGTGTAAAGAAACAGTATCCGTTAAGGTCCCGTCTATATCAAATACGACCAGAACTGACATTCAATAATCTTAACGGATCCGGTTCAGACCGTCAAAATCATCCGTTCCAATATAGAACTCAGAAGGCCCAGCTTGGTACCAAGAGATCCTCATCACTTTAGCAGTTAATGTTTTGGCTCCTGCAGGAACTCCCAAACCTACTTGGTTGACCATCGTATTCAAAGGTGTACTTCTGGATTGTAATTCCACACCATTTTGGTCCGAGAAAATCCAACGAATATAAACTGGTTTTCCTGCTTTAGGCGCTTCTTCCAAAGCGATACGTAAGCTAATATTTCCTTTATCACCCAAAATCCAAGAAGTTCCCGAACGGAAAGAATGATATCTTCCCCCGGCCTTCTCCTGGAATTTTGCCTTTGCGGAAAGTTGATAGGTCTTTCGTTCTTCGTATCTGAACTCCGGTCCTTGCAATTGAGAAGATTGTCGGATAAACGCTTTTGCAGTAAGCCCCAAACCGAATAGCAGACAAACAAGATTGAATGCAGGAACCATCCACCATTTAGGCAGAGTCCGGGTAGAAGGTCCGGAGGCACTTAAAAACCATATTAATAGAAAACCTAATATCCCGGCGCCGCTCGTCCAAGGTTCAAAAAATGTAACAGGAAAGAATAGAAGAGGTAAAAACCAATAAGAAGTTCTGGTGAATGATTCCAAACCCACCCAAGCAAAGAATAACAAGAAGAATAAGATCCCACCTTCGGAAAGTAAAAACACCCAAGAAGTTAATGCAAAATCTTGGATTCCGTTGGGAGGATACGCTCCTCTTGGTCCGGACTCGATCCAATGTAAAGCAAATCCACCGAATCCCTGCCCAAACACCGGAGCTTCCTTGAACCAGTTCCATGCGGATAAAGTTTGCACCCATCCATCTTTCCAGAAAATTTCCAACATTTTGGAAAAGGTTTTCCCCTTAGTCCATGCGTTAGACGAATCTTCTCGGATCAACTGCCAAGGAGTGAAGGACCAGTCCATTCCACCTATAAAGTAAACCCCGGCCAAAACAGAGAGAGTCCCAAGTACCACGAATGGAATAAAAGAATATTTCCAGATCGGATTCCTAAATCCTCTTTGGTAAGTAAGCCCTATCACCAAAGCAGTTTGGAAAATAATCAAAAGCCAATAACCGGAACTTTGGTATCTTCCCGCAAGCCCGAGCGAAAAAAATACGACAATACTTAATAGAACTCTAGAAGAGATCCTCCAGTTCCTGCTATGGATCTGGTAAAAGAAAAATCCGAATAAGATTGGCATTCCGATTCCAAAAGAGGCGGCATCCGGAAAGAATGCAGAGACTCCGAATGTTTCCGCATTCCCTGCAGTAAAAGGAAAATCTGTAGAAGGAGCAACTCCTTGGATAGCTCCTAAAATTAAATTCGCAGTGAAACCTGCAGTGATTCCGGTTCTCCAATGTTTTCCAGGAGGATCCGTATCATGCGAACTTGTTTCTTCTGCAAAGAAGTACAGGAATGCAGATAACCAAGAACCTATACTATCTAAGCTCAATGCGAATGCGTATTTAGAAGAAATCCCCGAAGAATATTCAGTATCCTGTAAAATCCAAGAAGTCAAAGGATCCGTTCCGAAATAGGCAAGCAGTCTATCTAAGAGCAAAAAGAAAGCTAAGATCAAAAATGCAGTTCTAGGATTTTTAGTGAACTCCAAAGAATTCTTATAAGGACGATTTATGTAAAAATATCTTAATACAGGGTCGTCATCATTTGCAGGATGTCCGTAAAAAGTGGAGATATATTGCCTTAGGAAAATCCCGAAAATCGCGCCGGCAAATAAAGCAGATAAGTATAAATATCCACCTTCTCCATAAAGTAATAATCCGGGAGAAAGTAACGCGAATGCTGCAGTGAACATTCTGCCGGACTTTCTATGATGAAGATTGGGAAGTAAACCGGCCAGGAATTGGATCCATACAATTCCCAGGTTCCCATCTGGATCTCTTACTATGAGTGTCCAACGAAGCAATAGGTAGGACAGGATCACTGTTAAAATCAGTGTAAGAAAGGTAGGAGTTTTAAGAGGCCTCAATCGGGCGAAAAGATTTGGCACGAATTGGAAATGCTCGCCGAAAACGAGTAGATTTCAATCTAAAAAAATAGGCTGGATGGAGCGCGGAGAATTAATCGTCCAGAGAATCTGGATCGGACGGAATTTTATAGGTCCCGGTCAAGGTAGCGGAAAGCGGACCTTTTTTGCCGGAAGCCTTATGTTTGGAAACAGCCTCGGCGTATTCTACAGTATAACGAGTCCAAGGAATCGCCTTCAGTCTGGCTAAAGGAATTTTTTTGCCGGTCCCCTCGCAAATGCCATAGGAACCGTCCTCAATTTTCTCGAGAGCCACGTCGATTTCTCGGATGGTCTCGATCTCTGACTCGGTTAAAACGGAACTCAACATCTCTTCGTTGATTTCCGACGCGATATCTGCGATATCACCCATTTCTTTCAGGCCGGAAGGTTTGCTATTATCTTCCCACTTCGCATACTTCTCCAATAGAGAGTTTTTTCTCTCCAAAAGAAGGTCCGATATTTCACTCAGGACCTTTTTATCGTATGCAGCTTTTTTAGTTACCATCTGGATTCGGAATTATACCTTAGATTCCTTATGTTCGACGTGGGCACGGCAAAATTTACAGAATTTTTTCGTTACTAACTTCTCGGATTTCGCCTTTTTGTTCTTAGTCTGGAAGTAAGAATTTTTCTTACAAACCTGGCAAGAAAGCTTAATGATCTCTCTCATGACGGATGATACTCTTAGCTAAGATTGTCCAAAATAATGGATTCACCGATTAGACCAAAATTTTGGCCGCTCAGTTTACCCTATTCGGACTGATTATGCTATAAAAAAAAAGGATAACCAAAAATCAAGGAAGATCGGCCGAAATTGTCGATTTTTCCCCTTCTTCCTGGGGAATGGACCTTCTCCAGATCCCCGCGAGAACACTTCCGATCAAAGAATGCACAAAACTGGAAATTGCGGCGGGAATCGCCACTAAAGGGTCCGAAAAATTGTTTCGGGAGAGTACTGCACCCAATCCGCTATTTTGCATCCCCACTTCAATGGAAACTGTACGAGCTACTACAAAAGATTTGGTCCCAAAATAAGCCGCCCAATACCCGAAAAAGTACCCTGAAATATGGAGTAAGAATACGGAAGAAATCAGATGAAATCCGGAACTGATCACCGCCTCTTTTCCGGAACCTATGATGGAAGCAACAATCAGAGTGATAAGTATCACTGCGATCAATGGAGAAACGATCTTCACCTTTTCCGCAAATTTAGGAGTATAACGATTTAATAAAATTCCTAAGATAACGGGGAGGATCACTACTTGGACAGTATCAAAAAATAAGCCGGAAGCATTTGCGCCTACACTATTCCCCACCAAAAACAGGGTAAGGAGAGGGGTCATAAGCACGGATAAAACCGTGGAGATCGCAGTCATTGTAACTGAAAGTGCAAGATCCCCTCTTGCTAAAAAGGAAACTACGTTAGAAGCAACTCCTCCAGGACAACAGGAAACTACTATGATACCAACAGCCAAAGGAGCAGGAAGTTGGAAGAAGTTTCCCAAAAACCAACCTGTTAAAGGCATGATGGTATATTGACCGATCACGCCGATCAGGATCGGTTTAGGAGCTTTGAATACTCTGGTAAAATCTTCCGCCTTCAAGCTGATCCCCATTCCGAGCATTGTGAGTCCTAGACTGTAAGTGATCCAAGGCCCCTTAAATCCATGAAGGACCGAAGGAAAAAACCAACTGAATGTCACACCGCAGACCACCCAGAGTGGAAATAATAGTGCTGCCTTTTCGAAAAGTGAAGCCACTGGTTATCTCGAGAGAAGGTCCACTACTCTGTCCAATTGTTCCTTGGCCAGATAAATATGGGGAGAAAAACGAACTCTGCCTAATCGAAGCGCACACATTACTCCGTTTTTTTTGAGATGAGATACCATGTTTTCCATGGACTCTCCTTCTTTTTCTGCGACCACGATCCCGGTTTTAAAATCGGGAAAATGGTCGGAAGCAAGTTTCCAGCCTGCATCCCTGAGTTTATCGGAAAGATAATCTGCAAGTTCGTAGATCCTTTCCATAGAGTTATGAAAGCCAACTTTATGAAGCATTTCTAATGTGGATTGGAAATAGACCCAATCTATAAAATTCACAGTAGAAATTTCGTAACGATCCGTACCTTTTAACTCTTCTCTATAAGGCAGATACACTTCGTCGTTTACTACGGAACCAGTGCCCTTGAACGGGAAATTTAGGCCCTCTAATTTCTCTTTGGCAATGTATAAAACTCCAAGTCCTAAAGGCCCTAGTAACCATTTCCAAGCAGGAAAAGCCATATAAGAAATTCCCATTTCTCTAGGGCGTACAGGAAGAAGTCCCACTCCTTGGGCCCCGTCCAGAACGAACTCGATTCCTTTTTCGGCCAGAAAACTACCGATCTCTTCCAAAGGAAAAGGCATACCAGTGCACCAATGTACTGCGGAAAGGCTCACTACTTTTACGTCTGGAGTGATTGCAGATTTTAGATTTTCCAAAAACCCGTCTGGAGTCTCGGACATTGGCACAAAAGAAATGGTAACTCCTTTTTCTTTCCAATGTTCCCAAGGATAAATATTAGAAGGATATTCGTTTTCTAGGAGAAGGATCCGATCTCCTGCTTTGAGTTTCAAACCCAATGAAATAAACCCGATCCCTTCGTTCGTATGATGGATTAGAGAAAGTTCATCCGCTTCTACGCCTAATAATTCCGCGAGAATGGTACGGATCACTTTTTTAACAGTCGGATATCTGCGTACTTCTGTTTGGCCACCTTTAGCAGCGTAACCTTGTAGGTATTCATTGACTGCATGGATAGTGTCCGTATTTACGGGGGTGGTCCCGCAATTATTTAACCAGATCATTTCCCGGTTTACCGGGTACAAATGTTGTAGTTTGGTCCAATCCGGACTAGGATTCGTTTTCATCTCGGGGCCAGATTGGATCTATCCTTAGGAGGGAAAACTTCTTTTTTAAGAACTTCTTCCAAAAGGTTTAAACTCTACCCCGCAAATAAGCGGAACCGGGAAGCAAATGTTTCCCGGTTTTCTAGTTCTTACTTTTTCTTTTTAGAAGCTGCCTTTTTTTTGGGAGAAGCTTTTTTAGGAGCAGGCTTTTTCTTAGCTGCGACCTTAGCTTTTTTAGGAGCTGCCTTCTTTACTACCTTTTTAGCTGCTGCTTTTTTAACAGGTTTAGAAGGTTTTAAACCTTTAGAAGTCTTATTGCTAGGCTTAGAATTTCCTACTGCTTTTGCTACTTCTTCTGCTTGTTCGTCCCAGAAGTATGCTCCGCCGGCGGAACTAGTCTGATCGAATGTGTTCAACTCAGCTTCCAGCAGGGATTGGTAATTATGGCTGTAATCCATAAGTTTAGAAAACAATAATTTAGTATTCGAATCTTCGAACTTAGTAGTAAGCTTTTCGTAGAATGCTACTGAATTCTCGGCTTCTCTGATCGCAAGTTCAAGCGCCTCGTGAGCATCTTTGGATCCGGAACCGGTAATGGTACGTTCCACCTTATTCATGATCTTTTGGATGGTGGTTTGGTGGAATTTATGGATGGCAGCCAATTGTTTTAAGTTCGGAAGTTCGGCACCTTCTGCGACTTGATAGATCTCTTGGATAAACTTAATATGTTCATCCACTTCCTCAGCGAGTTTTTCGAATAATTCCCTAGTTCTTCCCGGAGGGAGTTTTTCGTACGTGTCCATGTAAAATTCGAAGTAGTCCTTCTCATGCTGGATCACAGCCGCTACGGCTTCCAAAAATGTAGTTTCTTTTAAAGGTTTAATACTCATTCTGCATACTCCGGTCGCGACAATTCTAGAGGATTTTCAAGTTGGTTCAATAATAATTTTTTCTATTTTATTCCTCTTCCTCTTGGGAAAGATAGATTAAAAATTGAGCTAAATAGTAAGTCGCCATCACCCAAACTCCGTGGAAAGGAAGTTTGTTCGGAGTGAATTGTCCGAGCGCGATGATAGAATCAGAAATAATAAAACTGATCGCTCCTAAAATTCCCAACCATCTGTCTCTGGAAGAAACTTCTCTAGCGGCGGATCTCCAACCCATCACACAGATCGCGGATACGTAAACCGCGACCGGGATGGTTAACGCAGATGCAATCCCAGGAAGAAGCCAATAAAAATAAGAAGCTCCAAAAATTATATATGGGATCAATCTAAGAAAATGTACTGGATTCCCCCAAGAAAAGCTAACGGAATATGCTACCTGAGCGATCAAAAAACTGCCCAAACCGAAAACAAAATATTTGTCCGGAAAAGCTAGGATCGTATCTCCTCCGAGTGAAAATACGAGACCAATCCCGAGCCAGATTCCTGCTCTAGTTTTCCATCTTCCTTCTCCCACACTTAACGCGATTAAATATAGAATGGGAACAATTTTGGAAATCAAACGAACTAGAAATATGTCTGAACCTAAAAATAGAACTCCCAAATGAACAAGGGCCAAAATCGGGAATATAATATAAATCATTAAGAGCTCCTAATCTCTAAACACCCGGCGATTTGGGATTGTCTTCCTGATCAAACCGAGGAACCTGTCTTTCAAAGGCCCAAATTGGGCCTCGGAAGCTGCGATGATCTCGTTTAGCCAAAAAGATTCTACACTTTTTCTTATTTTTTCTGTCGTGGTAGGCCTTTTGATTTATTTGGACCTATTCGTAATGAATAAAAGAGCCCATAAACTCTCTCTCAGAGAGTCGGGATACTGGACTTTGTTCTGGGTAACTCTTGCAGTCAGTTTTTCACTTTTAGTTTATATCTTCCACGAAGATCCGAGTAACCCAGGTCTTGCAAAACAAAAGACCCTGGAATTCTTAGCGGGATACCTTCTGGAATATTCACTTTCTGTGGATAATCTTTTCGTGTTCATCATGATCTTTGCAAAGTTCAGGATACAGTCCCAGTATCAACCCATGATCTTAAAATGGGGAATTATAGGTGCATTAATCTTCCGAGCGGCAATGATCTTTTCCGGTGCGGAACTAGTTTCTAGATTCGAATGGATCCTATATATTTTCGGATTTTTACTCCTCTACTCCGCTTGGAAGATGTTCTTCCACGACGAAGAGGAAGATTTTGATCCGGATGAAATGAAACTTATTAAGTACGCTCGCAAAATTCTTCCTATGTCCAAAACTTTCCATCCGGAAAAGTTTTTGGTAAAAGAACATGGAAAAACTCTTTTCACTTCTACATTCTTGATACTGATCGTCGTGGAATTCAGCGATATTCTTTTCGCGATCGATTCTATTCCTGCAATTTTCTCAATTACACAAGATAGTTTTATCATCTATACTTCCAACGTATTTGCGATCCTAGGACTTAGATCCTTATTCTTCCTTTTGGGAGGAGTGATGGAACTTTTCATTTATTTGAAAAAAGGAGTCTCCTTGCTTCTGGCGTTCGTTGGAGTAAAACTTCTTCTTCCTGCGTTTTCAGGATACGTTTTCGGAAGGGTGATCCATGTTTCGATCGAACTCTCTTTGATCGTAATCGTAGGAGCTTTGACAATTTCCATCCTAGCCTCCATTCCTCATTATCTTAAAACGAAAAAAGAAGGAGCCTGACGGCAAATCGAATGGCATCAGAAAAACTTTTCTCCGAATTTCCACCGGTTTCAACCGAAGAGTGGACGAACCTAATCCAAAAGGATCTTAAAGGTGCGGATTTCGAAAAAAAACTGGTTTGGGAAACCCAAGAAGGATTTAAGATCCTACCGTTTTATAGAAAAGAAAATCTAAAAGGAAAAGAATGGCTCCTTTCCAATTTACCAGGAAAATTTCCTTATCTTAGATCTACCCGCAAACTTACAAATGATTGGAGTATCAGACAAGACATCGATACTCCCGATCTAAAAACTGCAAAAGAATTAGCTGTAGAAGCAATCGGCAACGGAGTTTCTGCCCTGGGACTTGTGCTTGCGGATGTGGGTTCCGGCAGAAAAGGAATACAGATCAAAAACGAAAAGGATCTGGCATTCTTATTAGAAGACCTTCCTCTTAATGAGATCACTCTTCATTTTGTTGCAGAAGAAAAATCTCCCGAACTTTATTCCTGGCTTCCTAAAAACAAAACTCTTGTGGGGGGACTCGGTTATGATCCTTACAGAATTCTCGCAAGACAAGGCCATTCCGGCGGACACGGTCCTGAAACTTTAAAACCGATCTTAACTGAACTTGCAGGAAAATGGAAAAATTTCAGAGCACTCACAGTTCATTCTTCTACATTTAGAGACAGCGGTTCTACAATTGTTCAAGAACTTGCTTATACTCTCGCTCTTGGTTCTGAATACTTATATCGTTTGGGAGAACTAGGAGTTTCACCAGAAGTAGTGAACTCTCAGACAATTTTCCAATTTACGATCGGTCCGGATTATTTCTTAGAGATCGCAAAGTTCAGAGCAGCCAGAACTCTTTGGGCGGAAATTTTTTCTTCTTATTCTTCCGATAAGGGGGAAGCTTCTCTACCGTTTATAGAGGCAGAAACCGCAAGGTATAATTATGGGATCTATGATCTTCATAATAATATTTTGAGAGGAACTACTGAAGCAATCTCTGCAGCAATCGGCGGAGCTGAGATCATCAATGTTCTTCCATTTGATCATTTATTACAACCTGCAGATTCTTTCTCTCTTAGGATCGCAAGAAACGTTCAATTACTTCTAAAACATGAATCTTATTTGGATAAGGTGGCTGATCCTTCTTCTGGTTCTTATTATCTAGAAACAATCACAGACCAAATCACAGAACAGGCTTGGAAATTGTTTACGGAAGTAGAGAAGGACGGCGGATTCCTGGAATGCCTAAAATCCGGTAAGATCCAATCTTCCATTTTAGAATCCAAAAAGAAGAAGGAAGAAAATTACTCTACTCGTAAAGAAATCTTCCTTGGAACAAACCAATATCCGAATTCTAAAGATAAGATCCAAAACAAAGATCTAAATAAAAACATCAAGTCTTCCGGGCTCGCCTCCTCGGCTAACGAACTTAAAGTAGCAGCCCTTCCTGAATTTTTTGCAGGAGATGCAATCGAAGAGATCCGGATAAAAACGGAAAACTACGAAACCAAAAACAAAACTTCTGTAAAAGTACTTCTTCTTCCTTTAGGTGACCTAAAAATGAAGAAGGCAAGAGCGATCTTCTCTCTCAACTTTTTAGGATGTGCAGGATTTAATGTAATCGATCCTGGAAGTTACGAAACTTCAGAAGAAGCAATTGCTGGGATCCAAAAAGAAAATCCTCAGATGATCGTCTTCTGTAGTTCCGACGAAGAAGTGACATCCTATGTGAAGGATATTCTTTCTAAATTAAAATCCAAGCCTCTTGTATACGTGGCTGGATATCCAAAAGATATTCTTTCCGAACTGGAATCTGCGGGTGTAAACGGATTTATCCATGTTCGATCCAATCTATTAGAAACACTTTCCGATCTTCAAAAAAGGCTGGGAATCCAATGAAAAGACCTACATTCTCCCCCAACAGAACCCCGGTAAATGACGACACTAAATTCGAATCCTGGTCCAAAGAGGCCTTGGACGAATTAGGACTTTCTAAATTAGAAGAAACGATTTGGAATACTCCCGAAAAAGTTCCTGTCAAACCGGTATATGTTCCTAAAGACGTGGAGTCCCTGGAACATCTGGATTATGCGGCAGGAATTCCTCCGTTTCTACGCGGGCCTTATTCCACAATGTATGTCCAACAACCTTGGACAATCCGTCAGTATGCTGGCTTCTCTACTGCCGAGGAATCAAATGCATTCTATCGTAGAAACTTAGCAGCAGGACAAAAAGGTCTTTCTGTTGCTTTCGATTTAGCAACTCACAGAGGATACGACTCCGATCACGAAAGAGTTTTAGGAGACGTAGGAAAAGCTGGAGTCGCAATCGATTCGGTTCTGGATATGAAGATACTCTTCGACCAGATCCCTTTAGATCAGATGTCAGTTTCCATGACAATGAATGGAGCTGTAATTCCTACATTAGCTTTTTATATTGTAGCTGCAGAAGAACAGGGAGTAAAGCCGGAACAACTTTCAGGTACCATACAGAATGATATCCTAAAAGAGTTCATGGTGCGGAACACTTACATTTATCCTCCTGAACCTTCTATGAAAATTATCGCTGATATTTTCAAATACACCACTGACTTCATGCCTAAGTTCAATTCAATCTCCATCTCCGGCTATCATATGCAGGAAGCAGGAGCTACTGCGGATATAGAACTTGCTTATACTTTGGCGGATGGGTTGGAATACCTACGCACCGGTATTAAGGCAGGAATGGACGTAGATAGTTTTGCACCTCGTCTTTCCTTCTTCTGGGCAATTGGTATGAACCATTTTATGGAAATCGCCAAGATGAGAGCAGGAAGACTTCTTTGGGCAAAACTCGTAAAAACGTTTAACCCTAAGAGTAATAAATCCTTAGCTCTTCGAACTCATTGCCAAACTTCCGGTTGGAGCTTAACTGAACAGGATCCTTTTAATAACGTAGGAAGAACTTGTATAGAAGCTCTTGCTGCAGCCCTTGGTCATACTCAATCTTTGCATACAAATGCACTCGACGAAGCAATTGCATTACCTACTGACTTCTCCGCAAGGATTGCAAGAAACACTCAGATCTACTTACAAGAAGAAACAAATATTCACAGAGTTGTGGATCCTTGGGGTGGCTCTTTCTATATTGAATCTTTAACTTCTCAACTTGCTGAAAGAGCTTGGGAACTTATCCAAGAAGTGGAAAAACTGGGTGGTATTGCAAAAGCAATCGAAACCGGAATTCCTAAAATGAGGATAGAAGAAGCCGCTGCCCGTAAACAAGCAAGGATCGACTCCGGCAGAGATGTAATCGTAGGTATCAATCGTTATCGTCCTTCCAAAGAAAATCCTTTGGAGATCTTGGATATCGATAATACTGCGGTGAGAGAATCTCAGATCCGTAAACTAAACGAACTTAAGAAAAATCGAGACAATGCAGCAGTGAGTGCCGCATTAGATGCGATCACTGAATGTGCTAAAACAGGAAACGGAAACCTGCTTGCACTTGCTGTAGATGCGGCTAGAAAAAGAGCAACCCTTGGCGAGATCTCTTTCGCTATGGAGAAAATATTCGGCAGATATAAATCCGTCACTCATATGATCAAAGGAGTGTACTCGGAGGAAATCATGGATGATCCGGATTTCAAAAAGGCAAAAGAACTCTCCGCAAAATTCGCAAAGTTAGAAGGAAGACAGCCTAGGATCATGGTCGCTAAGATGGGACAGGACGGACATGATAGAGGTGCAAAAGTAATTTCCACAAGCTTTGCAGATATGGGATTCGACGTTGATATAGGACCTCTATTCCAAACCCCTGGAGAAGCAGCAAAACAAGCCATCGAAAACGACGTGCATGTTCTCGGAGTTTCAAGCCTTGCAGCAGGTCATAAAACTTTAGTTCCTCAGGTAATCCAAGAACTCAAAAAACTAGGAAGAGAAGATATCCTAGTGATCGCAGGTGGAGTAATCCCTCAGCAAGATTATGATTTCTTGTATAAGTCTGGAGTGAATGGGATCTTCGGGCCTGGGACCAAAATCTCCAAAGCAGGTGCAGAAATCCTAGAACTTCTGATCAAGAGTGTAGAAGGTTAATCTACTCATGCCCGAAACCGAGGGAAAAGAAGAAGCCCAAATCCGAGGTTCTATCAAAAAGAAGAGCCTTCCGGATGCGGAAACTTTTTCCCAAGGAATTCTCTCCGGAGATATAGTTTTATTAAGTAGAGCTATCACTTTAGTGGAGAGCACCTTACCGTCTCACCAAGAGCTTGCAGAAGCTATATTAGAAAAATGTTTACCTCATTCCGGAAAAAGTGTACGGGTTGGTATCACAGGTATCCCGGGTGTAGGTAAAAGTACATTTATCGAATCTTTCGGAAATCATCTGATCGAACAAGGCAGAAAGATCGCAGTACTTGCCGTAGATCCTACATCACAATTATCTAAAGGATCCATTTTGGGAGACAAGACCAGAATGGAAACTCTCTCCCGTAAAAAAGAAGCATTCATTCGCCCTTCTCCTTCCGGAGATTCCTTAGGAGGAGTCGCACGTAAAACTAGGGAGACTATCTTTCTATGCGAGGCGGCAGGATTTGATACAATCCTTGTAGAAACTGTAGGAGTGGGACAATCCGAAACTGCAGTCAATTCTATGGTGGATATTTTCCTTCTTCTTTTAATAGCAGGAGCCGGAGACGAATTACAAGGGATCAAACGTGGAATCATGGAGATGGCAGACCTGATCGCCATCACCAAAGCGGACGGAGAAAATACGGCCAGAGCAAATCGAGCAAAAGCGGAAACAATCTCTGCAGTTCATTTTCTTCCAACTCATGAATCCGGTATCAAGACAGAAGTTAGAACATGCTCAGCGGTTACCGGCGAAGGAATTTCCGAAATCTGGACTGAAATTTTAAACTTTATACAAGCCATCCGAGACAAAGGTTACTTGGATAAAAAGAGGAAAGAACAGGCCAAACACTGGTTACACGAATCAGTTCAATCCATGTTGTTAGATGATTTCTTTTCTAAACTAGGAAATGATTTCCATAAGGCGGAAGAACTTGTAACCGAAGGACTGGCAGGTTCTTACCAAACAGCTCGCAGACTTGTGAAGTCTTATAAGAAAGAAGACCAACAAATTTAAATATTCTACGAAACCAAAGAATCATGGTTTTGTAATATATTTTCCCTCCTAACCGATATTTATCCCGACCACATCACAGTGATTCTGGTTCCGAACGAAATTTTTTTTCTTGGAAAATATGTCTTTTGGGAGATTGATGGTGGATACTAAAGATTGAACCTCAATCGCGAAACGCCTCCGTTCTAATGAGAAATTAACTTAGACCCGAGTCGGTTCCCAGGAAAGGAAAAAACATGAAACCTCGTATTTACGGGCTAGTCTTATCCATCGTACTTACAGCAGTGTTGGCATCTTGTGCTACTTCTAGCGCAGGATTAGCAACTAGCACTGTCCCGGTAGCAGACAAAAAATATAAAGTGGTCTCTCCGGTTGAAGGTACGAAGCACTGGTTCACCTTTGATATAGCTATAATTGGAATTCCTTTAGGAGAACCTCCGATCGACCAACTATTGGAGGATCTGAAAAGGGAAAAGGACGCGGATGCTTTGATCAATGTCAGATATTGGACAGACAAAACCATCCTACTCTTCTTCACTATCAATCGTCTTCATATCTCGGCAGAAGCGATCAAGTTCGAAGAAGAACCTACGGACCCGAGAAAAAAAGGCCGTTAATTCGGGCTTACTATGATTCGACTTCAGATCTGCCTTCTGCTCTCATTTATGTTTTTAACGGCAGAAGCATGCTCGGGTACTTTTAGTCGAGCGGACGTGGGAGGCAGAGTTACAAGTACTCAACTCGTTGATTCCGCTACGATCATTCGTTCCAAGGATTATATGGAGCTGGGAGTTTCCAGCGGAGAAAGTTCCGTTTTCTTTTTGTTCGGAATTATCCCTGTCACCAATCCATTAAATATGGATTATGCACTTAGCGATGCAGTTCAAAAGATCCCGGGAGGGAAAAGTTTGATCAAGGTAAAATACTGGCATGAAACTCATCTATTCTTTCCGGTAGGCACAATAAGTGTTCTGAAAGTAAAAGGTACAGTGATCGGTTCTCCTTCTGCAAGTCCTACCGAGGCGGGCAAAAAATGAAAACCCGCTTATTCGCATTCAGTTTCTTTTGTATTTTATTCATAGATTGTGTTCAGGAAGATACGGTTCCGCAAGGAGACGCAAATAGTCAGATCTATGCTGCATCTGAATATCTTTCTAAAAAATGTGGAGATCCGATCCCACCACATTTTCCGGTAGCGATAGGAGATGTACAAAGAAGGAACTTAGATCTTTGTAGTATTGCGATCACCAAAGCAGAATGCCCTTTCAACTCTTATCCTGTAGTTTGTCTTTGGATCTATTATGATAAACCTGCGGGAGAAATCCCTTGGTATTTGAATTTTAAAGATGTATTTGTGGATCCTAAATTGCCATGAAGTTAAAAAAAGTCCTGATCAAAATCGCTTTTCTCGCGGCAATCGCTCCCTTAGATTTGTTTGCAGAAGTAACCTTTAAAGCCAGGTTATTCTCCAGACAAAAAAACCAAGGAGAAGCTAAGACCCAGGTTTTACTTTTCGAAACCAAAAAAATCTATAAAACGGATGCAGAAGGTTATTTTGATGCCGTAGTACCTTCTCCAGGTATTTATACGTTTCGTATCTTGAAAATAGAAGATATGCAGGATATTAAAGGTAACGTCGAAGCCTCAGGCCAAACAGTTACTCTTTATACGGATTCAGGTTCTGACTCTTCTGTAGCATCTCCTAAAACAAAGGAACCTAAAGGTACAATCACAGTTTCCGCGGAGAGAGATAAACCGATTCTTTCCAGGACTACGATCAAATACGAAGAGATTAAAAGGATGCCCGGTACTTTCGGTGAACCTTTACGTGCATTGGAAACAATTCCGGGCGTGGTTCCTTCTGCAGCATTCGGTGGTGGTGCAAACAATTACGTGATCCGGGGTTCCGATCCGAACTCGAACTTATATTTAGTGGATGATCTTCCTATTCTTTATCCGTTCCACTTCGACGGATTAAGTGCGGTGGTAAATGCGAACCTGATCAAATCCATTGACGTGTATACAGGTGTGTTCCCCGCAAACTTCAATAACGCATTGGGCGGGGTCATTCATATTGACACAGTCGATAAAGTGGACAAGTCCCAGAAAAACCTGATTATCTCCGCTTGGTCCAGTAGTATCAGTTATATGAGCCCTACTTTCGGCGGGAAAGGTTATCTGATCGCTTCTGCTCGGGTTGGATACTTGGACAGATTTGTGCAAGGTTTGACTTCTGCCCTAGGTGCTGATTTTCCGGAAGGACTCAGACTTCCTAGATTCGTAGATTCTCAAGTAAAGTTTGTTCATAATTTCAACGAACATCATCAGATTTCTTTCCACTCCTTCTATTCTAAGGATGACTTTGCAGCAAATCTTCCCGCTAAATACCAGAACGATCCTGCAAATGATGCAACCGCTGCATTTGCAGGTGCAAGTATTTCCTCAGGACAAGGATTCAGGACACAAGCAGTTCGTTATACTTGGAAGCCAATTGATACATTCTCTAATCGTGTCACAGTGATCAGTTATGATCCTTTTACAGATTTTAACGTTGCATTTGGTTCCATCCAAGGAAAGAACAGGGCTAGCGGTGCGTATAACGGTGTACGTCAGGATGCTTTCTGGGATCCAAACAAATATTTTAGCGCTGAGTTTGGAACCGAATACAGGTTATTAAATTATTATTCTACCGGTTCTAGTATTATCCAATCGGATCCGAATAATTTAAGCCCAAACCCTTACGATACTCAGAGCCCTGACTTTACCACTATTCCCACGAATATTACTGCTAAGGGTTCCTATTATAACGGTTATCTAACTACTAAGATTAAACTCGGCGGTTTACAAATCGAACCGGGAATGAGATACGATTATATTCCGTATGTGAATAATAGTGCCTTCGGCCCGAGAGCTCAGGCTTCCTATAAATTCGGACAAGGAACTACTATCTTCGGAGGTGGAGGTAATTTCTTCCGCTTCCCTCTGGACACTAGATTTAATAAGGATAGTGGAAACCCTCATCTGGATTTCGAAAAAGTATTCAAATACGGTGGCGGTATCGAACAACTTCTGGCAGGAGATTATCAGATCAAAGGAGAGATCTTTAAACAGGAGTATTCCGACTTGATCGTAGATGATCCGTATATCACTGATCCAATCGGAACAAATCCTGATCCGTACGGCAGAATCACTCAACCTTATATCACAAACAAGAAGCTGAATTATTCGAATAGCGGAACCGGTTGGTCCAGAGGATACGAATTAGTACTTCGTAAAAACTCCCGCCCAGGAACCAGAAACTGGTTCGGTTGGATTACTTATACCTGGTCCCAAACATTCAGAAATAATAATATATTCACTCCTGACCCGGGCACGGCTCCTTTAAGTGCCCAGGAGACCCAAATCGCTGCGGAGTTTTATAAGAATTCTAAAGAGACATTATACGACTACGACAGGACCCATGTGATCAATATGGTCTTCGGTTGGAGATGGAGCCAAGAATGGCAGTTCGGTGCCCGATGGTCCTACTTGACCAGCAGGCCGTTTACTCCAATTGTAGGGGATGACGGGGGAAGGTTCAGTAACCCTGCAAATGGCCAAACCTATTGGGTGCCTCAATACGCCAATAACCCTGCCCTGGGAGAATATATCAATAGTCGTAGATTAAAGCCTTATCATCGACTTGACATCCGTTTCGATAGATTTTTCAATTATGAATGGGGGTATGTGAATACCTTCTTGGAGATAGTAAACGTATACCTAAGAGAGAACGTGGGTGGAGAAGATTTCGATAATACGAAACCTTATTCCAAAACGAACCCAAGTCCTAGCCCGACATTCGGAACAATTCCTTTGCCGGGTGGTGTGATCATTCCGTTCTTCAACGTAGGTATCGAGGTTAAGTTCTAATGTACGTCCGGAGTCTGGGAAAAGTTTCTACACATTGGTTCGGATTATTCTCCGCTCTAGTATTATTCTCATACTGCTCCCAATATTCTCCGGAAGGGTCTAACGAAAGTACTTTAGTATTACAATCTCTCTTAAACTATTCAGCAAATCCATCTGCAGCATGTAAGTCTTCCATGCAAGAAGCGGAAGATTGTTTAAAAACTTCTCAGGATCTGAGCGGAATTGGAGAAAGCGAAATTTCCGGATTATTCTCCGGAGGCTCCGCAAAAAATTATGAATCTTATTGCAGCCAGCTATTAGCCCAAGAGCAAATGTCCGGCTTAAATTCCAAAACCCAGGAATGTATTTTTAATTGCAACGAGGCATATTGGTCCAGGGTCGGATCTGAAAATGATTGTAGCGGAGAAGGTTCCGAACTCCTAATTTCTAATTCCGGAGTGGAAACCATCGGCTGCGTCAGAAATTGCAAAGAACTTTATTCGTCAGAACCAGAACTTTAAGTCCGAAATTTCGGAACAAAAACAGAATGACTGGGATCGTATCAGACAAAAAAACAGAAATTAAGAAGGATCTATAAAATGAGTTTTGAAATTGCTATCGGGTACATGGAAACGGCGATCTTCGTGATCATGGCGATCGCGAGTGTTCTTGCGGTAGCCGTTGTAGTAGAAAGAGCGATCATATTCGTTAAAAATACGAAAGACTCCGCCTTCGTATTACCTGAAATCATCCAAACTGCAAGAAAGGGAGATCTATCCGGAGCTCCTAAATTTTCAGAAAATTATCCAGAGAATGTTTACGCAAGATTTGCGGACTTCTCCTCCGAACATTCCAAAGGTGGAAAAGAAAGTTTGGGAGAGCTGATGGAAGGAAAGATGATTGGAGAAAGAGTCGGTTTCGAGACCAGACTTTCTATTCTAAACACTTTAGGGAACAACGCCCCATTTATCGGACTCTTAGGAACAGTATTCGGAGTAATCAGCGCATTCTATAAATTAGGAACTTTGGGGAACGCAGCGGGAGAAGTGGTCATGAGAACCATTTCGCAAGCGCTACTCGCAACCGCAGTGGGTCTTGCTGTCGCAATTCCTGTGGTAATGGCGAATAACTACTTCAGCAGAAAATTGAAAATCATCCAATCCAATCTGGAAATTCTTTCCAAAGAATTTTTAGCAAGCCTGTCTCGGAAAGGTTAAACCGAGGATTTCTAGAAAGGAGAATATATGGCAGGTCAAAGTTCTTCCGGCGACGGAGAAGAAATCGGCAGTATTAATATAACTCCGATGGTGGACGTTATTTTGGTTCTTTTGGTAATCTTTATGGTTACCGCGAACTTCTTAAAAAAAGAATCTATCAATATCAATCTTCCTAAAGCGGATGCAGTAGATGCGAATCTAGCCAAAACCGTTCAGGTGGCATTATCTAAAGACGGAAAAATTTTCTTAGAAGGGAACGAGACGGATTTTCCGAGACTCGAAGCCCAATTACAAAGAGAGACCAAAATCCGTCCTAATATGAGGATCACGTTATCCGCTGATTCTTCCCTTCCGTATGGAAAAATAGCAGAGACTATGGGAAAGATCAAAAAAGCAGGCGTGCACCAAATCGCATTATCCGTTAAAAGGTGATCCGGAGAAATGAATCCTACTCTGGAAAAAGTAAAGACTGACGTAATCCAAAAACTGGGAGAACTTTCTCTTTGGGAGATTTGTGTTTACGGATCTCTCGCTTTTCACCTATTTCTATTCTTAACTTACTACTATATCACTCACAAAGAAAAGGAATTTGTAGATTCCGAACAATTGGAGATGAACGTAGAAGTAGATATCCAAGACATTCCTCCTGAACTGCTTGGAGGAGAAACTTCTCCCACTCATAAAGATCCAAACGAATGGGTAGAAGGTTCCAACGAAGAAGGTAAAGATCCAGATCCAAACGAGATCAAAGAGAACGAGATCAGCGGAGAAGGTACCGACAAAGACGGATTCCTATTCGCTTTTTACGGAGACAAGGCCCCTACTCCTATCATCGATTTTTCTTTGAGAGATTATTTTCCGGAGAATGCGCGGGCACAAGGTATCTCCGATGCGATGATCTACTTGGAGGTACAAGTAGATGAGAAGGGAAATCTGATTAATGCGAAAGTGATCAAATCTTCTATTCGTGGATATGGTTTCGAAGAAGCAGCAGTGAAAGTGATCCGATTAGCTCGATGGAGTCCGGGTTATGCCAAAGGAAGACCTACTCGTATGAATCATAGGGTCCCAGTCCATTTTGAATTGGACGATAACTAATTCCGACGTTTTAAACCGCCTAAATATTTCCATATTTTACACACTGGAAATATTTTTCTGAATAAGATTCCTTAAATATTCAAAGGTATTTCTTAAGAAATAAAGCTGCAGTTTCTGGCGAGCTTTCGTCCATTGTAATTAGAGATGGAATCCGGGGCTTGGAAATTCTTTTCGACAGGCGTAATTGCCAGTCTGATTATCGTCTTCTTCTTTTCTCATCCCAATCCGGGAATGATCCAAGCAGAGAAGGATCTCCCAGATGAGACCTTAGTTCTAGCAGAAAAACAAGAGAGCATCTCCATTCAGTCTGTCTTCTCCGGAAAACAAAGTTTTTTATATTTCGGATTTTTGGACTCATCCAAAAACGATCTAGATGAAGTGGAAAAATTCCTAAACTGGTTTCATAAATCCGCGCCTAGTGATTCTCAATTTGTTTTTATTAGTTTAACTCCTGAAAAGGACACCCACCAAGATCTAAAGAATAGATTCGGTAAACTAAGCGAGAAGATAGTCTTACTCAAACCTGCCAACTCAAGTGCTGCATTGGAACTCGCAAGAGCATTCGGGATACAGGCATATATCCAGCCAGATAGCGGAGATATGAAATATAAGACTGCACTTATATGGGTGGACGATTCTCCTAAGATTAGAGGGATTTTTCCTAAAATTCCTGAAAAACCAGAATCAATAGATCTCCCTTCCTTGCTTGTCCGAGCAAAATAAGTTCCCGAACTCGTTTAAAATACCATTTCCTATAAATTATTTTCCAAAGGAAAATCCTTGAAAAAGGTTCCCGATCGGCAGTAGAGTGGAAAGCCGCGTTAACAAATTGTTTCCGGAGTCATTCCAAATGCAAAAACGTTTCGTATCGGTGCTATTCGTACTGATTCTATTATTCATCTCTCCGATTTCCGCATTAACACCGCCTCCTAGTCTGGAATCGCAGGTGAATTCTTCCGACTTTATCGCACTGGCAAAACTTTCCAATGTGAAAGAAAGTAAGATCTCCTCTAATTCCATTTCTGTGACTGCTAATGTGGAAATTTTAAGATCCTTAAAAGGCGGCAAGGAACTCCGACAGAAATTCGATATCGCCTTTTTGATCTTTCCGGAACTATTCGGAAAATGGTTAAAGGCGGCTCCTCAAGAAGGAGAATATATACTTTTTTTAATTAAGAAAAAAGTAAAGGATAGTAAGGGGGTCGAGTCCGAAGTGATCGGACTTTACGAACCCCATCCTTACGCATTCAGAGAATACAATAAACAACTAGAAGAAAATATATTATCTTTAATTAAGAACTAAAGGACAAATAGATGAAACCAAATTTGCGTTTATTATCCGCTTTATTACTTTTACTTTCCGCAACCGGCCTATTCTCTCAGACACCTCCAGGCCTGGGAATGAAACAAGAACCTGCGGAACTTTTAGCTTCATTCAAAGAAGCAAATCCGAATCGAATATCTCATAGAGGACTTTCTTCTTCTGTGGATCTGTCCCAATACATGCCTCCTGTAGGAGATCAGGGTCAGCAGAGTTCCTGCGTGGCTTGGTCCACTGCCTATGCCACCAAGTCTTTTCAAGAATATATGGAAAGAAAGGATAGAGGTTGGAAATTAAGCGACTCTTCCGGAAGTCCAAACTATTCCAATATTTTTTCACCTGCGTTCATCTATAACCAGATCAACGGAGGCAGAGACAACGGATCTTTGATTTCGGATGCAATGCGTATAGTTGTAGAAAAAGGAGCAGCTCCGTGGTCTTCTATGCCATATAACGAGAGAGATTATCTGGCTCGCCCTCCTCAAGATGCTTTTAATGTGGCTTCTTCTTATAAAGCAAAAGAATTTTTGAGAATCAGGCAAACCGATCCGACCGAACTTAAAAACCAGCTCTCTTTGGGAAGGCCCGTAGTAGCCGGTATAATAGTTTATGAAAATTTTATGAATTTAAAGGGAAAAGAAATTTATAAAGAGGGAGTTGGTAAAACTTACGGAGGACATGCAATTGCAATCGTAGGCTACGATGATTCCAAGGGTGCATTCAAATTTATCAACTCTTGGTCCACACAATGGGGAGATAACGGCTACGGTTATATCGATTATAGATGGTTCACTAAAGTTTGCCAATCTGCCTTCGTACTTGTGGACGATGTGACGCCGGCAACTGCCACGAACACAACGACTACCACACCTGCAACAGATGTAAAACCAGTACCTCCTGAAAAAGTAAAACCGACCGCTCCGAAAGAGATCGCAGCCACCCAAGGTTCTTTTTCGGATAAAGTAGTGCTGACCTGGGCATCGGTTCCGCTTGCGATCGGATACGAGATTCATAGAAAGGGTCCTGGAGATTCTTCTTTTTCTAAGGTCGGACTTTCTCAGACAAATGGATTTACGGATGACGGGATCCAAAAGGATATGGCTTATTCTTATAAAGTTGCAACCTTAACAGACACTGACTCTTCCGATTTATCCGATGGAGAAGCGATCGGTTACGCAAAAACGGAAGAGGCAAAAGCTCCCCCTAAAGTTGTGGGAGTTAAAGCAAGCCAAGGGCAATATCCGAACAAAATCGACCTGGTTTGGGAATCGATCAGTGATGTTTCCGATTATTATGTATATAAGTGGAATTCCATCCAGAAAAAATATCTCTCTGTTGGAAGAGTTAAGAATACGAATTACACTGATAATGCGGCCGCCAAGAACGGGGTCACTGAATTTTATGTAATCGCTGCGATCAGTAATGGTAAAACAGGAGATGCTTCCGATGCAGCTTCCGGATTTACTATGAAGGCAGAAGCTAAACCTTCTAAACCTTTCGGGCTTACAGCAACAAAAGGATTATATAATAGTAAAATAGAAGTACAATGGCAGAAGGTCTCGGGAGCTTCTAAATATCTGGTATATCGTTATGATGTAAGCGGATTATTCGGAGGAGGCGCTTGGTCCAAGATAGGAGAAGAAGCAAAAGAGGCATTCATTGATGAAAAACTCAATGGCCAGTATGCATTCTACGCAGTGGCAGCAGTGAATAAGGACGGTCAATCCGGACCATTCTCCGATTATGCTTACGGATATATAGATCCGAACAAACATAGAGCTGCAAAACTTCCTACTCCGAACAATCTGAAAGGCGCACTCGATGCAAAAACAGGAAAAATTTCTCTGAAATGGGACTCCGTTAAAGGGGCCAACGAATACTATGTGTATCGTAAAAAAAGAGGAGCTTCTTCTTGGGACTTCGTTTCCGGCACCAATGAAAAGACTACAAACTTTGTCGCAGATGTTCCTGAGAAAGAAATTTTGTATCTCTACTCGGTGACTTCTAAAACGGATTTAGGTGGAGAAAGTGATAAGGCTACTCCTGTATCAGCCGTTCTTTCCCAAGCAAAACCCGCTAAGGTGATGCGTTCTTTTGGTGGAGACTCTAGTTTAGAAAAATTTAAAGGACCTTGGACTGCTATGTCTTGGGATGGCTCTAAAGGTGTAAACCAAGTTCTTCTGGAAATCGAAAGCCAAGACAATGTGAACTACGTTGTGAAGTTCAATAAGCAGAAAATTTTCGAAGGAAGATATGTGGAGAATAGCCCTATCATCGACAAAGAAGGTAAATTCCGGATCGAGATCGAAAATGCGGGAGATGCTCTGCAAGTGACACTAAAAGATAATGGGATCATTAACCAGAAAGCGACTCTGAATTTCTTGAAGGAATAGTCACGACAACAATTTCTACGGAGGTTGTTGGAATTCCTACATAAGAAGTCCGTGAAACATCTACTTGATCTTTTACGGATTTGTGATATGGGGGTTTTTATCGAAAGCTTGCATCGGGTACCACCGCACCGGCCCCCCTTCGCAGCGACAATAGGAGCGAGAAGACGACCAAGTTTTGCTTGAGTCGGTGACCGAGAGAATCGAGGTCAAGCGAGGTTATAAATCAAATCAACGTGCTTCGTTTTATCGAAAGCTCGCATCGGGTACCACCACACCGGCCCCCACCCAGAACAAGGGTGGGGTAACCCCACTCCCCGTTGGAATTCCTACAAATTAAAACAGATCTACTTCTTTCGCTAGAACGAAAATATTGCCGACTTCTTTGAGTCTTTGTGTAAGCTCAGGAGAACTTAGGACCTTAGTAACCGCGGTTTCCGGAAGTTTTTGCATTTCTTTAAAACGTTCCTGGTAGTCTTGGATCCAGATTTTTTTACAGAATAGATTGGCTTGGAAATAATATACTTGGTGGGTGATTAGGAAGTTTAAGGAATCAATATCTTCTAATGCTTCCGCCGTGATGATCGCTTCTCTGTTGTCGGAAAGTCTTCTGCAATAATCTATGAATGCAAGGTTGTCCAAGAACTTGGTCAAATCCTGATCTGCTTTAAATTTAAAACTGATCGGATCCAATTTAAATTCTTTGATCATCTCTCCTAGATCTAAGACCACCTGGTGACTTTGGCTTTTTACTCCGAAGTCATCCGCTGCAAAGCTGATCCCGAAATTCCAGAACCTTCTACATACGGATTTGAGAGTTGCCTCTCCTTCCTCGTAGGGTTTTTCGATCAACTCCATACGAACATTTTGAGGATTCAGATTTTGTTTCAGAAGTAGTTCATGAAAACGAGTGACCTTCTCATCCGTATCGAATGTATCGATTAGAGTTTGAGGAGAAATATTAAATTTCAGAAGTCCAGGAGAACCGTTGCAGGACATGATCAACTTCTCTAAGATCAGAAGTTCTATCCTATTTAGATCCTGGTCATGAGGAATATCTCGGATGAGATCCGCATAACCTGCATACGCTTCCCCTCCGACAAAAACTTCTCCACCTTTCATGGAGAATGTATGATCTCTATGATTATAATGAATGATCGGTTGGATGACCGCGTCCGCACGCTCACTCGCAAAATAATCGTTTACACGATTTAAATACGTCCAGCTCCAACGAACCAGATTATCTTTCAGGTTTTTTAAAGAAGAAGTTTCCAACTCTCTGAAGATTTCTTCTACATAGGAAATAAAATTACACTGAGTCCGCCCTATTCCGAAATCAAAATTGAGAGTTCCGGTTCGGACCGCATGGTCATGAAATCTTCCCATGGCAGCGTCAAAATTGGCAAGACTGACCGGCCCGGAATTGTCCAAAGGAGCGACACCGATTAGTAGGTTCTTTTTATCTCCATAAGCATAATAACGAAATAACTCTCGATGAGAAGGTTCTATATCCGCGATCCTCTGAGGGATCAATTGTATGAATTCTACTAGGGAAACTGTGGAAATATTTTGAAATCTAAGGAGGAAGATTGGCTTTCCTCGATTTTCATTGATGAATACTGTCTTAAACTGTTCTAGATCCCCCATATCGAAGGATCTTAGTTTTAAGTTATAAGCATCGGTCATTTCGTTTGCGACATTAATCGGCATAGGGTGGGCTTACTTACTCGGAAGCCCGTGGACTGGATTTTAAACGACTGTTGTTTTATGTAAAGCGGAAACGTAAACTATCGTTCGAGATTCGGTCCACACCTAATTCGGACAATTTTCTTTGTCCTGGTCCGGGGTTTATTAATATAACATCTCCTTCTATAATTACTTTCTTATCAAACAAAATATCTCCTTCGACTTTCAAGGAGGTGCAGCGCACTAAAGAAGGAATAGCTTGTATACGATCCGTAAAATCTTTTACCTTCTTATAGTATGTTTCATCTAAGGAGATGACTAATTCTCCGAGACCCAACATCTTTCTTTCTTCCGACATAGTCACCGAGAAATCTGGATTTAAAGAATATGCGTCTGAACGTCTGACTAGATAATCCTCACATTTTTTTACGGGAGCAAAACGATCTCTTGGTATAATGAGACCCTTTGTGTTGGAGAAGTTTTGGATGGCGGATCCCATCGCGGTCTCTAACTGTAGGACCTCCTTCCCTTCTACCTTTTTAGGATTCACGATCAATGATAGTTTGAAATTCCCTGCGAGTAATTTTTCTTTTAATACATCCAATCGTATCCAAAGATTATTAGTGGAGAATGTTCTAAATTTACCCAAGCCCTCGAACTCATGCATGTGATCGGAAGGCACCTGGGCAGTTTCCAATAATTGTAAATTCTTTTTTTCTCCACCGACTACCCTTCTGAAAATCGCTCCGCCTTTTTTATCAGCGAGTGTCTTGGGAGTCATCTCCATGCAGAAGTCCAAGTTTTCTTTCAGAATATATTCTAATATTCCAGGATGAACAGTTGCACCTAAATTGTCTCCGTTAGAAACGAATGCAACTTTGTATCCGTTTTCAAGAAGTCGATCCAATAGCCCTGTTTCTAAAAGTGTGAACCAGATATCCCCATGACCGGGAGGACACCACTCTTCGGAATTATCTTTGGAAATTTCCAAAGGTTTTAGTTCCGGAACAACGAGTCTAGGAACCTTATGTTGTAAGAAACTTGTAGGATAATTTTGGGAGAATTTAATTTTTGTAAGTTCGTCTTGGCTTTCTTTCTGAGTGCTAAAACTGTCCATCAAGATCAAAGGAACTTCGAGATTATATTTTTGTCGGATGAATTCTATTTGTCTGCAGACAACTTCTAAGAAGCTCATTCCATCCTTGATCTCTATCAAGGATTTTGGTCCGGAAAGCCCCATGCTGGTACCGAGGCCTCCATTCAGTTTGATCACTACTAATTCTTTTAAAAATTTGGGATCTCCTGAATATTCCGATTCGATTTTTTCTAAGGAAATCTCATCCTTATTCGGGTCCAGGTCCCCTACTTCTTCCCATTTTACGATCCCGGTTTCTCCATTTCGGACTTCTTGGATCTTGGAAATAAAATCGGAAATGAACTCTTCAGAGAGTCCTTCGGCCAACATTTTTTCTCTGACTAATTTTTCAGATCCTGCTGTCATCGAATCCATCTTATAATTCCTTTCGCATCGTACATTTCATCAAATTCGCCCAATTCGATCGTATATTTTTCGTCTTTCGAAGAAGGATCATAGATCAATTTTAATTTTACTTCTCTTCCACTATCTTCTTTTTTTACCGGTTTCTCATTCTGCTCTTCATACAGAGGAAGGAAGACAGAATAAGAATAGATATATACCGATTTTTTGGAATTTTTTCTATAATACAAAACACCTTTTTCAGCAAGATCTCGTTTTAGGATCTTTGTATAAGGTACAGGAAAAGTTTTATTCCAAATGGCAAGAAGTGTCTTATCCATCTCAGAATGTTTAGGCACCTCCGAATACAAATTCGTTACGGAAAAAAGAAAAATGCCTAATATCAGGAAACGAAACATCGCCTTCATAAACTTACAGACAGATTAAGAACCAGGAAGTATTCTTCAAGTAATTACTTAAAAAGAAAGGACCGCTAGCTATAGTATTTCCCCGCTATATTTGAAAGCGGATTCCGTATCTATTTAACGGATTCCTTATATTTAGAATAAGTCTCGTTATCCGAATCGAAGACTATATCTGCAGTAGCACAGATCACTCCACCCAAGGAAACGATCCTGATATTTAATAAAAATTCCTGGTCTTGGAATACAAGTTGTCCTAAAGCTAGATACTCGGCCCCGGCAAGTTTTCCTATAGATACGATCTGATCGTTAAGTACGAGCCCACTTGCTTGGAAATCCTGCTCTCCTATGACCCGATTCAATCTATCTCTCTCCAATAATTGGAATGTTTTAGGATCGAATAATTCTTTTCCAAGTCTATCTGTGACAAGCCTTCCTAGTTGAGAATTGCTCCCGTCCTCGTTGATTATATTCAAGATAGCAAGTCTTGCAGGAAGTTTGCCTCCTTGCGCTTTCAAAGAGGCTAAAAATTGGTATCTGAGTTCGGAGGCAATACTTGCAACCC
The DNA here is from genome assembly GCF_002812205.1 of Leptospira neocaledonica. Taxonomy (NCBI): domain Bacteria; kingdom Pseudomonadati; phylum Spirochaetota; class Leptospiria; order Leptospirales; family Leptospiraceae; genus Leptospira; species Leptospira neocaledonica. The sequence continues at coordinate 123,589 of NZ_NPEA01000007.1, forward strand.
CGGCATTCGGATCCTTCGCTTTCTTTCTGACTTCACCGGAAGAAACACAAGAACCTAATATAAGTATAGATGCTAATAGGAAGACCCGAATTTTCATTTTCCCGCCTATATTAAAAATATTTAACTAATGTGACTTGGTTTCCGGTGCTATTAAATTTCACCAGATCGAATGTGGCCAAGGTAAGAGTAAGTCCTCGTCCATGAGTGATCCCTTCAGAATTCAGTTTTTCCATGCTGCTCTTTTGTAGTCTAGCATGATTAAATCCTTTTCCTTCATCCGTGATCCTGACCCCTATTCTATCTCTGGAAAGTGAATATTCCACTTTTACTTTTTTGGATTTATAATAAGGATCTTTCTGTCTTTCCTGTACGAACCTGAAATAATTCCCTTCCGACATTGCTCTGGTTTTTTCCTCGAAGCTGATATTCAAATTTCCATGTTCGATTGCGTTGATGATCATTTCTCTGAGGCAGTTTCTCATTGCAGTGATCGTGCCCGGATCTACGAATCTGTATAAGTTTGCAGTCATTCTTTGGCTTAGAAGTTCTGCATTTTGTAGATAATTATTTGCAGAATAGACAGTCTTCTCATCATCCACATATCTAGACATCAAGTCCTGGTCCGGCTCGTAGGCTCTTCCTAAAATTTCCCTTTGGCCCTCATATTCCAAAATTTGGAACTGCACCTGCAATTCCTTAGGTTCTCTCAAATATTTTTGGAGAAATTCTCCTAGGAATCGAACCGGCTTTCCTTCGGAAGCGAGTTCTTCCAGTTTTTCTAATACGTATAATTTCTTATAAGCGTCCTGCAATTCTCCAGCCTTATAAATCAGCTCCATGAAGTTTTTACCGATCACTTCTTGGGGTTTAAATCCTATATGTTTGGAAACGGATCTGTTTGCGGCGAGGATATTCCAATTTTGGTCCAAAGAGAATAAAAAGTCCTCTTCTACTTCGAACAAACTTCTGTATTTTGCTTCCGATTCTTCTGCATAATTTCGGATCTTTCCTAATTCTTCTACTCTTTGTTTCAATTGATCCGACAAACGTTTGATCCGATCTGCCAACCCCAAGGATAGAAGGCTAACTTCCATCACGGAACCCACTTGTATTCCCCATAGGGTGAAAAAGTTATTCGGCAGTATCCCGAAAGATTTTAAACCGAATAAAAAGCTAAAGAACAAAAAAGAAGACCAAGCAAACAGAAAGTATTTTGCCTCTCTTCTCCCTGCTATCAAACATTGTATACCGTTAGAGATTAAAAATCCTAATGTAAAGAACATAAGGACTAAACTACTCATGATTGCAGTTCTATATTCCCAAATGAATAATGTGGAAACCATCCCTCCAAAACTCAATAAGAAGAGAAGATAGTACAATTTAGAAGTTTTAGGAGTGTATTCAGGAGCATTCAAAAAGGACCTGCTGAATGCTCCTGCAGTCAAGATCACTGAAAAAATAGAGAACGGCAGACTATAATTTGCCCATAAAACGGAACTTCTCCATAAATATTGGAAAGAAAGCCCATTCAAAGTAAACTGGAAGAGTATATAAGTTAATATATAAATAACATAATATAGGTAACTTTTGTCTTTGGTAGAAAATAAAAGAAAAAGATTATACACCACCATAATAAGCATGGAGCCGTAATACAATCCAAGCGCGAGTTGTTCGGTGGAAGAATGTTCTATAAATTCGTTTTTGGAGAATGTCAAAAAAGGTAATAAAATAGAACTGGAGCTTGCAATCCTAAAGTAAACTTCTCTTTTAGAACCCGGCTCATCCGAAAAAGGGTATGCAAAGTTTCTATGTTCGATCGGGCGAGTGCCGAATTCTCTTAAATCTCCAGAGTGATTGATTGCAGAATCGGAAACCCTTCCGACATAAAGATCTACATAGTCCAAAAGAGCATAATCTATCTCTAAGATCCAATCTATAACTTTACTAGTTTGATTCTCCGTTTTAAGACGCACCCAAATCGCAGATTTAGAATATCCTAAACTGTTTTGGAAAATCTTTTCCGACCCACCTTGGTCGAATATTTTTAATACTTCTTTAAAGGACTTTTTGCCGGTCTCATCTTGGTAGACGGAAAGATAAGGAAGAAGGGAAACGCCATCCATCTTCTCTTCCAAGAAGAAGCGGTCTTTTTTTTCGTAGACCGGACCTTCTCCCCAAACAGGAAAAGAGAAGAAGATCATCAAAAGAAAACTAGATAGGATTAAAGATCGATTCCTGATTTCCTTTCGCATGGGCTACAAATCGTATGCAAATTTTAGAAAAAAGCGCCCACAAATTTTAGCATTTTATCAAAAATCTGTTTAGACACTATGAAGGTTCCTATACTACTTCCGATCTGAGGAAGCATAAATACTAAGAAGATACGAGTTACCTTATTCTTCCAATACCCGCTGAAAGTTTCGGTATCTTCTCCCAATCTTTCGAAATCTTCTACCAATGGTTTTCTAAACCAGGATTCGGATAATGCCGCTACCCAGCCCGGTTTGATGATAGGATTAAAATTCCCAATTGGAGCTGCGATAAATGCAAGAAGAATAGAGACTGGATGTGCAAGCGCGATGATCGCTCCGATTGCAGCAAGTGTTCCCTTGACTAGGATCCATCTTATTAAAAATTCCTGGCCTTCTTCTTTTCCTCCGAACCAATAAAGTGCTGTGAATGCGGAAATGATAATCGCAGGGAATAATAAAGGACGAACTCTATCCCAGAAACCCTTGGTCGGTTGGATATCCAAATGGTCGATATCCTTATCTTCTACGATATGTTTTACAATTCCTTCTAAATGTCCTGCACCAACTACTGCAAAAATTTTCTTACCTACTGCCGCTTGTTGTCTGATCCTTTGCGCTAGATATGCGTCTCTTTCGTCTATGATCACATTTTTAACGGACTGGTATCTGGAGGGAAGTTGAGAGAATAAATCCTTGAGCACATCGTCTGACTTCATCTCTTCTATTTTTTCTGGAGAGATCTCTTCTTTAACGATAAGAGAGCTTACTAAGGTGGAGAATAATAACATTCTACTCCAAAATCCTACATTCCACCATGCTCTTTTGAGAGTGATGGAAATCTCCCTGTCTACTGGTACTATCTTAGCATGGATCTTATTTCCTTCTTCAATTGCCTTTCTCATTTCGTCACCGGGACGAATGTTTCCGTAGCCTAATTTTTTTTGGAAAGAAGAAAGGATCAGGCTGGAAAGAAGAAGCCACATCTTTCTTTCCTTGAAAACTTTGAAAATATCCAATTTTTTCCAGTGGTCCGGATCCTGAACGGATCTCATTCTGGAGGCGCAAAGTTCTACACAAACCGTGTCCGGTTTTTCTTCTTGGATGATTCTTTCAACTTCATCTATACTTTTTTGGCTAATATGAGCCGTTCCCAAAATAGTGATCTGGGAACCGTTTAATTCCAAGGTACGGATCGGTTCTGAGGAGGCGATTGTTTGCAAGAGGGTCGATTTCCTTTCTGTACATACAGTTTCCTTTACGCTGGATGATATGAAACTCTATTTTTCCAAAAAGAATGGGGATTCCCACGAGATTTTTAGAAAGTTAAATCGTCACATAATTCGATCCAGGCCCGGTCAAATTTCTAGGAAAAATGATTTGAAGGAACTAGGATGATCCTAAAATACTACCCGGTTATTACTGACAGAAAGTATGCTCAATAAGGACGTAAAAACTATAAACGTCGGGATCGCAGATATCCAAGGCGGCCAGTCCCCTTCGGTGATCCGTACCACATTAGGTTCCTGTATCGGAGTCGTTTTTTATTCTCCTGAAAAAAAAGTAGGAGCTATGGCCCATATCATGCTGGCCAAAGATCCTTCCGGAAAGGATTCCGCTAAAAACCCGCACAAGTACGCGGATACCGCTCTTCCGGAATTAGTAAAAAGAATGACTGAGCTAGGCTGCGGCAAGGGAGAATATTACGCTCGCCTATTCGGTGGAGCTTCCATGTTCAAGGGAATGAACTCAAGTTTTCTGCAGAACATTGGTGACCTGAACGTAAACGTCGCAAAAGAATTTTTAGATAAAGAAAAAATAACGTTACTCGTAGAAGATGTCGGAGGCCATGAAGGCAGAACGATTAGTCTCTATTTGGATGATGGCAGGATCCTTTTAAAGAAGGGCGGATTCGAAAAGTACCTTTATAAGGTCAGGTAGCGTAATGAAAGAAAAGATAGATCAACTTTTTGAAAACGAGGCCCAGCTCCCTAAAATCTCTTCCGTAGTAAGTAAAGTAATGGAGATGGTGGGAAAACCGGATGTTGTAATCGCAGACCTAGCTAAGGAAATTTCCAAAGATCCCGGACTTACTGCTGCAGTGATCAAACTTTCCAACTCTGCCTACTTTCGTCCCGCTAAACCTGTAAAAACCGTACAAGAGTCTTTGATGACTCTCGGGATTAAAACAGTAAAAGAAATTATTCTTCTAAACGAAACCAAAGGTATTCTGAAAAAGGAATTGAAAGGTTATCAGGTAGATGGAGAAGCAAACTGGATGCATTCCTTAATCGTAGCGGAGCTCGCTAAAAGGATCGCAGTTCAGAAAAAACTAAAAGTGGATAAGGACGTAGTATTTACTGCAGGACTTCTTCATAATATAGGCAAAGTAATACTCGCTGATTTTTTCCCTACAGTGCTCATGCAATTCAGGACCGAATTACAAACCTACCAAGGACCGTATACTGACCTGGAAGCTAAGTTTTTCGGATACACTCACCAAGAGACAGGCGCAAAACTTTTGGAAAAATGGAATTTTCCTCAGGAATTGATCGAGGTAGCCAGATATTATACCGAACCTGAAAAGGCCACGCAGTTCCCTGAATTAGTTTCCATAATACATATCGCGAATTGTATCGTGGTCTTAGGTGGAATGGGAATTGACATAGGCGGTTTAAAAATTCCACTCTCCTCTAAAGCCTTGCAAAACATAGGTGTGACAGAGGGAGATCTGCAAATGTATTACACTCTTTTACCGGAGATGGCTAAACATATCGAAGAGTTGATCTCGGTTTGAAAAACATCGCCCTGATTGGTCCTAGAGGCGTCGGAAAATCCAAAATCTCCCGTAAACTTTCCAAACTCACAGGCAAACCGGTAATTTCCACAGACATGATAGCTGTCTACCTGACAGGTGGAGTGTCCATTCCAGACTTCGTAAAATCACATTCCGGAAATTGGAAACCCTTCCGCGACCTAGAATTCCAGATCCTAAAACAAGTTTCAGGTTCTAAAAATCTGATCTTGGATTGTGGAGGCGGCATATTATTCGACCAAGACGATTCCGGTAAAGAGATCGTAAGCGAAAGAAAGACCAAGATCCTGAAAGAAACCTCATTTGTGATCTCTCTATCCAGAAAATCCGAATACTTAGTCGAGAAAATCCAGAACGATCCTACCCGTCCCCCCTTAAGTTCTGTTCTATCTTATAAAACAATTTTGGAATCCAGACTACCTCAGTACAGGGCTCATTCGGATATCCAGATTGCCCTAGATGACCGCAGCGTAGAAGAAGCTTGCGAGGAAATCCTACGCAGATCCGGCTGGACCTAGTATAAAAAGGGCGTTCTGCCTTTTCCTTGAACGCCCGAATTTATAAGATATTATTAAAATCATAAATATCTTTACGACTTTCTAATGGAATTAGAATCTTCGTTATAACCGGATAAGAAAAAAATCATTCTAAAAGGCGAATGCCCGATGTTGGAATTCCAACAAACCGGGGAATTTACTAGTGATCGCGTGTGTTGGAACTCCTACATCGCGGATCCATTTGATAAATAGATCCTTTAGAACATCCGGATAAACAAAATATAAAAATGATACAGTTAGTACTAGAGGTCCGAGATGATAGATACGGAGGTCCCGAAGAAGAATAAGTCTTCCTTCGAGAAACTAGTAAAGGTAATTCGGCAAAGAAATTATAAAAAGGCGACCGAATACACTTACCTAAGATACAATTTGGACTTTCTTTTGTTCGCGGACAAACCCGCGGAAAAAGTAGTTACAAAGGATATCGAAAAGTACATAGAATATTTAAGGAAGAAGAAGGTTTCCTCTTCCACAATCCAGATCAATATCAGTTCTTTAAAAATGTTTTTTGAAGAAGTTCTGGATATGAATGTATTCGAAGACTTCAGACGACCTGCAAGGGAATACAAGACCCCAAAGGTTTTAAACCAAAAAGAGATTACACTTCTTTTAGAGACCGCATCCGAGTCTCCTAGATCCCATCTTCTTTGTGCGTTGGCCTATTATGCAGGTTTAAGAGTAGGTGAAATCATTCGTCTGAAATGGGGACAATTCGATCTTTCGAAAAAGACGATCAAAGTGGACTCCCCTATTCCCACACAAAACAGAACCGTTTTGATGGATGGAGAATTACAAAAGATTTTGAAGAAGTTCGAAAAGGAAGTCGGAACAGAAAAAAGCTCTTATTTGTTCCCAGGCAAGTACCAAGGCACTCATTTGACTTCCAGGAATGTAGAACGTTTAGTCGGCGATCTGGCAAAGGAATCAGGAATCAAAACCCAAGTGACCCTGTTCACTCTCAGACATAGTCGTGCAATCCACCAATTGGCAGAAGGGAAAAGTTTAGAAGATATTAGAGAGTTTTTAGGTCATAAAAGCCTTGCGACTACCGAAAGTTATCTTCCGATCCGCAAGAACCTAAGGCCTCAGGTTAGACAAAAACATATCCAGGACGCTTTAAAAGAAATTAAGAAGAAATACAGATATTGAAACTTATCCGGCCGGAGTGCCGGAACTTCTTCTTTTTTGAATATTCTTTTTTCTTGATAGAAGCCACTGGATTTTTGTGTGCACCTCTGCAGTCAGGCCCATTTGTGTAAAGACCAGAGAGGCAAGAACAAATAAACTCCCTACTACCGGCCCGAATAAAAGTGTAAGTCTCCAACCTAATTCGGGGTCTTGTGTTTGTGCCCCGGCTTGGTATCCTATTGTTTCCAATAAAAATCCTAAAAATGCAAAGCCAATTGCTCTGATAATCTTGGTTGCCATCTTCCAAAAACCGAAATAAGCACCTTCTCTTTTTTCTCCTGTCAGAAGTTCATCATAGTCCACTACATCAGCCACCAAGGAATCGAAAAGAAGAATGGATCCTGCAAATATTCCGCCGAAAAATGCGGCAATCAAAGGAGCCTCATAAGATCTTTGAGGCAAGATCGGATACAAAATGATTGTCAGTACGCCGAGTAAAAAACTTCCCCAGAATGCAGGCTGCTTTTTACCGAATCTTTTTGCTAAGTAAATCCAAAGTGGAATTGAGATCGTAAGAAAAAATACGAAAGGGAGAAGGATACGTACTACCACTTGAGAGTCTTCTAAAAGTAATCTTTCCTTATAATATAAAAGTCCGAGGGAAGAATTCAAAGTTCTTGCAGCAGTTGCCACTATAAATGCCAAAAGTAGAGGCAGAAAATAACGATTTTTTAATATAAAAGATGCTGATTTAAAAAAAGATAGAATATTCTCCCCGACAGAACTCGGCTTTCCTGAAGATTTGTGATAAGGAAAATCTCTTCCTTTGGTAAAACGATAAGTAGAATACGATACAAAACATAATAAAATCCAGATACTCGCAGAAGAATAACTCCTGGATGTAAATCCATCCTTTCCCAAGGAAACCCAAATTGCAGGAAGTAATAATCCTAACAAAAGTCCTAAATTTGCAAAAAACAATCTCCAACCGAAAATTCGATTCCTTTCTCCTGATGTAAAACCGATCTCTCCTCCCAAACTAATATGAGGAACTGCGATCATAGTCATAAATGTATTCGTGAAAAAATAAGTTAGTACCAAATACAAAAACTTGGAAGTTTGGGTTTCTAACTCAGGAGGTGTAAAAAGAAAGTACACACCTAAGCCGAGTAAAAATCCTCCAACTACAATATAAGGACGTCGTCTTCCGTTTGTAAAACTGGTCCGATCCGAGATATATCCCATAATAGGATCGCTGATCGCATCCCATAAAATAGCGACGAGCATAGCCAAACCAAACAGAGAAGGTTTTAAACCTACAGTGGAAACATAAAAATCCAGAAGATAGATCTGGGCCATAGTTTCCACAGCAGTGATCCCCACTTCTGCGGAGGCATAACCTGCCATGGTTCGATTCGAAAGAGTTTGTTCTTTCATCAATTGAGAAGTTCTTCTACGCGTTACGGATTTGTTCTATCTCAATTGATAAAAGTTTTCCATATACCGATTAATTTGCCCGAACGAACCAGATGGATCTCACCCATCTCTGCCATTACCTTTTCACTTTGGGTAGGACGGAAAAATACATGATCATCCGGCTCTAAAGAAGTCGCCTTGGATCCATTTAAAATACTTTGATTCGTGCTTGTGCCGAATAAAGAATTGTCTTCGAGCCCTTTAGGAGATTCTTTTTTGGCGGAGAAGGCTCCACCGTAAATGAAATAAGTCACTTCTTGGTTCGGATTCCAGATCGGAAATAGAAAGGATAAAGATTCTAAGAAAGGGATTTTAGTTCCTTCTAACTTTTTTAAAACAGGAGTAGCAATATAAACGGCAGGACTATGTTCTTCTAAACTTTCCACATCGAAATCCGTAGGTTTTACCAAAGCAGATCCTAAGGACACATCGTTGACCACTCCCGGATTCTTTTGGTAGAAGTTATACGTTTTACTTCCTCCCCCGTTGAATACCAATTCCTTTTGAAATAAGTTGGGAAACTTCTCTTTCCCTAACTTTACGAAATCCGAATATTTGTCCAAGGAATTTTGGAGAGATTTTTCCATAGCGGAGATCTTATTTCCGAAAATAACCGGAACGGAAGCCACATGAGGTTCGTATCCCATATATCCGGAGAGTTCTAGATTTTTAGGATTCGAATGTAGGAGTTCCAACGCAGTCAAAGATTCTTCCGGTTTAGCAAACCCCCCTCTATGTAGTCCTATATCTATCTCTAAGCTTAGTTTTAATTTTAGTTCCTTCTTCTTTGCAAAATCTAAGTATTGTTCCACACGATTCGATGTATCCACCAACCATTGTACATTTTGAAAGTTTTCTTTTTTGGTTTTGGAGTATATGTTTTCCAAGGCAGCGATCGGCATCGGTTTTCCCAAAAGAATATCAAATTTTTGGAATTCTGGATCGTTCAATAACATGACGATATCTCCAGAATGAAATACCATTAGTCTTTTGGAATTTGTGGCATTTACGATGTACTTAAGCAAATCTATAGAAGGAAGAGACTTTACAACCACTCTGTAAGATAGAGGGGGCTTAATTTTTTCTTTCAGAAGTTTTAAATTTGAATCCAAACGATCCAAGTCGAGTAATACGATCGGTTTTCCGGGACCATTTTGTTTGAGTTCCGCATTTAGATCCTTAAAATAAGAAGTGTAAGATGCTCCGTTATCTTTCGGTTTCATAAAAACGATCAGTAAAAGTGCAACTACAAAAACCCAAAGTAATCCGTGGTTAGACCCTTTTCTATACATCCTTGATTCTCCTTCGAAAAACCAGATCGGATTTTAAGAGGCTCTGTTATTCAGGCAAACGGAATTTAGGAAGAGATAGATTAAATCGAACTGCGATCATTCGTACTAATATCACAAGAAAGGCAGAAACCGCAGTGTTTAAACTTCCATCCACTTCATATCTATCTAATACAATGTATAAGATTGCTCCTGCCAAACATGCAGTTGCATAAATTTCTCTACGAAAGATCATAGGAACCTCATTGATAAGAGTGTCTCGGATCACTCCTCCGAACACCGCAGATACCATTCCTAGAATCGCTGCGGCAAAAGGATTCACTCCGCTAAGTAAGGAAATCCTAGTTCCAATCACGGTATAAATTCCTATCCCAACTGTGTCGAAAAAGAAAATCCCGGTTTTCATTCGGATTAAAAGTTTAGGAAATACGAATGTGATCGCAAAACCCACAAAGATGGCCCAAAGAACATTGGAATCGGAAACCCAAGAGACAGGATAATTTCCTAATGTAATATCTCTTAAAGTTCCTCCACCGATCGCAGTGATAAATCCCGTGAAAAATACACTAAATGCGTCCGCGTGATAGGTCTTTTTTTCCGCAGCGGCCAAGGCTCCTGACACCGCAAATACGGTGACCCCGGCCAAATTGAAAAAATAAGAAAGGTCCACCTTAACTCTTTTTGTATACTTTTTGTTTCTTCTTCCCCTTTCCCATGAGAGAAGGGCTGAGTAACGCGTTCAACCCCGGCAGAAAACTTCCTACCTTTGCTAAAAATCCTCTGGAACCAGGGATCAGAACTTCCATAGGTTTATTAGGAATGACCTTGTTAAAAATAATATCAGTTACTTCTTCCGTTTTGAGATATCTGTTTCCTGAGAATGTCATGGAAGCTTCTTCATAATCTTTTTGCAGATCAAGCATCGGTGTTTGGATCGCGTCGGGACAAACCACACTTACGAATACTTTTTTAGGTTTCAATTCTTGAGCGACCGCTAGGGAGAATCCTCTAACTGCAAACTTAGAAGTAGAATAAAGAGAGATCCCAGGAATTGGAGCTACACCGGCCAAAGATGCAATATTTATAATATGCCCTCCTCCTTGTTCTATCATACGGATAGAAGCTTCTCTAGTCCCATACATCAAACCCTTAGCGTTGATATCTATATGTCTGTCTATATCCTTAGGACTTACATTTTCGATATAACCTGGAAGAAGATATCCTGCCACATTCATTAGAATATCCAGTTTTCCCCATTTTTTATAAGCAAGATTCATTACCTTCTTCCAATCGGAAGGAGAAGTCACATCTAACTTGGCAGTCAGGACTTTGTTCTTGTCAAACTTCTGCTTAGAAACATAATCCTTCAGAGCTTTTTCGTTCAGATTCGTGAGAAGAATATTATGACCTAAGGAGTGGGCCTTCTCCGCAAGATTTTTGCCTAAACCACCGTTTGCACCAGTGATGAGTATATTCATGTATATTTCCTAATGGGTAACTATATTACCGAATTCTAATTGCCCAAAAGAAAAAGTCGGACTGGTCCCAGGGAAAAGCCAGAAGCCGCTCATTTCAGAAGAAGGCATAACGTTAAAAAATTCCGGATTTCGCAAAGAAGGACCAGCGATCTCTTTTTCCAAAACCATGGAAATATATTGGTCGAGGCCAATCTCCAGAGTATTTCCGTTTAAGATCACTTCCATTCCTGTGTTTTTAGCATATTTACGCACACCTGGGATCCTGGACTTAAGCGGATTATAATTGTCCGCACTCACTCCATTCTCGCTGGTTACAAAAATCCCCTCCGGAGTATTTGCTACCAAACTATGATTTCCGTAGGTATGCCCAGGAGTTCTGATCAAAGCAACTCCACCACCAAGCTCGGTGTCCGTATCTAATAGAACGACCCGATCCATGGAGATACCACCGGATCCGTTCGGACAATACCAATCGGATTGAGGAGGAAGAAGTCCTTGGATAGAATTCCATTCTTCTTTCATGACTAGAAGTTTTGCATTTGGGAAATAGCCGGGCTGGCCGTTCGCTCCCAACCATTTGCGAAGGTCCTGAGTATGCAAATGATCGAAGGAAATATAATCCACCTTCTCCGGAGAAAGTCCTACTTGTTTAAGACATTCTTCCACGGTATTCAAAGTAGGAGCCATAATCTTTCTTCCAATATTCTGGAAAGGCCCGAAACTTTGGGAAAGTCTTTTGAAAAACGGGGTTTCGGCATTCGCATCCACATCGGATGGGGAAAATAATAGAGTTTTGATCCCTTCCGATGTTTTGTATTGGATGATGAATAATCGATTGATGATATGCAGAAATGGAGTGGGTAAACTAAAAGCATTCAGCAAAGCATACTTGGTAGGATAAGGAACTCGTACCAAATCAAAGGATTTGTAATATACTACTTGCGGCCCCGATAAAAATTTTTCTCTAAATCTTCTTGCTCTTCTGCGAACATCTTCCAAACGATCCACAGGGGCAGGAAGGCTGCGGGAGCCAACAAAATCTTTGATTGGTTTCAGGCTAATATCTTTTTTAGAAACTGGTTTTTTAACCGACTTGGAAACAGTTACCTTTGCCATAAGTTCATCCCTTCACGTATTTTTTTTAAATACCGATTCTCAAGAAATGAGAACCGGACATCTGATAAAGCTTCTTTATAAAAACTTAAAACGGTTTGTACAATGCCAGATAAGCGGAGAAAGTACCAAGCGCTGGAAGACCGAACCAAAGTATCTTTGCAAATTCGGGTTTTTTATAATATGCTGTCAGTAATCCACCAAAGAAAAGCCAGATCAGAATTTTGACGATCACCCAACCAGGAAAACTAGTTAGAAGCCCAATCCTTGCTAACATTCCAAAACCTCCAACCAATACGAAGGTCATGCCTAGTCCGTGAGCGGAAGCGATCAGTTTTCGAGGAGCGTTTTCTTTTGTACCTCCTCCTAATACGTGAAGTGCCAGACCACCGTACGCGGAGAATAAGAATAAGATGCCAAGGATATGAATAAGTTTGTACACCGGATAAGAAATCATAGGTGTCTATTCTTAGGATCCGAGGATCTTATGGAAAGCGAAAAACGACCTTCTACTTTTCAAGAAGGTGTTGCACTCCGACCCAATTTCCAAGGGGTGGAGACTCTATATATTCTTGGCAACGTTTTCTGTATAATATAGCAACTATATCTTCCGGATAAACTTTCAGAGCTTGTTCGAAATTTTGGAGAGCTTCCTTAAAATTTCCAACCTTGTACAAAATGATCCCTCTAGAAATCAAAGCCAAAGTGGCGTCCTTTAGTTTGCGAATATGTGGATCATCTGATTCATAAATTTCATATATGATGATGGGTTGGCTTTTTCCTTTAACCACAACTGAGTCCACTTCTCGAATCGCGAGTTCGTCTGCGATCGTAAGACTAGATAAAGTGTTTTGAGTAACTAATATATCTGCCTTATACAAATTTGTGAGACTTTCTAAACGAGATGCGACGTTTACCGTGTCTCCTATTACAGTCGTATCCAATCTATGAGAAGATCCGACTGTCCCGAGCATCAGATTTCCGGTATTAATACCGATTCCGATCCGTACACCCTTTACATGTCCGTGAGCACTTTTGACTTCTTCTTCCAGTTCCCGGACCCTTCTTCTCATATCGATGGCCGCAAGAACTGCCCTATCCGCGGCAGACTTACCTTCCCAATTATTTTCAGAATGGATCACTCTTTCTGCGGAGAATAATGCAAGAATCGCATCCCCCATAAACTTATCCACAAAACCTTCGTACTTTTGGATAAGAGGTTCCATCTTAGCAAGATAGCCGTTTATAAATCTGAAATTTTCTTCGGGAGTCATCTTCTCCGAGATGGTAGTAAAAGAACGAATGTCGGTGAATAGAACGCTCATCTCTCTTAATGCAGAATCACCCAGATTCACATCTACTGCTGAATCTTTTCCAAGCACACTTAAGAATTGCATCGGAACAAAACGGAAAAATGCATTCTTCTGTCGAGCTAACTCCAATTTTTGATGGCTCAGTTCTATGTTTAATTCTTCCGATTGTTTGTATAGATCAATGAATCGATTCGCAAGTATGGTGGTTAAGGAGATCACGAATAGAAGATACGCAAACTGAGTGAATCGGATCCCTGATTGGAAGAACATAGAATCCAAAACATCGTAACCCGAAATGAATACGATGATGAACATGCTGATGGCCATGAGAGAAGCGTCTTTTTTCCGAAGATACACCGCCTTTCCCATAAAGTATAATAGATAGATAAGAGAAGGTAAAATAGAGATCTGCCAAGCTCTCAAACTGATCATCAAATATTGGAATGGAGCAAAAAAGGAAAAGAAGAAAATCCCAAAACTCCATCCTGTGATACCAAGTATTACCTTATTCGGCAAAGTAGATCCGTAAAAATAATCGTGAAGGAAAAGTAAGAAGAATGGAGCAAGCAATGCCACGGAAGCATATTCAATTCTTGTAATCCAAGTGCTATCTTGTATAAAATCGAAAATGATCGTGGATCTACTTAAAGAGTATACCGCCATGGAAATGGAGAAGACCCCGAAATATAGATTGTATTTGTCCGTTCTTCTTTTGGAAAAAATAAGAAGATGATATAGTCCGAAAAATATATAGATCGTATTTAAACTTAAGTTGATTAAGATCCCGATCTTCTTGGAAAAATCGTATTCAACGCCTAATGTATAATCCCCATCCAAATAAAATCCAAGATCCACATTCGTAGGAGTGAATACGGGAGAAAGTACGGGATAATCTTCTTCCGAAAGATGAACTGCCGGCGCATCTCCTAATAAACGAAATACGATCCTATTTTCTCCGGCTTGAAGGATACTTGAGTCCACAGGAATTTCTATATCTCGTAGAGTTTTTCGGATCTGCATTTTTCCGTTGGAGTCCAAATGGATCTCTTTTTGGAGAAGATGTCCGTTCAGATAAATTTCCCAATTCTCCCCTATAAAATTTAAGTAAAGTCGGATTGGATTTAAAAAAACTTGTGCCTTAGGATCGAAACTCAAATTGAATTTTGTTTGAATGGTAAATTCCTGGATCTTGTCGGAAACAGGAGTTTTATAAAGTTGGTTTAGAACGATCGGAAATTTTTCTATTTTTGAATACCCTGGCTCGGTTGATTCGAAACCGGATTTGAATTCAGGTTTAAATCCTTGTATGGATTCCCACTCCAATCTTTTTAGATCCAGGTCCTTCCAACCTGGGATGGGCTCTTCTTCTTGAGAACCCAGAGAGTAAAAAGAGAATAAGAAAAAAGAAATAAAGACTAGAGATCTGAAAGTAAAAGCGGGATATTTTTGATTTTGCACCATGCGTTATTCGACAGTAGTAATTGGATGAGAAAAACTGCAAGATTTCAAGTTTTTTAAAGGATTTTTTCCTTTTCCCAAAAATGTTTTCGGTAGAAACTATCCGGAAGGGAAAATAGGAGGAAAACTTTATGTCCGACTCGTGGGAAGGCAAAAAATTACCGGAAGTAAGTTTATCTAGCTCCGCAGGAAACACCGTAAATCTACCGAAAGACTCAAGCGGTTCTTGGACCTTGTTGTATTTTTATCCGAAAGACGATACCCCAGGTTGTACAAAACAAGCCTGCTCTTATCGAGACAATCTGGAAAAGTTTACGCAAGCCGGAGCAAAGGTGTATGGGATCAGTTCAGATTCATTGGATAGTCATCAACAATTTATTGATAAGTTCAATTTAAGTTTTCCTCTTCTATCCGATCCGAAACAAAGTTTAAGCGGTCCTTTAGGAGTTTATGGAGACCAAGAATGGCAAGGCAGAGTGTTCAAGGGACTTTCTAGAGATAGCTTTTTGGTGGGACCCGATGGAACCATCCGCAAAGTATGGAGAAAAGTGGATCCCACTAAAACTGTTGCTGAAACTTTAGAGGCGATCTTAAAAGAGGCCGGTGCCTAAGGCGTGATCGTAAAATACACTCTAGATACATACCAACCGCATAGACATTTATTAAAGGTGGAAATGGAAGTCCACCCAGACAAACAGGAAACATTTCTTTGTATTCCGAATTGGTCTCCAGGTTCTTATAAGATCCGAGATTATTCCAAATCTATCCATCAAGTCCAATTTACACAATCCAAACCGGGATGGAATATCGAACAAACCGATCTTGACACTTGGAAGGTTTCCTCCAAGGGAGAAACATTCAAAATTTCTTATATAGTTTACGGATTCGAACATACCGTTCGAACCAATTATTTTACGAGCGATTTTATTTTAGTCCATCCTCCTGCAACATTCTTGTATCCTAAAGATCGGATCGATCTGGAACCTGAGTTAAGTTGGAAGAATCTTTCTCCTTTTCGTTTTTGTTATACTGGATTGAAGAAAAAAGAAGGTTCTAAACAAACTTGGAAGGCAAAAAATTTCGACGAATTTTTTGACTCACCTATTCTTCTTACAAACGAAAAACAAACCTCTTTTAATATAGAAGGCTGTGAGTTTGATCTAGTCATCCTAGGAGATATTGAAACAAAAGATAAGAAGAAAATCTCCAAGGATCTGGCAACCGTCGTGGAAACCCAGATCAAACTTATGGCTGGAACGGAAAATAAATATTATCTATTTGTTTTAGACATGAGCGATAATCTGTATGGGGGATTGGAACATCTCAATTGTAGCATCAACCAATTCGACCCGAACGGATGGTCTAATCCGGATAATTATAGAACTCTTTTAGAACTTTTATCTCATGAATATTTCCATCATTGGAATGTGAAAAGAATTCGTCCGATCGCACTCGGACCTTTCGATTACCAAAAGCCGAATTTAACAAAAGAATTATGGATCGCAGAAGGTATCACAAGTTTTTTCGATGCATACTTTCTGCTTCTTTGCGGATCTTATTCTCCCCAGCAATACCTGAACAAACTTTGGAAGGATATACAAGAATTGGAAGAATCTCTGGGTGAATCCTGGATGAGTTTAGAAGATTCCAGTTTTACCGCTTGGACTAAATATTATAATCGTCCATTCGATCCGAATTTTTCGAATACAGGGATCTCTTATTATACAAAAGGTGCCATTCTATCCTTAAGTATGCATCTTTATATCCTGAAAGAAACCAAAGGCAAAAAATCCTTGGTGGATATCATGGTTGCATTGAACAAACAATATCATCAGGAAAAAAAAAGAGGTTTCACCAAGGCTGAATTTTTTCAAACAGCGAAGAAGGTTACAGGTCTTGATCTGAAACTGGAATTCGATGCCTATATTGTGGAACCGAAACGTATTCCTATCGAAACATATTTACATTTGATCGGCGTGGAAAGAACTGCTTCTAAGCCGAAGATAGAGTCTGGATTTAGAGTAAAAGAAGAAAGAGGAAGAATGATCGTAAGTAAAATTCTTCTCTCTAAATCCGTAAAAGAAACGGATATCAATCTTGGTGACGAATGGATCGCATTGGATGATAAGAGAATTCTTCCAGGGAATTTTAAAGAATTATTAAATCAGTACCAACCTGGGAAAAAGGCGGACCTTCTTCTTTCCAGAAGAGGAAAGATCTTAAAAAGAAAAATCAAATTCGATTCTTCTCCTTCTGCAAACGAACTTTGGCTGGATGAAAAAGCGGAAGCTCCAAACAAAGAATTGAGAGAAGTATTTTTGAATCTGGGAAAAGATCCTGCGATTTCGAAAACTTCCCCCAAAAAAACTAAATCGAAGTAATTCCGCCATCCACAGTCCAATTTGCACCGTTAATATAACCTGATTCGGAAGAAATTAAAAAAGATACAACTCTTGCAATTTCTTCCGGAGAAGCGATCTTCTTTACCGGTGTCATCTCTATTATCTTTTTGCGATGATCATCCACCTGGTCTTCTTGGATGCCCATCTTTGTTTCCATATAACCTGGACTTACTGCGTTAGAGGTGATCCCTTTTTCTCCCCATTCTGCAGCGATCGATTTCATAAAACCTATGATCCCATGTTTGGAAGAGGAATATGCCACAGACAATGCGCTTCCTTGTACCGACAAAGAAGAAGCTATATAAACAAATCTTCCGAACGTTTGAGCGCTGAATATAGGAAGTAACGATTTTGTAATTTGAAAAGCGGAGCGGAGATTGATGGCAAAGATCCTGTCCCATTCTTCCAAATGGACTTCCGTAATTTTATGATAAGGACCGCCGTAACCTGCACAATGTACAAATCCACGGATAGGAGAAGCCGTAGATTTCAGATTTTTACAGGCATTTTCCAATTCATCGGAAGATGTGAGATCTATTTTTTGGAATGTTTCGTTCGGATGAAGTTTGTCCGGAGAAACCAGATCCCAATTTAGGATCTTATATCCTAAATTTCCTAATTCGGAAACAAGAGCTCGGCCAAGACCCCCACTTCCTCCAGTGATTAAAATTGTAAACATTTCCGAATCGACGTACAAGTGGGGAACGATTTCTCTGTTTGGTATGGAACATTCCTTTGAGAGGGTCAACAATATTCTGGAGGCCCTTCCCTATATTACGAAATACTCCGGGAAAACCGTGGTCATCAAATATGGCGGAGCCGCAATGGCAAAGGCTGACTTAAAGGAATCTTTTGCAAAAGATATCGTTCTTCTAAAATATGTAGGCATCCATCCGGTTATCGTACACGGAGGCGGGCCGGAGATCAATAGACTCTTGGAAAGTTTGAATATTCCGACCGAGTTCGTTCACGGACATAGGGTCACAAACGAAGAAACCATGGACGTGGTGGAAATGGTACTCACCGGAAAAGTAAATAAACAGATCGTTTCCATGATCAATAAAGAAAGTGGGAATGCAGTAGGACTTTCCGGAAAAGACGGAAATCTTGCAACCGCTTCCAAGACCAAAATTGAAATAGATGTAGAAGGCAAAAAATCCGAACTAGTAGATGTTGGTCTTGTGGGTAAGATCGACAAAATAGATCCAACTGTCATCCTATCTCTCCAAGAAAAAGGTTTTATCCCGGTTATTTCTCCTGTGGCAGAATCGGAATCAGGAGAATCCCTAAATATAAACGCAGATACTTTTGCGGGGGAATTAGCAGGAGCTTTAAAAGCAGAAAAGCTAATTTTACTGACCGACACGAGCGGAATATTGATCGACGGAAAACTTGTAACAGGTTTAAACCGTGCCTTAGTAAAAGATTATATTCGAAAAGGAGATATCACTGGAGGAATGATCCCTAAAGTAGAATGTTGTCTTTCTGCAATCGATCAAGGAGTAAGAAGGACTCATATTATTGACGGAAGAGTCCCCCATTCTATCCTGATCGAAATCTTTACCGATCAGGGAATCGGTTCCTTGATCGAATAAGAGGAAAGTTTCGAATCTCCTTGACAGGAGTTGGATTTGGGCTGGAATAAGCCCTCCAATCTGAAAATCTCTCAAAAAAAGAAGTATTCCCGGACCAAATGAGTTTCAAACAGCTCTCCTTAGCTCTTATTTCAGACATTACTGCCAGGATCAATTCTACGGATGATCTGGAAGAACTTTTGGGAATTATTATAGAAACCACAAAAGACGTACTCAATACGGAAGGATGTTCCCTTCTACTCTATGATCCGGACGAAGATTGTCTAGTATTTCAAGTTGCTAAAGGTGATAAGGGAGAATCTCTCACCGAATTAAAAGTCCCTAGAGGAAAAGGGATCGCCGGAATGGTTTTAGAAAGTCTAGAGCCGGTCATCGTAAACGATGCAGCGAACGATCCTAGAATTTATAGAAACATAGACGACGCAGTAGGATTCACTACAAAGAACCTGATCTGTGTTCCGATGAAGGCACAAGGAGAGATCCAAGGAGTTTTAGAAGCCGTAAACTCCTTGGAAAGGCCTGAATTTACAAATAAAGACATTAAAATATTAGAATATCTTTCCGATCTTGCTGCGATCGCGATCAGGAACAGGAGATTGATCCGTGACTTAAAAGATCGGGCCAGAGAATTAGATTGTCTCTATCAGATCAGCCAGGCAATTTCCAATATCAGCGAGTTGGATCAGTTCTTAAATCTGACAGTAAACTCTATCTCCGATGTTTTAGGCGCAGAAAGAGTTTCTTTGATCTTCCAAAACCCTAGAACAAAATCATTCGAACTTTCTAAATCCATCGGTTTCAGTTTAGAAGAAGAGTCCCATTTGGTGGACGAATCCCGTGGGATCTTGAATGAAATTTTATCCCAAGGAAAAGCAATCTTAGTACAGGGACAAACGGATATTAATCCGGACCTTCTTACACCGAATCGTTATAAGACCAGATCCTTCGTTTCTGTTCCGATCCGTCAGGATGGTACAATCATAGGTGTTCTGAATGCCGCGGATAAGATGAGCGGAGATAGTTTTTCCTATCAGGACCTTTCTATCTTAAGCACAATTTCTAACCAGATAGCGGAAGCATATAATAGTCTTTTGGCAAAAAACCAAAAGGAGAAGTTAACATCTATCCGAAGAGACATGCAGATCGCTTCCCAGATACAGCTAAACTCATTGCCTAATATTCCTAAGAAGATGCATCTTTTAGAGATCGAAACTTCTTATACCGCATCTAAAGAAATCGGTGGGGATTTTTATGATCTAATCTATCATAATCCAGACGAAGTAAGTATTCTAATCGCAGACGTTTCCGGAAAAGGGATAGCAGCCGCTCTCTTTATGGAATTTTCCAAAACGATTATCGCGGGTGAAGTAGCGCGTAACTCTTCCACGAGTATCAGTCTTATGGGAGCAAATCGGATCATCCAGGAAAAGTCCGGTTATTTTATGTTCGTTACGGTAATGCTCACACGTATCAATATGCTCAAAAAAAGAATACGTTATTCTAGTGCCGGCCATAACGAGCAGCTATTGTATAAAGCCAAAGAGAAGAAGGTACTACTTCTCTCCGGAAAAGGAATGCCACTGGGAATCAAAGAGTCGGAGATTGAAGAACATGAAGTGGAATACCAGCCTGGGGACCTTCTAGTTCTATACACTGACGGAGTAAGCGAGACCACAAACGAAGGTGGAGAAATGTATTCTTTAGAGAATCTTGCAAAACTCATAGAAAGAAACGGGGACATGCCCGTGGAAAATCTGAAAGAATTGATCATAGATACTACCGACGCATTCAGAGGAGAAGCGGATCCTAATGACGATTACACTTTAGTAATGGTCCGACTCAATTAGGATTTTATAATCCGATCATCCTGATATCTATTTGATCTCGGAACTTCTCCGACTATAATACTATTCCGCAACCATATGAGCAGGCTGTCCTGTAGAGGCTAATAATGTTCTCCACAAAGTGCTCTTAGTAGGCTGAAGCACCTTTCTTTCCTGGATAGCTATATCTATCGGAAGATGGGTGAACACATTATTCCACATTCCGATCACTAAATCCGTCTTACCTGCCATGCCGGCGTGTACGGCATTCTGAGCCAAAAACCCACAGAAAATAGAATCCTCAGGATTTGCAGGAATGGAACGGATAATATAACTTGGGTCTATATATTTTACATTCACTTCAATCTTCTCCGCTTTGAAAAATTCTTGGATTGAATTTTTAAGATATACGCCTATATCGCCTAACTTCAAATTTCCGGAAGCGTCTCTTTCTTCGGTTTTACCGAAAAACTTTTGGCCTGCACCTTCTGCTACAATGATCACTGCATGTTCTCTGGTTTGGATCCTTTTTTTCAAAACATCTAAGAAGGACCCTTTTCCTTTCAGATCAAAATCCACTTCAGGGATCAGACAATAATTTACGTTTTGAGAAGCTAAGGCCGCATTCACCGCAATAAAACCGGAATGTCTTCCCATTAGTTTCACTACACCTATTCCGTTCGGAGCACCTTTTGCTTCCACATGGGCACATTCTACCGCTTCCATCGCTTTGGAGAATGCCGTGGAAAATCCGAAAGTTTTTTGCACATAATTGATATCGTTATCGATCGTCTTGGGAACTCCGATGACTGAGATCTCTTCTCCCCTTCTATCTATCTCGTTTACGATCTCTTTGGCACCTCTTAAGGTACCATCCCCCCCGATACAGAATAACATCTTGACCCCATACAAAGAGAGTCTGTCCACCATGTCGGAAGCATTTTGGTTCCCTCTGGAAGAAGCGAGAATGGTACCCCCATCCCTCCCTATATGGGCTACATTTTCCGGATTCAACTCCATAGGCTTATGATCAAATTTTTTGACAAGACCCTGGTAGCCGTAAGGAAATCCAAGAATACGTTTCACCCCGTATCTATAATTTAATTCCATTACGATACCTCGGATCACGTCATTGATCCCTGGACAGAGGCCCCCACAGGTCACGATCCCGGCCGTCACTTCTTTCGGGTCAAAATAGATCTTCTTTCTAGGACCTGCTTGTTCGAAAAATTCGGCTCCTTCTCCTATATATTGCTTCCAGCTCTCTTCCGTCTCGAACACCGTCTTGAAAACCACCTTGGATTCGTCTGCAGTGTAATATTCATAAGCGGCAGGACTTTCAATTTTGCAAGGTCCGAAATTTCTAATCTTTGTGTTCATTTTTACCAATTCCAGGTCAATTGTAGAAGGTCTTATTTTTTGGTAAATATGACGGAATTTTCATTGGCAAAGCAGAATATTCCGTCATATATCAATAAATATAGGATGAGAACCGAGAAGATGACATATGATTCCAAATCTCTTCCTAAACGTAAGCGCTCGTTCTTTAGAAAGACTTTCCCTTCCCTCTTGCAGGTGATTTTTCCTTTTGTCGCGAGCCTGTCCGTAATCTACGGAGAGAACAGTTCCACTTTTTTCTGGGATTCTTTCGACAACTTTTCCAAAAATAAGGCCTTATTTTCCCAAAAGGAAACTTCCGACCAAACGGAAGAGAAGGAGGAGCATAAGGTCAAATTTTTCTCTTCTCTTACATTCAAATATCCTTATGAGATGAAAGCCTTTCGTGATTATATTCCGACCGATTCCACATCTTTCAATTCCATTCCCGGCTTACCTAATAAGTTACCGAGTCAACCTAGAATACATTTACAAAGAAATGAATTTTTCGCTTTGTATCCTGCATTCGGAAGAGAAGAAGTTTTTGTAATGGCAATGAGCGCGGGCCAGAACAAAGAAAATAAATCCGAGGCATATATAGGAGCTAATACAGAAAGAAGAGCATTCGATCAGCTAACAGATGTGAGAGTTACTTCTTCCGTTATGCCTGGCTTAGGTTCTAACCTTTCCAAAGGTTTAGACAACCAGGCTGGGAACTTACTCTTCGGATATCTGCTCGGAAGAGCCGGAATTCAAATGGATTTAGGTTGGAGAATGGCCGGAAACAACGTAGGTTTGGCAATTCCGGAATCCGCAAAATCTTCCATCGGGATCAGTTACTCTTTGATCTCAAATTCCAGTAGCTTAAATAAGATGGATTTCTTTTTACAAGTTTCCGGAATCAAAAGATTTAATGATAAAAGTTTTCTACCGATCGATACTCCTCAAGCTTTCAGAGGATGGCAACAAGGTTACGAATATTACGTGAATCCCGGATTTTCTATTTCAACAAGAAACTTAAGTTTCGAGGGTTTGGTTCGTTTACCTCTTCACCCGACTCTTCCAAATACAGATGGACTACTCACTCCGGAAATCCAAGGTATGCTTGGGGTGAAATACAAATTTTTGGAAAGTTCTCCAAATTTACAAAAATAAAAATCAAGTTTTTCTAATATAATTCTTCCTATACCGCACAGTAACATTCAAAGCCAGGAGAAAGGCCAGTGAAAAAAATCAAGTTTCTAATCTTATTCTGCGCTGCCTCAGGAATATTGGCCGACGAAGTAGTTTTTACAAAAAATGGAAAGAAAGTAGTATTAAAGGAAAATTTTACCTGGCAATATGCGCCTGAACAAAAAGTAGATCCTTCGAAAAAATCAAATACAAACAGATCCATCCTAAAAGGAACCGATCAGACAAGCTTGATCAAAAGTAAATCGGGAGTATACTCCGTTTTTTATAACGCGGCCCAATGGACAAGTGTGACTGAAAATCACGAATTTGCAGAATTTCATTTCGTGAACCAAGCCAGAACCGGGAACGCAATGGTAATCTACGAAGGTTTGGAAATTCCGTTAGAATCCTTTCCTGAATTAGTTTTATTGAATGTAATTAAAACGGATCCGGATGCCAGGATTTTAAACATCGAAGATTGTTCTGTGAACGGAGTCCCTGGAAAAATCGTCACCTACACTGCGCAAATCAAAGGTCTTAGATTTATTTTCTATTCTTTTCTGGCTAGTGGAAATTTCGGTTCAGTTCAATTCTCTACTTTTACCCTGGAAAGCCAATTCGAGAAAGAGAAAGCGAATTTTGAGAAGGTAATTTCTGGATTTGTTTTGAATTGAGAGGTTTGTAGTAACTTCGACGTAACTGGTGATGAATTTAAATTCGGCAGTGTAAAGTTAGGGTTTGAACTGCGATTTTCGTCGAAGTTACTACAGAATTTGCATTTTCTGAAAGGAAAGTTGCAGATCGAGCTTGTTGATTTGCTCTTTCTTTCTACCAAATCTGAGAAAGGAAGTAGTTTTGCCGGATGTAGTATCTACGACCTCAATCCTAGTTTCCATTATCGGACAAGCAGGCTCCTCACAACTGATCTCACTCAGCCTCAAGAGCAGATTTTCCTGGCCTAGTTTCTCCCTGATCTTAGATGCCAACCAAGGATGGAATGGAAACTCCGTTCCAGGCTCCGATTCATCCTGGTATGCAGAATGAACCGGGTTTGTAGTAACTTCGACAAATCTTTTCATTAATGATTAGACTCTGGAAACCGCCTCCAGGGGGTCATAAGCCAAATTCGGAGAAAGCCATTTTTCCACTTCGGAAACGGTCATTCCTTTCCGGTTAGCATAATCCTGGATCTGGTCCTTATTGATCTTTGCCACAGCAAAGTATTTAGAATCCGGATGAGCAAAGTATAAACCACTCACCGAACTTGCCGGCATCATTGCAAAATGTTCCGTAAGAGTGATGCCCGTATTCTTCTCCACTTCCAATAAATCAAATAAGGTTCTTTTTTCGGTATGGTCTGGACTTGCAGGATAACCTGCTGCAGGACGAATTCCCTGATAACGTTCTCGGATCAATTCCTCGGTAGAAAGATTTTCGTCCGCTACATAACCCCAGATCTCTTTTCGGATTTTCAAGTGCATATATTCTGCAAAGGCTTCTGCAAAACGATCTCCTAAAGCCTTTGCCATGATGGAATTATAATCATCCAATCGAGAATCGAATATGGAAGCAAACGCTTCTACTCCATGACCAGCGGTCACAGCGAAACCGCCGATATAATCCGCAACTCCGCTGTCTTTAGGAGCTATATAATCCGCCAAACAATAGTTAGGCTCATCTTTTTCTTCCTTACTGATCTGTTGGCGGAGAGTATGGAAAACGGTCTTAATATTCGCTCTGGATTCGTCTTCGTAAACTTCTATATCATCGCCAACACTATTCGCTGGAAAAACCCCGATCACGCCTCGAGTCGTATATCTTTTATTAGAAACTATATCTTCTAATAATTTCTGAGCGTCTTTGAATAATTCTTTGGCTTGTTTACCGTAAGTTTCACTTTCGAGAATCGAAGGATAACGTCCTTTCAACTCCCAAGCTTGGAAGAATGGAGACCAATCTATATAAGGAACCAATTCCTCCAAAGAGATCTCGTTATCGAAAGCACGGACTCCTACAAAGTTCGGTTTAGCTACCTGAGTCACATTCCAATCGGTAACATATTTATTATCTCTAGCATCTTCGATAGAAACAAGTTTTCTATCACTTCTTGTATTGAAATAAATTTCCCTTTGAACCTTTTGTTCTTCTTTAATCTGCTTTATATAATCAGGTTTTAAAGAAGGGTTCAAAAGTTTCCCAACAACATTTACAACTCTTGAAGCATCCAAAACATGAACTACAGGTTGATCATACTTTTCCGAAATTTTTACGGCAGTATGGGCGGAACTTGTAGTAGCTCCTCCAATCAATAAAGGAATATCGAACCCTGTTCTTTTCATTTCAGAAGCAACGTGAACCATCTCATCTAGAGAAGGAGTGATAAGCCCGGACAAACCGATAATGTCCACATTCTGCTTTTTTGCTTCTTCCAAAATTTTCTCACAAGAAACCATCACTCCGAGGTCGATCACTTCGTAGTTATTACATGCAAGTACGACTGCTACTATATTCTTACCGATATCATGAACGTCTCCCTTCACAGTTGCGATCAGGAATTTTTGTTTTGCAGAAGACTGAGCTTGCTTGCGGTTCTCTTCTTCCATAAAAGGTAGAAGGTAAGCCACGGATTTTTTCATTACCCGCGCACTTTTTACAACCTGCGGAAGGAACATCTTTCCCGACCCGAACAGATCACCCACAACTCTCATTCCATCCATCAAAGGACCTTCGATCACATGCAAAGGTTGATCGTATTTGAGTCTTGCTTCTTCCGTGTCTTGGTCTATGTATTCTACGATTCCTTTTACTAAAGAATATTCTAATCTTTGCTCGACCGTTCCTTCTCTCCAGGCCTCTTCTTTTTTTTCCGCCTTTTCACCTGACTTAAAGGATTCTGCAAATTCGATCAATCTTTCAGTCGAATCAGATCTTCTATTTAAAAGAACATCCTCTACTCTCTCCAAAAGATCTTTAGGAATTTCTTCATAAACCGCAAGCATACCTGCATTTACGATCGCCATATCCATTCCAGCTTTGATCGCATGGAATAAGAACGCAGAGTGCATTGCTTCTCTTACTGGATTATTTCCGCGAAAAGAGAAGGATATATTACTTAACCCACCGCTGATTTTTGCGCCAGGGCAGATGGCTTTGATCTCTTTGATTGCTTCTATAAAGTCGACCGCATAATTATTATGTTCTTCTATTCCTGTTCCAACTGTTAGAATGTTCGGATCGAAGATGATATCAAAGGGAGATAGGCCTGCCTTCTCAACTAATAGATCATAAGCTCTTTTGCAAATACGGACCTTCTCATCTTTTGTAGCCGCCTGACCTTGTTCGTCAAAAGCCATTACGATTACGGAAGCACCGTACATTTTGATCGTTCTTGCTTGTTGTAAAAACTTTTCCTCTCCTTCTTTCAGGGAGATGGAGTTTACGATCGGTTTTCCTTGGATACATTTTAACCCAGTTTCCAAAACGGACCATTTGGAACTGTCGACCATGAAAGGAACCTTTGCGATATCAGGCTCAACAGCGATCAAGTTTAAGAACTCTTTCATGGAAGCTTCTCCATCCAAAAGAGCTTCGTCGAAATTGATATCGATGATATTTGCGCCGGCTTCTACTTGCTGCAAAGCGACTGACACTGCTTCTTCAAAGTTCCCTTCTAAGATCAGTTTTTTGAATTTAGGAGAACCAGTTACGTTAGTTCTTTCTCCTATTAATACGAAGCCTGTTGCTTCATCTATATTCAAAGGTTCTAATCCAGATAATCTAGTCTTTCCTTCTATCTCAGGTATAAGTCTAGGCTTTTTATTTTGGACAGCCTTGGCCCCTTCTTTGATATGAGCAGGAGTTGTTCCGCAACATCCTCCCGCAATATTCAACCAACCTTGGTTGGAAAAATCATCCAAAAATGCTCCGAATTCCTCCGGAGTCTGATCATACCCACCGAACGCGTTAGGCAATCCAGCGTTCGGATAACAACTGATATAACAACCTGAGATCCTAGACAATTCCTCGATATAAGGTCGCATTTCTCCTGCGCCTAAAGCGCAGTTGATCCCTACAGAAAGAGGATTTGCATGATAGATGGAATTATAGAATGCCTCGATTGTCTGTCCTGACAAAGTTCTTCCGGAAGCATCTGTGATCGTGACGGAAAGAGATACCGGGATCCGTACATTCAAATCTCTGAATACATTCTCGATCGCAACAATGATTGCCTTTAAATTTAAAGTATCGATATTCGTTTCAGAAAGAAGAATATCGACTCCTTCTTCTACCAATGCCCTAACCTGCTCGTAAAACGTTTCTACCAATTCGTCGAAGGTTACAGCACGGAAAGCAGGATTATTCACATCCGGCGAAAGAGAAGCAGTCCTAGTCGTGGGTCCTATGGACCCGGCAAGAAACAATGGTTGATCCGGATGAGTTTTGGAAAACTTCTCCATTGCAGCGCGAGCGACCTTTACTGCCTTTCTATTCAGCTCATCTACGTAGGCTTCCGCATTATAATCCGCTTGAGAAATTCGATTGGAGCTGAACGTATTTGTTTCTAGAATATTTGCTCCTGCTTCTAAAAATTTATAATGTATTTCTTCGATCACTTCAGGTTTAGTGATTACTAGTAGATCATTATTTCCTTTTAATGCAGAAGGATGGTCTTTCAACCTTTCGTCTCGGAAATCTTCCTCTCCCAGACCATACCTTTGGATCATTGTCCCCATTGCCCCGTCAAGAACCAGGATCCTTTCTTCCAATAATTTTAAGAGTTCTTGCGCTTTGGGATTTGTATATGTGGGAAATTTATGTTTCATAATTCTTTAATATTGCAGTCTTTATCTAAAAGAGGTTTTTTAAGATCGTTGATCATCGGGAACTTTTTCGATTCTTTTGCATTCAAAACGATCCAGTCTTTCCACATCACCGGAACCTCGTCCTCCGGGAAGATGGCATTCACCGGACATTCTCTCAAACAATCATTACAATTGATGCAAATGTCCGGATCTATGACTAAGTAATCCTTCCCTTCTCGGAAAGCTTCTACAGGACAGGCAGCAGCACAGTATGTAATTTTACACCCAACACAGGGTTCAGTTACTACGTATGCCACAACCTCTCCTTGTCGATCAATAGCGGTAATGTTCCGGTTTGAACGGACCTTCTACCGGTACTCCGATGTACTCAGCTTGTTTAGCGTTTAACGTGGTTAGGCGAACTCCTAATTGCTCCAAATGTAACGCTGCAACTTTCTCATCCAATTTTTTAGGTAATCTATAGACGCCAATCTCGTACTTATTGTTCCAAAGTTCGATCTGAGCCAACACTTGGTTTGTGAAAGAGCAAGACATTACGAAAGATGGGTGACCAGTTGCACAACCCAAGTTTACCAAACGGCCTTCTGCAAGAACGATAATGGATTTACCGTTCTCGAAGGTGTATTTGTCCACCTGAGGTTTGATTTCCTTCTTCACCACACCTTTCTCTGCGTTCAATCTGGACATTTGGATCTCAGTGTCGAAGTGTCCGATATTACAAAGAATTGCGCCGTCTTTCATTGCTTTCATGTGTTCAAGGGAAATAATGTCGTCGTTTCCGGTCGCAGTTACTACAATATCAGTAAATTCGATCGCATCTTCTACCCTTAGAACTTGGTATCCTTCCATTACTGCCTGAAGAGCGCAGATAGGATCGATCTCGGTAACGATCACTCTAGCTCCAAAATTGCGTAAAGAAGCGGCAGAACCCTTTCCAACGTCTCCATAACCGCAAACGAGTGCTACTTTTCCAGCAAGCATAACGTCGGTTGCACGTTTGATACCGTCTGCCAAGGATTCTCTACAACCGTATAAGTTGTCGAATTTAGACTTTGTAACGGAATCGTTCACATTGATCGCAGGAAGTTTCAACTCGCCTTTTTTGAGCAGTTTTTCGAGACCTTTTACTCCTGTAGTAGTTTCTTCAGAAACTCCTTTGATCTCAGCGAGAAGTTGTGGATATTTCTCGTGAACGTACATGGTTAAGTCACCACCATCGTCCAGGATCATGTTCGGACCTTTTCCGTCTTCGAAGAAGATGGTCTGTTCCACACACCACCAGTATTCTTCTTCCGTTTCACCTTTCCAAGCGAACACAGGAACTCCGGTTTTCGCAATAGCAGCTGCCGCATGATCTTGAGTGGAGAAGATATTACAAGAAGACCAACGAACTTCCGCTCCAAGCTCGGTCAGAGTTTCGATCAGAACCGCAGTTTGGATGGTCATGTGAAGAGAACCCGCGATACGCGCGCCTTTCAGAGGTTGTTTCCCCTTATATTCTTTGCGTAAGGACATCAGACCTGGCATTTCTTTCTCTGCCAGAATGATTTCTTCGCGACCCCAGTCCGCGAGTGAAATGTCTTTAACCTTATATTTTAAACCTTTTTCTTGTATTGTAGCGGACATTAAAGTCCTCCTCTTTTCTTAGCTTTAATTATTAATACTTTGAAGTATTTCTGAGATTCTACTTCTTCGATCGATTCAAGGCTGAAACCGGTATGGTTCAACCAATCTGCGAGAAGTTCCGACTCGAATCCGAGCCATAAGTCGGCGAAATTATCGCGCATGATTTCTTGGTTATGCTTCTTTAGATCTACGATGATGAAAGTGCCATCGTCCTTTAGAACTTTATATATTTCCTTCATAGCTTGAGGTGGATTGGAAAGGTGATGGAGGACCATCGAAGCTACGACAGAATCTGCAGATTGAATCAAATTCCCCGGAAGAGTTTCAATCTCGGATGTGAGAAAATGGACTTGAGAATTATTTAAAAAGGCACTTTTCGCCTCTTTGATCATCTTCTCGGAAGAATCGATCCCGATAACTTCCTGACTCTTCATCAACAAGTAAGGGATTAAACCACCGGGACCACATCCAAGGTCTAAGATCCGACGAGAATGTTCCGGAAGTAAATCCAAGATCTTATTCCTATACAGAACCGGATCAAGAACATCGCTCTGCACGCTTTCCCAATTTTGGGCAACATCATCGAAGTATTTTGATCTTTTCAGATCTCTTTGTCTGAGAATATCTTTCGTCTTAACTAAGTCTTGTTCCGAATAAGGAAGACTCTTTTCAAAATTCAGAAGAAGCGTATGAAATTTGGCAGAAAAATCTTGCGAATCTTCATTCGAAACCGTAGGGCTATAATATACCCAAGAGCCTTCACGTTGAGATGTCAGAAATCCAGCATCTGCCAGAATCTTTAGATGTCTAGAAATCCTAGATTGGCCCATGTCCAAGACTTCCGTTATTTCCTGAACATTAAGAGGTGCAACGGAAAGTATCCGAAGAACCCGAATGCGAGTTTCATCTGATAATGCTTTTATCGCGAGTAGAATATCTCGATCCTGAAGGGCTCCTTTTGCTGTAGAAGGAGTAACGACAATTGAATCTGGGTAAGTTTCGACAGATTCTCTTTCTAAAGACATATCCTTTAGCGACATTTTCCAGACCCTTCTCACAAGATATCAAGATATCTTGATTTCTTCAAGCAAAAATTGGCCCTCCTACGGAGATAATTATGTCTTATAATTGGCCATTAAAACGTGAAGGTTAGGTCCAATTGGGCGATCCTCTTTTAAGAGTAAATTGCCGAGGCCATCCTACTAAAATGATCAAAACTTCTCTAGTCTCTAAATTCAAAATACGACGAATATCTATAATTCTTGAAGTCGGAGGTTTTCGATTCCTCCAAAAGTGAGAAAGAATTCTTTCATCCACTTGAAGAAAGTCCCAATGGATCATTAACACAATTATATAATTCATCGAGACGCCGTGCGCAAGGGCCACATTTCTCAGTTCTTGGTAATGTTCTTCTTGGGGACGATAACTGTGACGAACCAAATTCTGACCTTTCGCCTGAAAAGAAGTTCTAAGCGGGTTTCTTCCAATGTATCTCTGGGATTGAAGCAACAGGCCGTATTTCTCCTGTAGTCGTCTCAAATATAGAGGAAAATTTCGCTTACAGTCGATAGGAACTTTTCTCCAGAGCCTATCTGGAATCAATGCCGTAGAAGGATAAGGATTCTTAACGATCCTTGCTTTTCGTTTGAGGTTCTCATTTTGGAAAACGGTAGAGTTCATACTCTTCGCGTTTCCCAAATTTGAGCTAGTGCGGGAGGATTTTTTTGTTTGTCGAAGTTACTACAGCAAGATAAAACTATATATCCTGCTTAGTTTGATTTAATAATTCCTGATTCTGAAGTTTTTGATCTCGAAGAATCTTATAATTTTCTTCCATGATCTTCTTAAAGCCATCTAGA
Organism: Leptospira neocaledonica; assembly: GCF_002812205.1. Taxonomy (NCBI): domain Bacteria; kingdom Pseudomonadati; phylum Spirochaetota; class Leptospiria; order Leptospirales; family Leptospiraceae; genus Leptospira; species Leptospira neocaledonica. The sequence continues at coordinate 155,143 of NZ_NPEA01000007.1, forward strand.
ATCTTCATTTTTTCGCGCATAAATTCTTCTAGTGGCTGTTTCAAAAGACCTTGAGGAGATACTACAGCTTCCTCATCTCGTTTTAAAGGGAAACTTTTTCCGTTTTCTGTAGTAACTCCGACTTCTCCTTCCTTAACGAAGATCCCATTGGGCACATCAGAATCTTCATTATCAGGACTTTCTTTGCGTTGAGCCTCGCTTTCTTCGCAAACTACAAATTGTGTCCCTCGAACACCAGCATTGTAAGAAGGCGCAGTGATCGTAAAATCTTCTTTCTTAGATCCCTTATCTACACGAGCAAATACCTTACCAGAAACGAGTTCTAATTTTGATTTATTTGTCTTTTTGTCGGAACTTAGTTCTGCAATCTTAACTTTTGTAAAAGCTGCAATGCGAATAACAACTGAAGGACCAATCTGAAGATCGACTTTTCCATCCTTCGTTTCAAGTTCGTCCTGCTTTTTTAAGATAGAATTCTTCTTGAGGTTTACCTTTTTCCCATCCTGGGTTCCGGAAACGTCACCTACAACAAATAGCACGATCGCAATTTCTTCTTCTGCGAAAATCGAAGATGGTAATGCAACTAAAATAGAGAAAATGGCGAAGGCAAATACAAGTGCTCGGTATTTCATGCGAGGGTTTCCTATAACACTAATTTATTCAATAAAAACTGTAGTAGGATCTACTAGATCCATTATAATAGCAACAATTTGAAACTTACTTTTTGGAAGAATTTTGCAGATTATATCGGGAATAATTAGCTTTCAAGGAGAAATGTTCACTTTCGTATGAAGAATCTACCAATTCGAAGGTCAATTCTGTCTCTTGAGAAGTGATTACTGGAAATCCATAGTATTTGTTCTTATGTGCAATCTCTTTCTTCTGCTTCTTCCTATCCAAAATGAAGTCAAGGTGACTTTGTAATCTGTTTTGTAGTATCTTCGACGAAACATTCACTGCGCCAAGAAGCTTCTTTTTAGCAATTTCAAGAATTCCCTGATCTACATCGTATCCAATACTATTTCTGGAAGAGAGAAGAGCCGCTAATGATGTAGTTCCCGTCCCTAAAAATGGATCTAAGACGGCATCACCCTTTATAGAAAACATATTCACTAATCTGTAGGCAAAATCCAGAGGGAATGCAGCCGTCCTTTCCCGCGAAGCTCCTACATCCTTAAAAATCTGCCTTTCTCCCTTTAGATCCCAGACATCAGAGAACCAGACATTTCTTTCTTCCCAAAAAAAGGCGCTATTTCGTCGGATCTCCGTCTCAGATTTAGAATACTTCCTAAGTCCGCCTTTTCGAAGGACCAAAATATACTCATGCTCGTAGGTAACATATGCCCCGACCGGAAACATTCCGGACCCCATAAACTTGGTTGGAGAATTGGTCTGTTTTCTCCACAAGATATCAGGCAATGAACTAAAGCCGAAGTTACGACAAGCCTGTAAAATCCGAGAATGATTCGAAAATAAACCGAATTCGCCTCCAATACTTCGAGTGGCATCGCCTATGTTCACAAGTAGGATCCCACCCTCTTTCAAAACGCGGAAGCATTCTCTCCAGACCTTATCCAGCTGTAAATGCATTGCCTCGAAGGCTTCATTTCCTAAATTTTTGGTAAGGGCATTCTTGGTGTTTTTATCCCAACTTTTGAAAAGATTATCCCACATTTCTACCATAGGATAAGGAGGTGAAGTTAATATGAGGTTAACGCTTTCATCCGAAAGCTCATCCATTTTTCTCGAATCGGAATTATATAATATATGAGAAGTTTCCGGAACGAGTATATCCTTCATACACGTTCCGCATGTTTCAAGAGCGGCCTAAATTGGCTATTCAAATTTAGAAAACTAAAATAAGAAGTCGGATAAGTCGAAGATCCGACAAAAACCGAGCCTCAATTCTTTTTGCCATGGATCTTTTTGTCGATCAACTCATTCAGAAGATCGGCCAGATCTTGAAATTCATCCCCACTTCGGATCCGGATCTTATCTACGTCTTTGCCTTCCAGTAGTAGCTTTAGATTCTTCTTAATATTATAGATTGGTCCGGCCATTTTATGGGAATAGACCAAGACAAATATCGCAGAAAGAAGAAGATACAACAGAGAGAATAGTAAAATTCCTTTAAATTGGATCGTAAACAGATCCAGACCATGATCGTAATCAGGAAGAGTGAGCTCTTTTTCGACGAACTTGTCCTTCTCTTCTCCATTAACAATCTCAAATCCCTTTTGATAGACTTTAACAGTGTCTTCGCGAAGCCTGAAAACCACTCCCTTGTCGTACTTGGTAGAATGGATCCAAAATAAAAACCCAAGAGTAAGCAGTAACCCGAAGATGAACAATAAGGAAAAATTTAAGAAGAACCTTAATTGAAAGTCTTTGTCGATCAGATAATTGGCAAGATGTCTTTTATAACGAGGGGTTTTTACGGAGGGGTTTGCTGTTTCTTCAGACATGGGAATTAGCCTTCTTTGGTAGAATTTCTTTAAAATTCTCCACATGTCAAAAATAATTCGTTTTTAACGAAGTTGAATCACCTCCATTACCGAATCTCTTTGGATTTTTATCTCCTTTTCAAGAGTTTGTAAATACATAAAATTATCGTCCATATCGACGATAACACCTTCTAACGTCTCACCATTGGAAAGTATTACCCTCTCCAATCTTTGGTATTCGTTAAATAGGTCATCCTTATTGGAAAAAGATTTTTCGGAATTTCTAGGAATCTCATCCACATGAAGTTCTGAAAATTTAAATCCGAGGTCTTTTTGCTCTGCAGAAGAAAGGAAAGTACGCTGGAATCCTTTTGCTTCTAAGCGGATTTTTTGACCAGGCTCCAAAACTTGCTCTCCGCGGTTCGGTTCGTTGCTACTTTTTGCAGCCACTCTCCCCTCTAGAACGGATACGATTGTTCCGTCTTTAGGACTTTCTTTAACTTCGAATTTTGTTCCTCTGACTTCTACCAAGCCTGTTTCTGTCATAATCTTAAATTCATCCTTTTTCAGGTTCTTATGCAGATGAACTAAGATGCTTCCATTACGGAGTCGGAAAGATTGTTTTCCTTCTTTCATGATCTCGAGTTCTGTAGATTCTTCTAAGACCATACCTTCTCCCTTAGCAATGTTTAAGAAAAGTTTAGATCCAGGTTCTGTCTTTAGAATCTGACCGGAACCTACAGATTCGCCTTCAGTTAACGCTAAAAGTTTTTCGGAATCAGAGGAGAATAAGTATCCTTTTCCAATAATTTTAGTCACGGATATTGCAAGTTCATCCTTGACGGGGGAAACTTTAGGGGTTTGTAATATAAGAAAACTGAATGCTCCGATCAATATCGCAGCCGCAGAAGCAAGAGAGTATAATAACGGTTTTTTAAATGTGATAACTTTAGAAGTTTGTGCTTTTTCGTAAATTTCTTCGAAGGAGATATTTGGAGGTGCAGAAGCCCAAGATTTGGAAAGCATACTGGACAATTTTTCGATAGAAGAACTGTATTCATTCTTCTCCCCTTCGACCGCCTTCCTTATTTTATGTTCGAAATTTTCGTCCATTCTTCCCTTCAAGAGCCTTTTTCCGTATTATTCCATCGGCAGAATTTGTTTATTTTTTGCAATCTCTACGAGCTTTCCAGTCGCCTTGACGACTAATCTGGATGCAGTTGCAACCGAGATCCCCATAATATCTGCAATATCAGCCAACGTGTATTTTTCTATATTCTTTAATACTAAAGCGTATCTTTCTCCTTCTTCTAAATCATCCAGACAATCCATCAATCTGGATTCCAAGTCGGAAAGTTCGGTCTTTCTTACAAAACTTTGTCCTTCTTCCCGATAACTTCCCATATCGTCCGTTCCGGATTCTTTCACCGTGGAGAACTTCTTGGCATAGTTAATCGATCGATTTCTTGCGATCGTATATAACAGCTTTAAGGCTTGTTCTTTGTTTAAGTCGGAATTGGAATACTTCTTAAAAAAATTAAGAAACGTATCCTGCATTAGATCAGAGGCAATTTCCGGATTTCCGGTATACTTATACAAGAAATCAAAAATTCTCCCGTTGGATTCCCGATACAGGGTTTCCATAAAATCTTTTCGGGATGCCATTACACAAAGATTCCAACTTGAAACGCTAATTCAAGTAATTTCCGACGGCTGTTCTAAACTATACCCTTTTCTCCTCTTCGCGAATGGGCTTTGATAGAATTAACATATCTGATTGGACTTTTTTACATGGATGAGAAAATTTTCTAGGATCGTTTCATTTTTTTCTACTCTTTGATTTTGGGAATTTGAAGAAGTTTCACTCTGAATATTTGTTCGGCCCGAGTTCGGGGAGAAAGAGTTTCTGCAACCGGAATTTGGAGGGGGTTTTGTAGTAACTTCGACGGAGGATGAGTTACCTTTACTGCCGGTCGAAGATACTACAATCGGCCAAATTCGCCCTTCTTATTGGAGACATAATTTTTAAACCCGCAAATACTCCAGGTACTTCAAAATCGAACCGATAGAATTTGTATCCACCGGCATTAAGAACCCAGTTAGAATGAGTCGACATCTTCAAGTCCTAGCCTTTTTTGTAGTAACTTCGACCATCCTATACTCCCCCCTTCTCTATCCATCTCCAGAGGCCTCCTTCCAGAATGAAATTCCAGAATCGAAACCCCTCTTAAGAGTACTACCCGCATTTAGAAAAGAAGAATGCGACTGGGCGATTCGCTGGGATGTTTGCCTTAGATGTGTTTCGAGTCGATATAGATACGCACAACGGATCCATTTCTATCCATCCGGAGTGTATAGGGAACATGGATGTTATTCTGAGGAGAAGGGCTTCTTTTTGATAAAAGAAGATTAAGTGTAAACGGAAAGAGCCGGAGATTATCCGGCCCTTGTCATTGGAAATTACTTCTTACAAGTAGCGAGAGCTGCAAGTGTTTTAGAAGATTTTAAACAAGTAAGATCATATTTACCAGTCATACACTCTTTAAGTAGATGAGAAGAAATTTGACCTTGCATCGCTTTCAATTTTTCAGTCTGCTCTGGAGTTTGACCAACAGCAAGATTGGAAATCAATTCGTTTACAACTGGATCACATTCTGCTTGGCTCACTTTCGCTCCGCCGCAAGAAATAAGACCTGCAAAAATTAGAATCGTAAGGATCGAAAAAAACGTGTTTTTCATGCAAAGACCTCTGCGAATTTTTAATTCTATGTCGCTAATATTAGCCCGAGTCGAATCTCTCACTATTATAAAATCGAAATTTCCAAAACCTTGGAGAACTCCGACAGTTTAACGACGAAGGCCATTCTAATCATTCCCACCTATTAGAAAAGTTATTTTTTAGTCGGGAAAATAGTTATACCGTAATAGGAGACGGACTTTTCTCCCTTGAAGGTCAGTATCCTTTTTTTGGAGTCGAACTTCCAACTTCCGGCATTTACCAATACTTCGAAACCTTTTCCATAATGTATTTCGGGAAGAAAGATTTCAGCTACCGGGATTTCATCTCCTTCCTTTCGAAAAGAATATTTGAACATGGATTTTTCCATATCAAAACTGATCGCTTCCGGATTTCCTTTGGTGCGGATTGGATAAGGCCTGGAGAATGCTCTGACAGCTCTTCCCCCATTCTCATCTATACTCTTAGGAGTATCCAAAGAATAAAGAGAAAGATCTTCTTCATTCCATCTATCTCCTAAACTGTGAGTATTATCAGGAGTATAATTCCATAGTGTATAATGTACGAAGTTTTTCTCGATAGAAGTTATGATACGATTTAGAGAAGCTTCCAAGTGAGAATAATTTTTTGTTCTAAACGCTAATCGCCCGTTCATGTCCATTGGGATCCCAGTTTCTCCGATCACCGTAGGACAATTATTCATCTTCTTGATGGAAACTTCTTTGATCATTCTGATCGTATCTTCGTAAGCCTTCCCTACATTCTTCTTTCCGAATATTGGAACCTGTTTAAAGATATGAACTCCGAACCAAGGAATATAACGTTTGAACATCAATACGGAAACATCATACCAATGAGTCGCGTTGATTACTGTTCCTTCTCCTTTTTTTGGTTTTTCGTCCCAATCCAATTCTAAACTTCCTGGATCCGATTCTACAAAGATGGAGAATTTTTTCTGAACGGATTGTATTCTAGTTTTGAATCTTTTAATAAATGGAAGCATGAACTCAGGATAGAATTCTATCTTTCTTCCCCTATATTTATTAAAATAATCGGGGCGAAGTAACATCGGAGCGCCGTTCGGATCATAATCCCAGACTCCATGTTGTCTCCAAATGCAATGTTTTCCTTCTTGCCATAGAGGAACCGACTTAGTATTTATTTTGGTTTTTCCTAAATTGAATCCCGTAAACCCGAGCATATACGCGTTGTTTGCCCTGACAGTTCTTCCTTCGGATAAGAACATTTCTTGGAAAGGAGAGGTAGTTAGAATTTTACCGAAACCAAGTCCGGAAAATTCTCCTATATTTTTTTTACCGATCCATCCAGGAGAAGGCTCATTTAAGGAATCGAATCCTAATACGTTTTTGTATTTAGCGACCTTCTTCGCGATCCGACACATTGCTTCTATATAATGATCTTGTAAAAAAGTTTCTACATTCTTTCCACGAATGGAAAGTTTAGGCGCAAATGTTTTTCCCCCGAAGAACAGAGTGAACATTGTAGCGCAAGCATACTTCTGATAGTTTAGAGGCCAGGACATTCTTTTGTAATTCCTGCCCTGGAAATGATGGACGATTGCAGTATCGGAATCTTTAATATTCTCTATATTCATTCCGACTTCTTCCAAGGTCCAACCAGGAGCACCATCTCCCCCCGTGAATCTAGACCAAACGTCTTGGTGAGGATCTATGAATACGTAGAATCCCTTTTTATCGGCAAGAGCCACCATTCTTTCAATATAATCCAGATACGCTTGGTCGTATTTGCCTGGACCTAAATGTTCCACTGCTTCCCAAGTTACGAGAAAGCGTAGAAAGTTAAATCCCCACTTCTTCAAACGATCCAAATGTTCAGCAGCTTCTTTTTCTTCCAAAGGTCTTCCGACAAAAGAAACTTTTCTATGATCATGAAAGGTTAAGGACTGATCAAAATGTGTGGTCCCATCCGGTTTAAATGGAAGTTTGGAACTTCCCGAAAGATTTACTCCTCTTAACTGGAGAATGTACCCTTCCGAATCTATAAAATTCCCGTCTTCTACCTTGATTTCCAGCATTGGATCTTAATCTTCCCCGAATTGAATCTTAGCGTCTTCGTATCCGCGGCTGATCAGATAATCCGCTTGCACTTGAGAGAAATTTAATATACTTCCGAAACCGAGAGAAGTCCTCGGGCCGATCACTCTGATCTTATAATCCGTTTTTTCAGGTTCGGAGAAAGACAATAAGGATTTAGTGAATCCCTTCTTCTTATTATCCTTTTGTTTTTTTTGGTATTGCAGGTTTGCCATGATAGTCTGAAAGGATCCGATCAAAGAAAGTTCGAAAACTCTCTCGAGTCCGTCCCTTCTGTTCCGTGGAAGTCCCATATTCACTCCTCCCACAGGAGACAACAATACTACTACGATCTCTTTTGCGCCTCTTTCTACCGCTGGGAGGATCGGAACATTCGCCATCACTCCCCCATCCCAATGAGGTTTTCCATCCACATATTGCCAAGGAAAGATCAAAGGTATGGCAGAAGAAGCCATCACATGTTCTATATCTATATCCTTGTTCCCAAAAAAGACCAATTCGGCGGTAAGTATATTCACCGCGGTGATGATGATCTCCATCGGATTTTTTCGCATATTACGAAAATCTAATTGAGAATAAAGTAGATATTTTAAAGGAGTTGTGTCCGCGAGTGGAGAAAACCTACGGAAGATTAGGTCCAGAAAATCGTTCCAGATGGAGTATTTCATCACCTTTTGGATTTCGATGGATTTCCAAAGTTGTATGATCCTAGCTGCATCCATTCCGCAACCTAATGCGGAAGCGGTGATCGCTCCAACGGAAGTTCCGCAGACTATATCCGGTTTGAATCCGATTTCTTCTAAATATTTTAGGACCCCGGCATGATATGCTCCTCGAGCGCCTCCACCGGATAATACCAAAGCCCGCTTCATTCCAAATTAAATCCTGCCGGAGTCAGTCTTAGGTTTCGCAGGTAAATTTCAAGACGGAATATTGATTTGGAATTTTGTAGTATCTTCGACAATTTCTACACAAATTCACTCTAGCGCGGATATCAGCAGCTAATACGAACTTAAGGTTTGGAAGAATGGACTGAGATTTTGGAATTTGCGTCGAAGTTACTACAGATTTCACTCAGGAGAATTTCCCCGAGTTAAGCAAAATCTAAAAAGGAAGGAATTAAAACCTTCTGAGTGTCTGCGTCTAGCTATGCTAAATGCCCGAAAGTGACCAATTCTCGGAACTCAGAAAGGCCAGTGGTCTGATGGTATTGCAATAGGTCCAAGAGGGCCATTTTGCAGGGGCCTGGGCTATTGCTCAGCCACCTCACAGGTCATTTTCTTGCTGCAACTGTCGCTACTCAACTAAACCACCTCCTTTAACGTGTGGCCAGACAGTATTCTGTCGCATTAAAAAGTCAAGAAATGTCCGTATTTTTTTACGGATTTCAAAAGCAAGTTCCTAAACCAAGACTTAGGAAACTATTTTCACCTTTCTGGAAAGATAGAGAGCGAGAAGATTGAAACCGACCGCGAAGTAACCTACTACATCAAATCTTTCGAAAGTTCCATTTGGCAATTGGACCAAGATCGCTCCCGCGAGAAGTGCTCCAATACCTGTGGCCACACTTTGTAAGCTGGAATTCACAGACATAAAACTTCCTCGTACCTCAGGGCGAATGGCAGAAGTTAGCATCGCCATAGAAGGAATCACCCGACCGGATACTAGGACCATGAAAACTGTCGTAACTCCGAGCGCCATGTATACCGGAAGATCCTTAGGCAAATGGGTAATTGCAAGTATAGGAAGTAAAGCGAGAAGAACTAGGATCAGAAAAACCTTATGTTTTCCAAACTTATCGGACATGAATCCGACGATCCAGGAAGAAACAAAGGTGCAGATCCCGCCTATCTCGTAGATATGACTGACCTGAGTCTTGGAGAAGCCCATATTCCTCTCCATAAAAACGGCGATCGAAGTTACGACAGTAAACCCGCCCAAGATCACGCTCATAAAAAACGCAAGAGCCACTAAATGGTCCCTCTTAGAAAGAACATTGATTAATTGGCTGAAGTCCGCAACCTTCTGTTTTTCCATTTTAGAAGGAAGACTAGGCAAATATAGAATGGCCAGAACCAGGATCGGAAGGCCCAAAAGTACGATAAATGCAAAGGTATAATTCCAACCCGAGCTCATCGCAATACGGATACCGGAAGGAACTCCCAGAACGGAGGCAGCAGAGAATGCACCCATCACTCCGCCCATCGCCTTCCCTCTTTTTTCGATCGGGAAAACATCACCTATGATAGAAAGAATGACCCCGCTGACCATTCCACCGAAAATCCCGGCAATGATCCTTGCAAAAAGAAGAAAGGAATACGTATTTGCAACCGCGCAAAGCGCGGTTCCTACCAAAAACCCTACATATAAAAAGATTGCGGCTGACTTACGATTAAAACGATCTATAAAGTTTGCCCCGATCAAAGCAGCAATTGCGGCGGCGAAAGAATAAGAAGAAAGGACTAAGGAAAACATTGCAGTATCGATCTGGAACTGCTTCAAAAAATAATCCTGAAGCGGGAACATGATCATAAAGTCCATGATATTGGTGAATTGAATACTCGCAAGAAGTAGGATCAGGAACAATTCATGACGAACTATTTTTGTCCGAGGAAGGGAAGCTACGGATTCCATATACTTACCAGATTTTTTTACGCGAGTTATAAAGAGATAAATTTTTAGAAGTTCCGTATTTTACTCATATAAATTTGTTCTTACAAAGTTTGGAGATTAAATAGATTCGAATAATCACCTAGAACTTAGTTCAAGAAATTTCTGAAATTATAGAGAGGCAATTGTAATGCGGATTTGGATGACGAATCGGCACCCGAGTTTCTTTCCTAACTTAATAAATAATTTTTCGATTTTTGTTATTCGGATTTTTCACTTCCTCTCTCAGAAGCGTATAAACATAAATCTTCATTCGTCTATCTGAATATCCTCTATGAAACTCAGAAGATACCTTTCGGAAGACTTTTCTTATTCGAAATCCGGAGAAATCCGTAGACTTCGTACTCTAGACAATGACAAGTCCGTCAGGATCCTTAGTATTTTTTCCCTTCTAATTTCCTGTATTCTTTTCACTCAAAATATACTTTCACCGGGAACTCCCGATGGTGGACATCTTCAATTCTTGTACGGAGTGAGCTTTGGAAGTTCTGCTTTGTTTTCCAGTTTGATGTTGGCCGTTCTCGCCTTAAAGGACATAAAAGGTAAAAAACTTTCATACTTCGCCATGATCGGGTATGTCGGAATACTTACATTCACAACTACTTTCGCAACCTTAGTAGATCAGTATCATACCTCCGATTATTCCGCTTTTTGTTTCGGATTACTTCTTCTTCCACTTTTCTTAAGGGCAAGTTTTGCCACTTATCTAGCCATCGTCTTCGTAAATGTGCTCTTCTTTTCATTCGGTTATTCTTATATGATAGAAAGAGAACTAACTTCCTCCGTTGTAACCCCTATTATTGCATTCTCCATTGCAAGTATGGGAGCAGCGATTAATGTAGAAGGTACCCGTTTAAAAAGCAACCTTCTGCAATTACAATTAGAAGAATCTAATAAAAATCTAAAAGAGCTATCTCATAAGGATTCCTTAACTGGACTTTTTAACAGAAGGCATTTAATGGAATCTTTAAGCACCCTTTTGGCCGCGTCTAAAAGATACGATTTTCCGTTGTCGGTCCTTCTACTCGATTTAGATCATTTCAAAAAGGCAAACGATTCCTTAGGGCACCAAGTGGGAGATAAACTGCTCGCAACTATCGGAAGATCATTATCAGGATTAGTAAGAGATTGTGACGTGGCAGCCCGTTATGGCGGAGAAGAATTCTGCGTAGTATTATCCAATACGAATATAGAAGGAGCAAAATTCGTAGCAGAAAGAATCCGAGCCAGAATAGAAACCGAAACCTTCGAAGAGATCCCTTGGACAATTACTGTAAGTATCGGTGTCGCAACAAGAGAAGGAGACGAGACTCCGGAAGACTTCCTCAAAGCTGCAGACAAGAAATTGTACGAATCAAAGGCCGCCGGAAGGAACAGAGTCTCCGCTTAATTCCATTTCCGACTCGAATAAAGAAATTCTAATATATCTTCCCAAAAACTGTCCTAAAAAGCTGACCCCTAAAGCGGGGATTGTAGGGGGTAACCATTGCGGTCCGAAAAATTTCAGGCCTAACCAAACGATCATCCCAGAAAACATAGCATAGACTGCCCCGCTCGCATTCGCTTCTTTCCAGAAAATGGCAGCAACCAAAGGAACAAAAAGAGAAACTAAACTGATGGAGGATGAGTCCGCGACCAACTGATAAATATTTGTCTCACTCAGCGCCATTCCTGTAGAAACAATTGTTACGATCAATACTGAAGAACGCATCACTCTCAGTAATAATTTTTCGGAAGGATTTTTCAAAGTAGGACGGATCAAATTTTCTCCTAAAACCGATGCAGGTGCCAAAATCGCGCCGGAAGCAGTACTTAAAATCGCCGAAAGTAACGCTCCGAAAAATAGAATCTGTATAAATAAAGTAGAATGTACTAATACAACATGAGGAAGTATCATCTGATTATCCCCGGCAGCGATCTCAGGATACACTCTCCTTGCAAAATATCCTGCAAGCAAAGGTAGAAATGCAACAGTTAGGTACATTCCTCCGCCCAAAAAAGAAGAATACACAGCGACCTTTTCCGATTTAGAAGACATTACTCTTTGGAAAATATCCTGTTGAGGAATAGAACCCAATCCAATCGTCATCCATGCGGCGATATAAGCAAGGACCGCTTCTGTTTCTAATGGAGGGAAGAAGGAAAAAAATCCAGGCTTTGCAGTTGCGATGACTGTTTCAAATCCACCCGCCTTATCTTGTAGATCCCAAACTAAAACTAAAAGCCCTACAATAATCAAGATGGTCTGTAAGAAATCCGTAATGGAGATCGCCCACATTCCCCCAATATAAGTATAGATCAATACCACAACAGATGCTAAAAGTATTCCGACATACATATCGAATCCGAACAAGGAATGGATAACTATTCCCATCGCAACCAACTGAGCAGCAATCCACCCGAAGTAGGAAGGAATCATAAATAATGCAGAAAGGAATTCAACCTTACGACCAAATCGATTTTTGTATAAGTCACCGAATGTAAGAATATTCATCCTGTACAATGGCTTCGCAAAAAATATCCCTACCAAAAAAAGACAAAGTGCTGCTCCGAAAGGATCTTCAATGACAGCCAAGACCCCTCCATCCACAAACTTGGAAGAAGCACCCATTAATGTTTCCGACCCGAACCAAGTGGCAAATAAAGCGGAAGATGCAAGCACAAGCGGAAGTCTTCTTCCTGCTAATACATAGTCTTGGGAACTATTAACATATCTAGAGGCAAATGCTCCGATCGAAATAGTGACAACGATATATAGAATAACGAAAAGGCCGAGCAATTAAGAATGTCCTGGGAGAAAGCTTACTAATTGCGATCCTGAAACTTACAGAATCAAAACGCAAGCGATAATAAGAAGATTGATCAATCTATATCCAAGATCAAAAGAGTGATATCATCTTGGATGGAGGTTTTAGAAATAAAATATTGGAGGTCGGAGAGTATCCTTTCCGCTTGGACCTGAGGTTCAAATTGAGCATTCGCCCGAATAGAATGCAAAAATCTTTCTTCTCCGTATTCGGATTTATCCTCATCGAACTGTTCGTAGATTCCGTCCGAAAAAAGAAAGATCCTATCTCCGGATTCTATTTTATATTCTTCAGTCCTGTACGGATAATCTTTCACGAATCCTAGAATAGCTCCCGTTTTGGGCATTTCTTCCGTGTTATAAGATCGTATTAAAAATTGGGAGATATGACCTGCCGAAGCAAAATATACTTTTTTCTCGGATAGATCCACATCGCAGATTGCTCCGGTAAAATAGAGTGTTTTATATTTATTTAAAATAGAATTATTCAATCCGGAGAGTATTTCTCCCGGTTTTTCCAAAGAAGATTTTAAACTTTCATATTCTCCTTTGATAGCCATTGTCACCAAGGCCGCCTGGACACCGTGGCCTGTAGCATCTGCCAAGAAAAATCTATACCTTCCATTATTTAATTTGTATATATCGTAGAAGTCCCCACCTACCTCATCCATGGGCAGATAATTAACAGAATATCTCAGGCCCGGAATATTTTTAAGTTCCGGAAGAATACTTCTTTGGATCTTTTGGGAATACAACATATCCTTTCTGATAATCGAAAGAGATCTGGCCAATTCCTCAGTTCTTTCGTTTACCTTTCTTTCTAGTTCGGAATTCATCCGAGTAATATCTTCGTATAACTTTGCATTTTCTAATGAAATTGCAGCCTGAGCGGAAAGAATTTCCAGAATTTCTAATCTATGTTCATCGAAAATCCCTGCAGTAAGTCGATTTTCTAAATAAAGAACACATAATGTTCTTCCTTGTTTTGTGATCGGCATGCACAATAAGGACTTAGGCTTACTTCTTTTGACATACGGATTGACGGAATAAAAAGAATCCTTTGCTGCATCTGAAATCAAAACCTTCTGTCCGGAACGAAAACAGAAATAAACTACTTCTAACGGAAGCAGATGCCCAGAATCGTCTAGTGAAATTGGTTTAGGTAAAAATCCCGGTTCTTCTATATCTGAACCCGCCATCAAAAACAGTTCTTTGTTTTGAGGAAGGATCAAAAAACCTCGAGTGGCCGCTGCATTTTCCATGATAGTCCGGATAAGCTGTCTGAGTAATTCACCTAATTCGATCACCCCGGAAATACTTTGAGAAGCCTTAAGCACGGTTCTTAAATCCAAACTAAAAGAGTTGGAATGAATAGAGTCTGCCAGGATTTTTTCCACGGAACGTTTCGGCGCTCCTTGAGGGCGAAGTAATTCTCCATATTCGTCTCTGAGTAAATTTACGATAGATTTTGCTCCCCAAGATCCGTAGAGTCGAACAGCATTTTGCATCAAAAATTTTCCGTACGAGTTCCTACCCTGTATTATATTCCATTCGGCAATATGTTGGTAAACTACGGCCTTTCTGAAATCATTAGGTTCAGATTCTACCTGCTGCATCGCCATATCGAAGTATTTGGATGCACTTTCCTTTCTTCCCGCGTAATCTTCGTAAAGTCCCGCCAACACAAAATAAAATAATTGGAAACTTGGCGGATAGATCCTCGCCCAAAGTTTAAATAAATATAATGAATATCTAAAGAAGAATTTTTCAGTCAGCTTCAGCTTCTTCTTACGTAATTTCAGAAGGCCTAAGGATCTATAAAATCTATACTCGGAGTAAATGAACATGATCCTGGATTTTTCCAGATCAGAATGGTAATTTTTGAAAATTCTCTCTGCTTCTAAATAATAACCAGATAAATACGCGAGGGAGCCAAATAACGTAGCGTACCAGGAATTAGCAGTTCCATTCCCAGCGGCTCCTAAAACCTTGGACTCGAATTCCCTATCCGTGTAGAGATCCTCTTTGTATCGAACGGTTTCAGTAGATTTCCCCTCTAAACGATCTAAATAAGAATCGGAAGAATGCAAAAGGATCATCAAAATATCATAATTTAGTTTGGCTCCCCTTTCTAAATTTTCTTTGATCTTCTCTCTATAAGAGATCGAATTCTCCGCTGAGTATAATTGGTTCGTATTTTGGGAAAAAAGTGCAAAAGCCGCCCAAAGATAATCCCCATACTGCATACATTTATGAAATGCTTCTTCCGTGTAATCCACTATGGAACGGAAAGGATACATGAAATAATCCAGAAGAATGGTCCGACCGAACACAAACCTTCCGTAAAGTTCATCCGATTTAAACTTTTTTAATATCTTTTCAGCCAAGGTCCAATATCTCATGGACTGTTGAAAATTTCCGTTGATAGAAAGTAATATGGAACCGAATCCTGCGTATCCGAAAAAGCTAAAAGGAGCATTCCCTTCTTTTAATGTAAGATTGATTAGCTTTAAATAAATATAAGCCATCACCTTCATATCCATATGTTTGCCGTAATTAAGAAGGTTGACTAGTATATTTAAGGCTTCTGTTTTATACGGATCCTTACTGTCTTTCGCATTTACTAATTTTTCGGGAGATCTTCCTCTACTATAGAAGATCATCTTCAGCACTTCGCCGAATACGGCTAAAAAGCCGGGCTTTTCCTTAAAACCTATCCCGAGTGATTGTAATGCCTTAATCCCAATCTTGGATGCGGAATCCAAATCGTTATAGACGTTCATCACTTCCAATTGCATCAGATAAACGTCCGCTTTTTCGGAAGGACTAGGCAATTTGGAAAGTAAGTCGGATACGATCTTCTCCGCTTCTTCTCTTCTAGATAAATAATATGCAGATTCTGCGAGCGATTTTAGAATATGAATCGCATTCTTTCTGTCTTTCTGCCAATAGGAGTCTTTTAATTGAGAAGCAAGTAAGCTAAAAAAAGAATAGGATGATTCATAAGCGGCGCCGGCTCTCGCAGAATTTCCGGCAAGTATTGTATAATGGAAGAAATCTTCATTCTCCTGACCGTTTGTATACAATTCTCTAGAGCGCAAAAGATGGTTTGCAATATCCAAAACTTGTTCGGATCCGCCGGAAATTTTTTCACGCTCTATCAATAACTTAGCAAGTGTATTATGAATTCTAGCTTTTTCAGTAGAATCAGTCGCATCCAAAATGCTTTGGATCATTCTATCATGAGAAAAATGGAATTGAATATCGGACAGAGAAGAATACATGCCGGACTCTTCTATCTTTTTATGGGAAATATATTGTAAGGCGGGAAATAACATATTTCCGGATTCTCTATAAAATACGATCCCTTCTCTAATTGCCTCTCGTATTCCCCTAGACAAGACCCCCGGCTTGGTCTTGAAAAAATCGTACATATCTTTTAGATCAAATTTGGCACCTATACAGGCTCCTACCCTCAAAACCTCCAAGGTTTCGTCTGGAAGTTTTCCCACTTTATCCAAAAATAAGTCTAGAACGTTATCCGTAACTGCTCTTTGTAAAAGTCTATCCCAATCAACTCTATGATAAGCTGTTTTTGGATCAAAACTTAAGCAACCTTCCTCGTATAATGATCTTAAGAATTGATGCAAAAATAGAGGATTGCCCCCTGTTTTTGAAACAAGGACTTCTGCAAGTCGATTCGCATCCTCTGCGGAAACATGGATACTATCCGATACATATTTAAAAACGCTATGTTCGTTTAAAGGAGAGAGTCGAATCTCTCTCAAATCCAAACCCAAAGAACCTTGTTTTACATTGATATTAGGAAAAAAGTCCGCGTCTTCTGAACGACTAGTAAGAACAAAGAGTAATCCTTCCCAATCTTCGCTATTCAAAATAAATTCAAGTAATGCAAGTGAAGCGGAATCCGCCCATTGAAGATCATCTACAAGAATGATGGCAGGATTTTTTCGATCAAAACAAAGAGTCAAAAACTTTAGAGCGACTGCAAAAAGTATCTTTTCGTCCTTCTGCCTCTTATTCGTTTTTGCAGGTATTTCAATTCCTAAAGTTTTTCCCAAATCAGGTAAGAATTGGGTCAGGATTTCTATATTATCTCCCAGAGTTTCCTTTATAAAATTCTTAAGTAAGATGATCTCTTCTTCTTTTTTCTGAAGGATCCTTCTTAAAAGATCGTCCATGATCTGTCGGAAAGCGTAATACGGGATCTCTTTCTTATCTTCTTCGAATTTACCTCGCAAAAGGACTACGGAATAGATATCCAAATATGTGATCGCATCTTCTACTAGCGCCGTTTTTCCGGTACCCGATTTGCCTCCGATAAATACAGCGGCCCTTCTTCCGTTAGTTACATTCACTATACCGGATTCGATCTCTTTTCTTTCTTTTTCTCTATCATAGATCCTAGGAGAATCTCGGAAACCTACCTTCTTTTCGTAAACCCCCGGAACGAACTCCGACAATTTACGCTTAGACTTTAAAGAATCCTTAATACTCTTTAAGTCATGTATCAGATTTTCCAGAGAGAAGTATCTTTCTTCCGGCATCTTTGAGAGCAATTTGTCAACCAAGGTTGAGATCGCTGCGGGGACATCTTCTCTCCTCTTCACTAAAGAAACGGGAGATCTTGCGATATGATAGTGAACCATCTCCAAAGGATCTTCCGTTTCAAAAGGAGGAGTCCCGGAGATGATTTTATAAAATAATGCGCCTAAAGAATATGCGTCGGATCGGAAATCAACCGGACGATTTAATCTCCCGGTATTCTCCGGAGAACAATATGGCAGAATGTCAAAAGTGTATCTAAGAGGAGCATAACTTCCTTTTTCAGAAAGAAGAAGGGAGGCTCCCCCTAACCAGGCCAATTTAGTTTCTCCAGTATCCGGATTATAGAAAAAAGCCCGCGGAGAAATTTGATTATGAACGATACCGAAAGAATGTAACTTAACTAAATTTTCTGTGATTGCTAAAGCTATCTCTAAAAAAGTTTCTAGGGAAATAGATCCCGCCAAACTTTGGTGTAAAAGTTTAGAAGGAATGTTTTCATATACCAGACAAATACCGTCCGAATTTTCGAACATATCTTCCGGCTTGAGAATGCCAGGATCGCTGACTAGTTTTCCCAATTCGAATTCATTTAAAAAGTATACCGAAGAGGTTTCCTTCCCCTCCGGTCTTTGTATCCGAATAATTTTTGGTTCTCTAGCCCGACCGAATTTTCCTCTATAAGTTTGGGAAAAACTGTCCTCGTACAGCAATTCCCCCAATTCATAAGGAACTCTGTCTGTGGACAAATCCTGCATAGTCTCCAATTTTATCTTTTTCGAAACCGAAAGCCGGTCCCGAATCCCACCCGAACTGAATTTTAAAGTTCACACTTTAGAGGGCGAATACTTTTGGCGCGTAAAGATCCAAACATAGTATATGTCGGCTATCGTTCCGAGTCCGCTCAATGTCTGAACAAAGTACTGCTCCGGAAAGTATAGGAAGATGAAGATCGTAAAGAACCCGTTCCCCAAAAATTTTGCCCAAGAAACCGAATATGAGAACATGCTCGGATTGCCGGTTTTTAGGAAAAGGATCGGATACATCACCGAAATGATCAGACTTAAAATATAAGCCGAATTGGATCCGGTAAAAAGATCATAACCTCCTTTATAGAAAGTATAGATCAATAGTCCCCAAGACACCACCAAAATGCCCAGAAGGAATTTATATCCCTTATCCGACAATGGCAAGGAAATTTGTTTTTTACCGAATCGGAACACCTGATAGAAAATCACTATGTCCAATACAAATCCGAGCCTATAGCCCCAGAGTAATATCGCACCCATGGGTTCTTTAAAGAAAAATCCCCATAATAATTCCCAAATAATGTTCCCGCAGGCGATAAAAACGGGCATCTCGACGAATTTTTTCTTAAAAGGTTCTATTAGAAGAACTGCATACATATAGGCCCAGAAAACCACACCTAAAAGCAGGCAAATATTCTCAAATAGAGTATAACGTCCGAAATATTCCGGATCCGTTGCTAAGGTCTGCCAAAAACTCATCCTTTATAGTCTCCAATTCTCTCTTAATGAAGGCGGAATCCAAAACCTGGCTTTTTTTCCGCCGTAATAAAAATGATCCATAGAAAAAAGAAGTTTGGAAGCAAAATAAGCGACTAACTTTCCGAATCCCTCATCGCCGTCTACATGAGTATCTACATCCTGAAAGATCTTTTCCATAAAAAACCCTAAAGGATTTTTAGGAGGCCACCCGATGCCTAACACTTCGCTTGTTTTTTGTCCCATATACGTTTGCAGAAAAAATATTGGAAGACTGTCGAATAAATTTCCTGGAAGCATATATTCCATAAAGTCCAACAGAGATTTTGCAAGTATCTTGCCCGCATCTGAAGGTTTCTGTTGGTCGTTAAATATGGACTCACCTAAAGAATGTGCGACATCATATCCCTCGGGACAAAGCTCAGGCTTTACTCCTATAAAATGTCCCGCCACTCTCCATAGATGAATGTATGCGTCTTTTTCTTCTTGAGTTAACTTTAAGGCAGATTGTGCTAAACCCTCGATTACCAGACTGGAAAAAGACTGCAGAGTTCCAGCCATATCTTCTTGGTTGATCGGTTGTCCCCAAGCAGGATCCCAATCTTTTCCTTTTCCAAGGAAGTAACGAATGGATGCATGCATTAATCTGACTTTCTGTGCGGTACGGATCCCTTTACCCTGCGGACCCAGTCCATTCTCCTGAGCAACAGAAATCACAAATTGAGTGGTTTCCATGAGTCTTCGATTGACCCCATCGATTACTCCATTCTGTTCTATTAATCTTCCGGTTTTGTAAAGTACCTGTGCTCCATCTCCGCAAGAGTACGCCATAGGAAGAGACTTCACACAAAGCATCATTAGGATCTGGGGACCATAAGTGGCGAATAACTGCTCGCCTTTCGCGATCTTGTTCTTGTCAGCCCAAGAAGGGAGATCTTCCGTCTCGTAGAAATATTTTTCAAGATAGTCAGGCAGACCGGAAGGAATCGGATCCGAGTTCTTGGAAAGAGCGTCGAAAAAGATCATCGTTTTCTGTCTGTCAAAAGCAGATTCAGTAAAATACTTTGTGACAATCTCGTCCGCCAATGGATCAGTTTCTTTTCGTAATGCGCGTAACTCGCTCGAATTCATTCTAAATTAAAGCCTCTTCTCAGGAATGCGCCAGTTTTATATTTTGAATTTTAAAAAGAAAGCACTTGTAAAAAAAACCGTACCGAATTCCTTGAAGCATGCTTTTTGGATCTAGAGTTCGCAAAAAATTCTCACTATTCATCTTGGCTATAATTTCTTTCCTAGCTCCTAAGTTAGAAGCTGTAGGACTTTTTCAGCCTTCTCATAACGCTAGATACGGCGGTATGGGAGGAGTGAATTTGGCCATAGGGGGATCTCCTATGGATATAGGGACCAATCCTGCAAACTTAAGTCTCAAAAACCGAAAAGAATTGGAGTTTGGAATTTCATTACCGTACATCCGTACAGTATACAAAGACAGATTCCTGGATCCGGACCCGAATCTTACCTACGAAAATTCAGAATCTTATAATGTGCTTGCCCCTCTCCCATATTTCGCAATCCGAATTCCTCTCGGCGAAAAATGGACTTACGGTGGAGGAATTTACATACCGGGAGGAGGAAATGGAGAAGTTTCCGGACTCACAAGGATCACACCTAACGGCCAAAGTTTGAACGATTGGTCAGGAATGAAACTCCCAAGTCCGATCGGAGATTCCAAAAGAATACAGGAGAGCTATTCTTCTACTTTTTATCTAGTCAAATCCACGCATGCACTTTCTTATAAGATTGGCGGGCTTTCTATAGCATTCGGAGTGGAAGGAATTTATTCCAGACAGATTGCTTATCAAAAGTTTTACGATATTACTGGGACAATTGAAGTGCCCGGCCAAGGTTTTGACTACAGAAGTAAAAGCGCATATGCACTCGGTGGGATTTTCGGGACTACTTACCAGATTACCGAAACTTTAAAAATTGCTTATTCTTACCAGACCTCCGCGAAAATCCCTTTGGATGGAAGTATGCAAGTGGGTTCTTATCCGAGTAGGACAGGAGTGTCTGCGACTTTCGCAGTTCCGGAAAGACATGGTTTAGGTTTTTCTTATGGAACAGATACATTCAAGATCGGAATAGACGCTTTATATTATAATTATTCTTCTTATACTTCTACATACAAACAAACACTGGCAGCACCCTTGTTTCCAACTGCATTCGGACAAACGAATGTGATCCCCCAAAATTTAAGTTATCACGATTCTTGGGCTTTGGGAATAGGCGGAGAATGGATTGTAAATGATTGGACTTATAGATTAGGCGCAAGGCATAACTCCGGAGTTTTAAGATCGGAAGGAACGAATGCACTACAAGCAGGTATCATGGTTCAGGATCTAGTTTCCGGTGGATTCGGATATTCGACCGGAAAATGGAAATTCGATTTTACACTTCTATATTATCTTCCTGTAAGAGTTTATAATGGAGGTTCTGCGGACTGGAACTTTAATCATGCGGTATTCTCCAAAGATGATATCCGAGTAAACGAATTCAAACATTCCTTAAGATCGGATATCCCTGCAATATTATTAGGAGCCAGCTATTCCTTTGATTAAGATTTTTGAATGGAATCTTCTTTTGAAAAGAGAACAGAACTCGCCAAAAGGCAGAACGCAAGAAAGTCGAAACTGAATGCCCCTACTTGTCCGAATTGCCAAGCGGATCTTATATTATTCCAATGTTCAGGAATAGTATGAGTGATTGTCCATTCTTTAATTTGAGAAGTAGCCGGAGCCACAAACAAAAACCAAACTCCTAAGGAAAAAATAAAGGAGGCCCCGCTCAAAACAGTATAACGAAAAGACCTTGTCCCCTTTGAAAAATAAGCGATTGTAAAAATAAGAAGAATGGAACCTATTTGCACGATAGGGCCTATGATCGCAAAATATTTATACAAACTAGTCTGGACTTGAAAATACAGGTCCGCTTCCCAATGCAATTTGGGTGCGGCTTCCATCACATGCGCAAATCTCATTCCAAGAGTTAAAGCGGCTAAAATAAGTGCGAAAAATCGGATCTTAGATAACATAATAGGCTCCTTTCCGTTTTCTTTAGTTTCTTCTCAGAACCAAAAAGGTTACCGAATTTCCATAAAAAAAGAATCCATTTTCATTTGAATTTTTAGAAATAAACCTTATCACAGCTCTCTATGAATTATAAACATCTAAGTTTGGAAAATAGGGACGGACTGTTGGTTGTACTTTTAAATCGTCCAGAATCCAATAATGCTTTAAATATCAGGATCCGAGACGAATTAGAATCGGTTTTTTCGGAGTCCAGAAAAGATCCTCAAATCAGAGGAATCCTTTTAGGAGCAAACGGCAAAAACTTCTGTAGCGGATACGATCTGGAAGAAGTAGTCGAAACTAAACTGCAATCCTTCCGTCATCGTATTTTAGAATATCATTATGAACTCTATTCTTTTCCCAAACCTTTGGTATGTGTATTAAAAGGTTTTTGTTCTGCGGGAGGTTTCGATTTAGCACTCTCAGGAGATTATATTCTCGCGGAAAAGAAAACATTCTTATTCCGACCTGAAATTCGTTTCGGAGGTCCACCTTTGATCACCACTTTAGCCCGAAAAGTAGGCCCTACCAAAGCATTATCTTTGACATTACTAGGAGACCCTCTTCGCTCTCAAGACGCATTGAAATTAGGAATTATAGACGAAGTCGTTACAGAAGGTGATTCAATCGCAAAAGGTTTAAAAGTATTGGAGAAGCTCTCCCAATGGGATCCCAAACTCATCCGAGCCGAAAAAGAAATCTCGAATAATTTCTTCCAAGGAAATCTTTACGAAAATCTAAAAAAAGAATTCGATCTATTCAAAGAATTTTTAGAAAATCCAAACTTTCTGAAAATAGTCTCCGAATATGCAAAATCTATTAAACAGAAGGTCTAACTACGGATTGTTCTGGATAAATTCAGAAAGAAGTTCTGCAAGTAGTTCACCTTTTTCTTCCTGTAAAAAATGTCCTGCTCCTTGGATTACAGTATGTTTCTGACCTTTTGCGCCCGGGATAGTTCTTCTAAAAAATATATCTCCACCCTTTGTAATCGGATCCGAATCACTAAACATAGTAATAAAAGGTTTTTTGAAGTTCTTGTAAAACATCCAAGCTTGGCGATTCCTTTCCGTTTCCGGATTATCAGGAGAGATCGGAACAAGAGTGGGAAATTTTCTAGCTCCCGCTTTATAAGATTCATCCGGATAAGGAGAATCATAGGCATGAATGATTTCCGGGCTTAATTTACTTACACATCCGTTTTGGATGATCTTTCCTACAGGAAGTTTACTAACTTCTTGGGAGAAACGTAACCATTTTAAAAAATCTTCCTTAGGAGGAATATCTCCTGTAGGTAAAAATGTATTCGCGGCACATACTCTAACAAAATGAGAATCCAATTCTGCTACTGCTCTTAAACCCAAAAGTCCTCCCCAATCTTGGCAAAAGAGTGTAATGTTTTGTAAATCCAACCCTGTAATCAGATTTTTCAGCCATTCCACATGGTTTTTATAAGTATAAGTTTTTAGATCCGTAGGTTTATCCGATTTTCCGAAACCGATCAGATCGGGTGCAATCACTCTATAACCTTTTTCTGATAAAGGAAGGATCATTTTTCTATAAAGATAAGACCAACTGGGCTCTCCATGTAATAATAAAACTGTTTCTTTTGCATTCTTGGGGCCTTCGTCCACATAATGCATTTTGAATTCTCCTACGGAAATATAATTAGGAGAAAAAGGATAATCCTTTATATCTGAAAAACATTCGGAAGGAGTTTCTAAATAAGTTTGCATACCAAATTTACCGGATCGATGTACTTTATCTAAGGGCACAGATCATAGATGCTCTGGAAATCTTGTCAAACTTCTTCCCAAAAAAGTCGGCTAACTCATATTTTCTGATTTTAAAAAACCTGAAAATAAGATCTTGTAGGACCTTCGTCAAAGAGAGTTTTATGTTCGGTAAAAAAGCCCAGAAAGTCACGATTTACACTTCTTTTGTTCTATTCGGTTTATTCTTATTGGTTTTATGCCAAACTGCTTGTTTGAGTTCCTTCGGAGGAAGCCCAAACGGAACTAGATTGGAAAGAATGAAAACTTCTAAGATGTTCCGTGATGGTAAGTTCGAAAACGATCCGTTTGTTCCAATGCTTAGTTCCGGAGCGTATTTCGGTGTTATAAAAAGACAACTTTTCGGTTCGGAAGTGAGGATACCGCCTTCTCCCCTACCTGTCCAAAAACCGGATTTAAAAACTTTTTCAGATCCTGTCGCACCGGGACTCAGAGCAATTTGGTTCGGGCATTCTTCCGTATTAGTTGAGATAGATGGGATACGTATCTTCACTGATCCCGTCTTTTCCGGGAAAGTTTCTCCTTTCGAAAGTGTCGGACCAGGGAGACTTTTTCCTTTACCGTTAGAACTATCAGAACTTCCTAATATAGATGCGGTTGTTATCTCCCACGATCATTACGATCATCTGGATATGATCACTGCTCAATTTTTAGCGAAGAAGGGCACAAAATATTTCGTACCCTTAGGTATTGGTGCTCATTTGGAATCCTGGGGAATTCCGGACAATCAGATCATAGAATTGGATTGGTGGGAGAAAGGAAATATTAAGAATATTGAAATTATCTGTACACCTGCAGTTCATTATTCTGGAAGGGGTTTATTCAATGGGAAATCCACTCTCTGGTCTTCTTGGAGTATAGTCGGACCTAAACATAAATTTTTCCATAGTGGGGACACAGGTTATTCTCCTCATTTTATTGAGATCGGCAAAAAGTTAGGACCTTTCGATCTGACATCTATTAAGGTCGGAGCATATGACTGGACTTGGGAAGGAATTCATATGAGCCCTGAAAGTGCAGTCCAAGCTCATTTAGATCTAAAAGGTAAAACGATGCTTCCTGTACATTGGGCCACTTTCAATCTCGCAATTCATTCTTGGGATGAACCTATTCTAAGAACTAAACAAGGAGCGGATCAAAATAGTGTCCGTTTAGCGACTCCTAAACCGGGAGAATGGTTGGATCTACAAAAAGACCTTATTTTCGAAAATTGGTGGGAAAAGGTGAAATGAGAAATCTAGTGTATCTAGATTTCTCAACAGAACATTAAGAATTCTGAATATTTTCCTTCGGGTTCCAAGCAACAATATTTGTGTTACTTTTGCTTTTGTCAATATACCCTTCCTTTTCCGCTCTAAAAGGGAGAAGCAAAAGTCGGATCGGACTTTTTTCTCTTTCTTCCGAATCGGGAAGAACATCCACTCCGAATTCAATTTCGGATTTGAATCGGATCGTACCAAAAATCCGATCCCAAAAAGAAAACACAGTCCCATAATTCGAATCCGTCCAAGGAAGTGTTTTATGATGATGAACCTTATGCAATCCGGGAGTGATAAATATTTTAGAAATTGTTCTTTCCCAAAACTCAGGCAAAACACTATCGGAATGGATCCATTGAGAGAATAAAAAAGTAATCGCTTGGTAAAGTACTAAACTTTCTGTCGGAACGCCTACAAGAATCACTGCTAAAACCGTAAATCCTACTCGGATCAGCGCTTCTAATGGATGATGTCTTAAAGAAGTAGTGAAGTCCATTCTAGTATCCGAATGATGCACTATATGCAATTTCCAAAACGCCGGAATTCTATGCGCCAATCTATGATGAAAATAAACGGCAATCAAATCCGTAAGAATAAATGAAAAAATTATCTTAAGATAAAAAGGTAATTCGAATAGGTACAATAAGCCCAATCTATACTTTTCTACAAATACACTGGCACCGGTAATTAAACCTGCAAAAATTAAATTAATCGCCAGAGTCCAAACCCAAAAGAATAAATTGATCTTTGCATGTTTATATTTTCCGGTTTTAAAAACACCGAAAGCAGATTCCAAAGACCAAAAAAATACAAACTCTATCAAAAGAATTCCCGCCTTCTGCCAAACATTTAATTTAGCAAAAAAGAATACTAAGGATTCCATACATAACCTCACTCGTGAAACATCACTGTTTCAGGATACGGGTTTTTTAGATTTAAGTCGTCCGGTTTGATAAAACCGGATCGGTTTTCAGGTCCAGGATGATCAAACTGAAATTTTCTTTCTTTTGTACTCGGAGGGACTGAGTTTAAATCTTTTCTTAAAAGCATCGTGAAATGCGGATTTAGATTGGAATCCGGACTCGAAAGCGATTTTTAAAACCGGCCAGTCCGATTTTTCTTTCATTAAGAGAATTGAATGATCCAATCTGAATTCATTTACAAATTCGCTAAAAGATCGATTCTCTTGGGTATTCATATATTCCGAGAGTTGATGTTTTGAAATTTTTAATTCTTCGGAAACGGAACTTAAGGAGATTTGATCATCTAAATATATTTTTTTGATCTCGAACAATTCTTTTAAATCCGCTCTAATTTGTTCCAGGCTTAATTTTCCAAGTTGGCTAGTTTTGTATTTCCTTTCTTCTCGGATGATTTGTTTTACATCTTCGAACAAGGTCGGATACCGAAGTTGTAAGATCAAAATACAGGGAATTAATAAGGATAGAAAGAAATAGGTAACAAAATAACCGACATCTACATTTCCGAAAGAAATTAGAACCCCACCGAGCGCGGGTAAACAGCTTCCTAACAATAATAGAATAACGATTCTTAAACTTTTAGTTTCCAAGAATTTTCGAAATCTAAAATCCCTAAACAAAAATCGAATCGTTAAAATTATATAAATCCCCAAATGAAGAATGGAAATAAACGGGCCCCAATTGTATGGAAATGGCCGGATATAATTCTGAGCGATCCTGATTTTTTCTTCGGGACTTTCCAAAAATAAAGGCAAATACAAAAAAATTGAAATCAACCCGGGAAGATAATGTAAGGGAGAAGATAAATATTTCGGTATATCTTCTTCCATAAAAAGTAAAAGAGATCTAGATAAGAGCGGCCCAAGCCAAAGTAAAATAGGAAGATGAAAGGAGTATAAGTAGGGAAATTTTACGAAAAGAGGAGAATGAACATAGGGATAATGGATTAAAAAAGATCCTACAATAAAAAATTCCCAGGCTACTATACTTCTTTTTTCAGAAGGTTTAGAATGGCCTATCTGAGCGATCGCACAAAAGAAAGCTAAACAACTACTGAAAAATGTGAAGTGATATAAAAATCCCATAGTTTAGGAGAACTTTCTCACCAATTCCAATCTAGAATTTACATGCAGTTTTCTGAATATACTTTTAATTTGAACTCGGACTGTTCCTTCTTTAGTGCCTAAGGAAGCTGCAATTTCTTTGGTTCTTTTACCATCCACGATCATATCCAATACCTTCTTTTCTCGGTTGGACAACACTTCCACTTCCTTATGGGAAGTTTTGCGGAAAGAATGAATGACTCTTGCAGCAAGCCCTGGAGAGAGTATCCCTCCCCCTTCCAGAAGTATCTCCGCTTTTTCTTGGATATCTCCTACATCTTTTTTTAATATGTATCCGGTTGCTCCCGCTTTTAATGCCTTGAATAATATCTCTTCGGATTCAAATGCAGATAGGATCGCGAAATTTGTTTTAGAATCTGCTGAATATCTTTCTAAAATAAAATCCAATCCGTTTTTACCAGGAAGATCTATATCCACGAATACTAAATCGTATACGATTTCCTTGTCCTTAGGAAATTCCTCGGCAGAATTATAAACTTCCACCTTGGTGACTCTATTCAATTTTTTTAATTTTTCTTTGCACTGACTCGCAAATACAGGATCATCTTCTAAAATCGCTATTTTGTATAATTTCACGAATCAAATTCTCCGTAACTGACGGATTGGGATTTCGAGGAACCCTTTAAAATCCCGATTTTCCACATTTTCTTTCCATTCCCCGTCGATTGCGGAGGTTCTATACCGAATAGTTTTATTTCCTTTGGAACCTATTCTCATTTCTTGGAAATTTGTGCGAGTTCGGATAGATATTTCTATAGAATCTTTTTTAGGGGAGAAGGTCCAATGAGAAGTTCCGGATCCATATTTTAGATCATTGGAACAGATCTCTGTTACGATTCCTAAAATTTGTTCTGCTTTTTCAGTATCGATATGAAAATCATCTTCTCCTTCTCTAGTGAATCTGACTTTTCTTCCCGCGTTACCGTATCTTCTTAACAATAAGACTCTTATTCCACTCCAGATATCTTCAGAGATCAGTTTAACATCTACCATACTCGCAGTGATTTCTCTAATCCCTTTAAAAATATCTTCGGATAATTTTTCCAATTTTAGAAGCGCATCCGTGTCTCCGTTCTTATAGACTTGGATGGAACGTACCAAAAGATTTAGATCGGTTACTTTTGCGCCTAGATAATCATGAAGGTCTCTGGTGATCGCCTCCCTTTCGTTATACAATCTCTCCTGAAGTTTTTTGGTCTTCTTTAAATGTTCAATTCTATATCCGTACCACCATGTATTACATAAACAGATAAACAATTGGAGAGCACTCATATTACTGATCTGCACCCATAAGGTCCTATCCGAAAAATGTCCGCTCCCTTCCGGAAAAATCCTAAGAATATAAAGGGCGACTACAGAAAAAGAATAGATAGCATAGAAGATCGGCCTTCCATTAAAGAATAAACTCACCAAAAAAAGGATCACTTGGTTAGTGATCCACATATTATTATCGTAAAAATAATACTCGTTATCGTGGAACTGAGTCTCTACTTCCAAGACTAGTAAGATAAATAACCCGCCGAATACGATCAGGTTCTTTCTGAAATAATTTCTAGAGTAAAATCGGATCACTCCCAAGCAGAACAAACAAATAAAGGCGGAAACTAAATCCAAATAGAGCAAAAGATAATTGGATCGAGCATATTCTAAAATAGCTCCCCATATGGTGATCGCGCATACGATCCCGAAAAAATAAGAGGCTATTCTGTAATTCTGAGAATAGAATTCCTCACTCGCAAATCTATCTCTGTCCTTTTCTTTTGTTATTTCCATATTCGCTTCTAATTAACGTGCAGATCATCGTTTGGCACATGCTATCTATCGGAGATTAAAACTCTATTCGAATATTTGTCTTCCTTAAGGTTTTAGAGACATATAACCCTTTTTGACCTTAGCACTTAAGTTATATACTAATCTTTTTCCCGTTTGGAACACCGAACAGAGGAGCCCACTTCTTCTTCAAGAGAAGTATATAATAAAAAATTAATATTTAAAAAGAGTATTAAATTCAATCGTCCACGAACAGCTCATCACAAAACGGGCTATCTTTCGTAATCCTACTTTCCAGAAGATTAAAAGCGACTCTTCTAAAATAAGGACGAATTAACTTTTCATAATACTTTTTAGATCTTTGGTGGGCATAAGGATCCGAAAAGTAGATCTCCTTCTTCATTCTTGTGTAATCATTCTTGGTCGGAACCGTAAAATAGAGATAATTCGTAATCTTATGTAGTTTTTCAAAGACCTTAGGTAGATGTTTGTCTTCTATATATTGAACCACAGAATTACAAATACCAAGAGTGAAAGGAGGAAGATGAATATGTTTCAGCTCTAGATCTTGGATCGTAGAATGTAAAAAGGAAAGATTATAAGAACGGATCCACTTCTGTTTAGCGATCGCATCTATCATTTCTTCAGATGGATCGACTGCAAATACACGATTCGGTTGGAATATTTTTACGAATTCTTTTAAAAGCAACGCCTTACCGAACCCGAAATCGGCGATACTCCTGGGATGCACCTGCATCAGATCAAAAACGGACTTTATATATTTTGCATGTTCTTTCGCGTTGAAAGAAGCATCTACGTCCTTCCCGCTTCCATAAATCTCATTCCAGTAGGAAGTTTCGAATGGTAGACCGTTGGCTCCGTAAGCGATATAATCGGAGTCTTGCGGTTTTTTATTCATACATCAGGAGCCTTGGAAGAAGAAAACCAAGAAATAAAGATTGCTTTCAGATCATCATAACCTTTTTGGTCGGAAAGTTCCGACTTAGCTTCGATGGATCTGGTCTTTAAAGTTTTTAAACTAGGATCAGTTTGTATCCTTTTCCATAAGAATCCATTGATCAGTATTCTTTCTCCAGATAAGAAAAGGAACGGAGTATTCTTCGCTTTTACTTCTCTCACTAAAAGTTTTCTGTCTACTGCCCAGACTTCGGATAAAAGAATATAATCTTTTTCTCTCATTTCTGGAGAAGAAGTGAAATTGGTCTTTTGTTTAGAAGTAAAATATAAATAAGCAGAAGTTTCAGGAGAAACATAGATCCTTTCGTCCTGATTTAGCACCAATCTTCCTCTTAAGGAGGAAACATCCTTTGCAAGCGCACTTAACCTTACCTTGTCCACACCTAAAATAGGACGGATTGTAAAATATCCCGAAACCGCAATCAATGCAAAAATCCCGATAGAAGCAGGAAGAGAGTTTAATTCCTTTTCAGAACGAAGTAGAAAATTACCTACAAACAGAATTAAAATAAAAGAGCCGAAACCTAATAAGTACTTCCATACGGCCCCGCCCATAAACGCAAAAGAATGAGCCCCGTAAAAATTAAGATTTCCTAATAGAATAATCCCGAGCACAAGAACGGAAAGATATCCGAATAAGAAAAGTTTAGGAAGGTTCCTTCTTTTGAAAAATACGGATTGTTGCTTCTTCTTCTCTCTGATTCCTACTGTCCCTGCTTTGATCACAAAAATGGTAAATCCGATCAGAAAAAAAGTGAAATGGGAGAAAAACCCAAGCACTGTGCAGGAGACTAAGATCAAAAGATCGATTACAGTTTCCATCCGGAAGGAAAGAAAAAGCACGAGTAAAAATGAAAAGCTTACCAATTCTCCCAGCATATTTAGAGGAACTAAATAAGAGAATGGATTAATCGCCGCTAGGTAACAGAACAGATAATGATTCAGTTTCCAGGTCTCTCTTTCCATAATATAAGCGCAAAGATGTATCCCTAAACTCAGGAAAAACGCTCCGAAAGATAGATAAGCGGGTATATAATTCAAACCAAAGATCGATTTCCAAAAGGATAAAAGCAAAAATGGAAGAGGTTCCTGGAAGGAGAAAAATTTTCCGTCTTCCGAAAGAGAACGTAATTCTGCCAATGTCCGGAAACTTTCTCCGTTGGAAGGATCTCCATGCCAGGAATAGAGAAGAGTCAAAAGACCGGTGAGAAACAGCGTTGAGAGTAAAATGAGCGCGGGGTTTGCTTTTCTGTTTCTTTCCAAGTCCATGCGGCAGAATTCTCTCCAACGGATTTCGGAGCTACGTTAAAAATTTAGGTGAAATTATACCAACACATTTTGAACTAAACTAAGAGGCATATTCCGAGGGCAAGAAGATGGAAAAAAAAGACCATATCCTTTACGATAAGACCGGAAATCCTAGCAAAGAGCCGGCTTGGATTTTCAGAACTTACGCGGGTCACACAAACGCGAAGGAGTCCAACGAACTCTTTAGAAAAAACCTGGCAAAGGGTCAAACTGGCCTTTCCATCGCGTTTGATCTTCCCACACAATGCGGTTATAGCTCGGATCATGCAATCGCTAAGCCGGAAATCGGCAAAGTAGGAGTTCCAATCAACACTTTGGAGGACTTCCGCATCCTATTCGATCAAATCCCGATCGAAGAAATGAACACTTCCATGACCATCAATGGTACTTCCATGTGGTTACTTTCGCTATATGTGGCTTTGGCGGAAGAAAGAGGAGAAGACGTTTCCAAACTCCAGGGAACCACTCAAAACGACATAATTAAAGAATATTTGGCTCGTGGGACTTACATTTTTCCTCCGGAGCATTCTATCCGAATCATCGTGGATATGTACGAATATTGTTTGAAAAGAATTCCGAAATGGAACCCATCCAATATTTGTTCTTACCATTTACAAGAAGCAGGAGCAACTCCTGTTCAAGAGTTAGCATTCGCACTCGCGACAGGAATGGCCATCCTGGATGCAGTTAAAGAAAGAAACTGTTTCACTCACGAAGAATTCGAACAATGTGTTGGTAGGATCTCCTTTTTCGTAAACGCAGGAATTCGATTCATCGAAGAAATGTGTAAGATGCGTGCCTTCTCCGATATGTGGGAAGAAATTACCGTAGGAATCTATCAGGTTAAAAATGAAAAATATCGCCGTTTCCGTTATGGAGTTCAAGTAAACTCTCTCGGACTCACCGAAGAACAACCTGAGAACAATGCTTGGAGAATTTTGATCGAAGCTTTAGGAGTTACCTTAAGCAGAGATGCAAGATGTAGAGCTCTTCAACTTCCTGCATGGAATGAGGCGCTTTCTCTTCCTCGTCCTTGGGACCAACAATGGTCTCTTCGTTTGCAACAGGTTCTCGCTTACGAAACCGACTTATTGGAATACCCGGACTTATTCGAAGGTTCCAGAGTTGTAGAAAGTAAAGTAAAAGATTTGGTGGAAAACGCAAACAAAGAGATCCAAAAGATCAAAGAAATGGGCGGGGCTATCAAGGCGATCGAGAATGGATATATGAAAGCCCAACTCGTAAAATCCCAAGCGGAAAGACTCGCCAAGATCAATAACGACGAACTTATCATCGTTGGAAAAAACAAATGGAAAGAAGGGATCCCTTCCCCACTTACAAACGATCCTGACGGAGGGATTTTCAAAGTAGATCCTAAATCCGCAGAACAAACCTTAAAAGTATTGTCCGATGTAAAAGCAAGAAGGGACGCGAAGAAGGTCGCAGAAACTCTAGCAAGATTGGAAGAAGATGCTAAGAACGGAAAGAACCTGATGTTCGCTTCCGTAGAATGTGCGAAGGCTCTTGTGACTACAGGAGAATGGGCAGATACACTCAGAAAAATATTCGGAGAATATCGCCCATCCACCGGGGTAGAAGGACAAAAACTCAATTTGGAGTCTGACAAAGTATCTAATGTCAGAAGCAAAGTAGAAAAATTCCAAAAAGCAACAGGTGCCCGACCTAAGATCGTAGTTGGTAAACCTGGATTAGATGGCCATTCCAACGGCGCAGAGATGATCGCAGTTTCCGCAAAACATGCTGGATTCGACGTGATCTACTCTGGGATCAGACTCACTCCGGAAGAAATTGTACAATCTGCAGTCGAAGAAAACGCGAATGTGATCGGAGTATCCATCCTTTCCGGTTCTCACGTAGAACTTGCAGAGCAAATATTCGCAGAATTAAAACATTATAAAGCGGATATACCTGTTGTCTTCGGAGGAATTATCCCTCAGCCTGATTTCGAAAAATTACATTCCATCGGAGTGAAGGCTATCTTTACTCCTAAAGATTATGATCTTATGGATGTAATGGATCGTATCATAGACATCGTATCCGAGAAGATCCCAGCTTCCGTTTAAGGCATGACCGTACGGTTTGCAGAAAAGGAACTCAAAGAACTGATCCAAGAAGCTTCCCAAGGGGAAAAATATCCTCTTGCGAAGCTGATCAGCGAATTAGAAAGGCCGAATTCATTCGAATTTCGTAAAGTTCTATTCAAAGAATTAGAAAACTCTGGCTTCAACGGAAGCCATTCCGTCACTATCGGATTTACAGGAACTCCTGGAGCTGGAAAGTCCTCACTCTTAGGAGAGATCTCCACCAAATTTTTACAAACAGTCCCCGACAAAAAAATGGCGGTAGTTGCCATAGACCCTTCTAGTCATATCAGTGGGGGTTCTTTACTCGGAGATAGAACCAGACTTTCTTTACCAGTACGAGAGAAGAGGATCTTTTTTAGATCCCAACCAAGTCAATTGGAACTGGGGGGTCTAAATCCTTACACATATCATGTGATCCGACTACTTCGTTGTTTTTTCGATTTTATATTCGTGGAAACAGTAGGGATTGGTCAAAACGAGATAGAAGTCTCCAAACTGGCGGATCTTTCCTTTTTAGTCATGGTGCCTCTAGGAGGCGATCAGATCCAGTTCATGAAAAGTGGGATCATGGAAGTCCCGGATGCATTCATATTAAATAAATGTGATGAAGAAAATCTTGCAAGAGCAAGTTATCATACTCTTTCCACTACTCTCGAGTTCTTGAGAGATATCGTCCCTGGAGGAAGTATCCCTCCTATTTTTCTGACCAGTGTAAAAACTAAAAAAGGAATCCAAGAACTCTTGGATTTTGTTTTAAAAAGTAAACCTCATCCCAAAAGATCTTCTGAAACCAAAATCCAGATCGAAAAATGGATCAAAACCGAGTATGGAAATTTTGGGCTTTCTTTCTCCGAAACATTGGGCAATTCTCCTCCAAAAAAATACGAAGAATGGGAAAACTTTTTTAATTCCGAAATTCGGAAAAGATTATCGTGAAATTTAAA
The DNA here is from genome assembly GCF_002812205.1 of Leptospira neocaledonica. NCBI lineage: Bacteria > Pseudomonadati > Spirochaetota > Leptospiria > Leptospirales > Leptospiraceae > Leptospira > Leptospira neocaledonica. The sequence goes on from NZ_NPEA01000007.1 coordinate 189,335, forward strand.
TAAATTATTGATTGATTAAAAAGAATTTTTTTGTCCAATCATTGGATGAAATTTTCGACCGGTTTATTCTTCTCAAGCCTCCTTCTTTTATTTTCTTTCAGTTCTGCATTTTCAGAAGAGCTTAAATTTGTTCATCCGACAAATGCAGTTGGTGGAACTTTCTCCGGTATTAAAAAACGAGCGGAACTTCCCTCACCTACTGTTTCCGGTACCGGCTTAAAAGCAGTCGCAATCGTTGGTGAAGTCGATGGGAACGAAGGACCCAAAACTAGAGAATATATAAACAATATCAAAAGTTTAGTAAAAGTCCTAAAAGATAGAGGAGTTTCCGTCAGCGAATTTTATCCGCCCAATAATCCTTGGTCGGGGATCAAAGAAGCATCACAAAATGCGAATATAGTTCTTTATGCCGGGCATGGAGTCGGAACCAATTTGGATCAATCTCCTTATGATCAAAAGTCCGTAGGTGGATTTTATTTGGGAAAAGAATTCGTTTCTAATGAGCAAATTTCTTCCGGTTTGAAACCTGCACCCGGAGCAATCGTTCTATTTTTAGGCGCTTGTTTTACGGCGGGAAATATGGCCTACGATATGGGAGTGATCCGAGACGAAGAAACTAAAAAAAGAATTTCCATGTATTCTTCTCCTTTTTTGGAGACCGGATTCAAAGGTTATTATGCTACTTGGGCCCCCTGGACCGCTCAGACGATTTTAGCATTATTATTTACTAATAAAAGCTACGGAGATGTTTATTTCAGCCAAACGAATCCTCAAGAAGTGACTAAAATTTCTCATCCTCGTTCTTCCGGATCTTCTTTGTATTATCATACTAAACCTCCTGCTTCCAAACCTGTTTACGATTATGCATTTGCAGGAGACCCTTCTAATGTTTTGAAATCCGAGAATTCAAATACGGATACCGAAACCAAAATTTCGGAAGAAGAAAGACTGAAACAAAATCGTATACTGATCGCAAGTCTTTACGATAAGAATGAAAACAAATCCTTGGAATCTTTAGAAAAAGGTGCAGATCCGAACGCAGATTATATGGGCTGGAAGCCTATCCATCTTGCGATCGTATTCGATCTTCCGAATGTAGTGAAAGAATTAGTCCGCAAAAAAGCTTCTATCAATGCTCAGGCAGAAGGTTATACTCCTTTGTCTATGGCTCTTGCTTATGAGCGTAAAGAGATCGCAGACTTTTTAGAAAAAGAAGGCGGGACTAGAAGCAGGGCAGCATTTAAAAAACCGAATATTCCGAATTTGAAAAAGTAGAAGTGCCTACATTATAGTAGCCCGATCCCTGCAAAAATCTGCCTTTTTTGCGGGGAAAACCTTCTAATGAGACCATAATCGCTTATATTTCCCTCTTTTCCCCTCACATTTTTTGCAACCTGCCCTCCCAAAATGACTCCTATCTTTTAGAAAAAAAGGGAGCCCTCCATGGCAATCATTCTAAGTTTTTTTGCGGCACACTGGATTTTAGCCGCTTTCGTTCAATCGTTCTATTTACATCGTTATTCTGCTCACCAGATGTTCAAACTGAACCGCTTCTGGGAAAAGTTCTTCTATTTCTTTACTTTTTTTGTGCAAGGATCTTCCTTCCTCAATCCAAGAGCGTATGCAATTCTTCACAGAAGACACCACGCTTACAGCGACACCGAAAAAGATCCTCATTCTCCTGTAGCTTCTAAAGGATTTTTCGATATGATGTGGACCACCGCAGTTGTTTACGAAAACATTTTAGATCGTAAGGAGGACGTGGAGAAGGAATTCAAAGGAAATTATCCGGAGATCCCTTGGTTCGATCGTTTTGCGGATTCTTGGTATGTTCGTTTGTTCTTCGGAACTGGTTATACTCTTTTCTATATGGCATTCGTCCCAGCTGATGCAGTTTGGTTATATGCTTTATTACCGATCCATTATCTAATGGGACCGACTCACGGTGCGGTTGTAAACTGGTGCGGACATATGTATGGTTACCGCAACCACGCAAAAAATCCGGACAATTCCAAAAACACTCTTCCAGTGGACTTCTTGATCATGGGAGAATTGTACCAAAACAATCACCACGCACACCCGAACTCTCCGAACTTCGCGTTCCGTTGGTTCGAGTTGGATCTTACTTACCAAGTGATGAAGATACTACATTTTATGGGAATTATCACCATCCAGAGAGCTGTGTGGACAGAGAAAGGAAGAAAAGAACTTTCTGGTACGGCACCTTCTCCTTTAGCTGATGTAGCTTAAAATTTTTCTAACTTAGTGAGTTTTAAAGCCGCTTGGAAACAGGCGGCTTTTTTTATTCTTCTCGGATCCTGTCCAAGTCCCCTCTCATTTCTTTGTCGTATTCTTCCATTAAGAGAGGATAAAATTCTGAGTTTAATTCTATTTTTCCGTTTAATACTAATTGGAATAATGCGCGGACCAATTCTTCTTTTTCGAAGCCTGTACAGATCCATTCCAGAAGTTCCAATGCCAGATCCAGTCTACCTTCTTCCGAGATGGTTTTGCGGAAAAGTTCTAAGACTTCTTTTTCTTTTCCAGCTTCCAGGAAACTCCTGAGTTCCACTGGCATACTTTGTAATAGAATCTGCTTTTTTGCGTTCGGAGTAAAAAGAAATTCCGGCTGTCCTTCGGGTAAATGAGAAAGAATTGCCTTTTGAATTTCTTCTTTAGAATGCCCTAATTTAATTAGAGTCCTTCCCAAAACTTCCCCCAGTACGAAGTCCTCCAGAGGGTGAAATGGAAATCCCTGCTTTTTCGGTTCCTGATCTTCCATCCTGTTAGAGTTCAAAACAGTTAGTCTGCGGTCAAGCAGAGCGAACAACCAACTAACGATTCATTAGGTGGGATATTTTTGTAACCTGAATTTCACGAAACCTTAGTACGAATGGGATTTTCCCGGTGTAAGGTTTGGGTCTCTTTTTTTAGGAAAAGAAAAAGGCTAAAAATACAAAGTGTGCCTTCCCGATCTAGGGAGATTTCATTTCCGGAACAATATATGAGCTTTAGACAAAAAATTTTTCTCATTCTGGGAGCAAGTCAGCTTCTTTTAGTACTTATTCTTGCGATCACATTCATCCAAATGATCGACCAAGTCAAAAACGAACCCCAGGACAAAAGAGCATTAGACCGCTCTCTGGAGTTCAGAAAAGAACTCAAACATAAGGAAGAGGTCATCCGACTTCTTCTAAAAGAAATAGAGAGAAACCAAAAGACTCTTTCTATTTTGGAGAACGGTTTGGGAAACAGAGGTATTCTTCAAGGCAACCTAGAATATATCAAAGGGATCATGACACAGTATGGTCTTTCTATCTTTGAGATTCACGATAAGACAGGACATGTTTACTTTAGATTCCATAGACCGGCCGATTACGGAGACGATAAGTCAGGGCAGAAGATCGTACAAGAGGCGCTTCAAGGTAGGATCGCTTCTACCCTTGAGATCGGACATAGCGGTCTTGGCCTTAGAGTCACTGCCCCACTGAAGAACGGTGGGATCATGATGGTGGGCCAGGTGGTGGACGATAAGTTTATCCAGGCAATCACGGGTTCCGAGGATGTTCATCTTGCCATTTATGAAAAAGAAAAACTGATCTCCTTTTCGGATAGTACCATCTCCAAATATTTGGGAGATAGAAAGCCGAAGGATCTTGCGGGAATTTCCAGATTCACTTTGGAAGGAAGACATTATTATCTTACTCAAGTACCTTATGAAAACCAAGGATTAAGTAATCTTAAACTGGATTTTGTTCTTTTGATAGATGAGACCGAATTGTACGAATCTACTCGAAATCTTTGGTTGTATTGTGGGTTGATCGCTCTTGCGGTTTTCGGCGGTATCTTATTCGCATCTTATAGATTTTCCAGAGATATTATAGACGCCGTTAAGGCTCTTAACTTCGCAATGCAGAACCCGAATGAGGACGAATCTAAAATTGTAGATTTAAATCGCTCCGATGAATTGGGAGAAATGGCAGAAGTATTCATCGAAATGAAGAAGGATCTTTTGGACCACCAAATGTTCTTGGAAAAGAAGGTGGAAGAGAAGACAAAAGAATTGCAGGAAACCCTGGACGATCTCCGCGCGCTGAAGGAAAAACAAGACGGAGATTATTATCTCACTTCCCTACTTCTTCGTCCTCTCGCTACCACTAAGTATGAGAGTCAGAATACTAAGATCAGCGGTATCTTAAGACAAAAGAAAACTTTCGTATTCAGAAAAAGAGAATCGGATATCGGCGGAGATCTGGTTTCGATCAGCGAGATCACGTTGTACGGCAAAAAATTCCTGAGCATCATGAACTCGGATGCAATGGGTAAATCCATCCAAGGCGCTGGCGGTGCACTTGTAATGGGAACCGTATTCAAAGCAATCGTAACAAGGACACAACTTTCCAGAAGTAACCAGAAGAAAACTCCTGAAAAATGGCTCAAAGACTGCTATACAGAATTACAAAATGTATTCGTTACCTTCGACGGAACAATGTTAGTTTCCGCATTACTCTGCCTTCTGGACGAAGAAACAGGAGCATTATATTCTATTAATGCAGAACATCCTAATATGGTATTGTATCGGGACGCAAAAGCAGGCTTCTTGGATTCAGACTTCCCCATTCGCAAACTCGGTTTCTCTGAAAACACTACGGAACCTTTAGTGAGAGTAGATAAACTGGAAGCAGGAGACAAAATTTTCTTAGGATCCGACGGAAGAGATGATATTCTTCTTTATGATCCGAATTCTCCAGAACCTGTGATGAATGAGGACGAAAATTTATTCCTTAGATTCGTGGAACTTTCCGGAGGAAATTTAGAAGATCTGGAAAGATTGATCAGTGCCGCAGGAGAAATTTCGGACGATCTAAGTCTTTTAAGTATCGGTTATAAAGAAGCAGAAGTGTCTTCTTCTCGCACAAAAGCGGTTTCCGAGGAATACAATAGACTTCTGCAAATCGGCATCAAGGAATACAAAAAAGGAAATACCGAAAAGACTAAGGAAGTTTTTGCACAAGCATTAGAGATAGACGATTCGGATCCTGCTCTCTACAAACAAATGGCGAGGATCTGTATCAACGCGAAAGAATTCGAAGAAGGTGCAAAATATTCGGATGCTTATCTTTCCAAGATCCCATTCGACAATGAGTATATCTTCTATCTTTCCTATTGCCTTAGAAAGACCAAGGATTACTGGAAGTCTCTGGAATTCGCGGAAAAACTCAGATCCAGGGAACCTGAAAATATTAGAAATTTAAAACATTTAGTGGCTTTATACAGACTTACTGGAAATCGAATGAAATTCAGAGCCACTATGTCCGTTCTAAAATTGATCCTGGCAGACTCGGATCCTAAGACAAATAATTCTTCGGAACCCGCATTGGTTTGATTTTTTTCGTTTTCTGGGAGACCTAGATCCGTCCAAATTGGTAATCCATGTCGGCGGAAATGCGAAAAAAGATCGAATCTGTTCTGGTTGTTATCAAAAGAACAAAGTACGAATTAGATCTGGAGAGTTACGGCTCTCTGGACGAATTCAAAAGAGTAGCAGAAATCCAAAATGATTCCTTCGCAAGGATCTACCAATCCCATCTCAGGCAGATCCAAAGTAGAGAACAGTTAAAAGTCACTTTTCCGAATGGAAAGTTTATCTTCCGAGAAGAATTAGAAAATATAGATATTGCTGACTACGATCTGGTCATCGCATTAGGCGGAGATAATCATTTTACTTATGTTGCCCATCATGCTTTGGACAATTTAGTTTTGGGATGTAATTCGGATCCTGAAACTTCTGTAGGAGCACTTCTATCCTTTCATACCTCGGATATTTCAAATGCAGTTTCCCGAAATTGGGAAAATATTAAAATAGAAGAATGGCCCAGGATCAATGTTAGAATCGAATATCCGGACGGCAAAGCGATTGAGACATTCCAAGGGATCAGTGAAATTTCTATTCGAAACAATAGTCCCGATTTAACGAGTCGATTCCTGATCTCTCATGAAAAGGTCTCTGAAGAACAGAAATGTTCCGGCCTTCTGGTGTATACCGGAGCGGGTTCTACTGGTTGGGTTATGTCTTGCGAAAATAAAGACGTAAGCTTTGACAAGCAGGAGCCATATTTCAAAGTGTACTGTAGAGAGTTGCGCAAGAAAGAAAGTTTCCAGTACAAGCTGGATCACTTCACGGTTCGCAATTCTTTCCGTCTAATATCCGAAATGCGCGGGGGGATCTCCATCGATTCCTTGGCGGAACGTATTTACGATTTCCCTCCCGGGGCCAAAGCGGACTTTTCCGTTTCTCCGGAAAGATTGCGGGTGGTGGTGCAAAAACATGGATAGTTTGAAAATTCTGGAACAGGATGCAGGCAGAGAGATCAAAGTATATTTGGTTTCCGGCCGACTGGACGAATCCACCTTCCCTCTATTTAAGGAAAAAGTATTGGATGTGACTCACGCAAGCAATACTGTCTTAAATTTATCCGATCTCAAATATGTTTCTAGTTCCGGCATTCGTGCAATCTTCGAATTAAAGAACAGACTTACTGGAGAAGGCAAAAAACTTCTGCTCACAGAAGCTGGAGAGAAGGTTATACAGATCTTCAATCTATTAGGTCTTTGGAAACCTTTCGCTCATTTCGAAAAAGAAGAAGACGCTATCGCTGCCTGTCTTAAAAACTAAGCTCTTCTGATCGCGACCACTGCTGGCCTGGGTATATCTCCCTTTGTTCTAGCAGGCCAACGGCTTGTAGGAACATCATAATCCCTAGTATCTTCTCCCGGATGCTGTACGGATAAGAATAAAAACTCTTCGTCAGGTGTAAACCATGGACCCGTGAGTTCTGCGCCAATCGGAGCAGAAGCAAATTGGAATGCCTTGCCTGAGTCTTCTCCGTTTGTAGGAATAAAAAATAGTCCGTTGTTCCCGAATTTTTTGAAGATGGATTTTCCGAGCAAACGCGTAGTCATATCCGTGACCATCCAAAGATTTCCGAAAGAGTCAAAAGCTAAATTATCCGGAGAAGAAAATCCACTCTTCCCTCCCCCCGCAACAAATACCTCGAACTCGAAACGAACAGATTCTGCATCCGAGTTTTCCTCTTTGATACGAACGATCTGTCCGTAAAAATTTCCATGTGAATCGTTATTGGTAAAGGAAACAAAAACAGATTTATCTAATGGATGAACTTCCAGATCTTCGGGTCTATCCATCGGAGTTCCGCCTGCAGTTTTTGCGGCATCTCTGCAGGATACCAAAACATCTGCTTGGGTTTTAAATTTAAGATTTCCTTCCTTATCTTTCGCATTTTTTAAATTCGGATTTTTTTCCAGATCCAAAGTCACCCAAACACATTTTTCAAAATTACCTACATATAATGTCCCTTCGTCCAAAAGTTCAGAGTTTGATTTTCCTTTTTTAGGATCGTAATTTTTTTCGGAAACGAACTTATATACACATTGGTCTTTGGAATCGTCCCCCATATACACGACTAATTTTCCGGAACGAGAAACGGTTAATGCAGCATTTTCATGAGAAAATCTTCCGAGCGCGGTATGCTTTATCGGTGTGGAAGTAGGATCAAAAGGATCTACTTCGATGATCCAACCGTATTCTTTTAAATCTTCCAGTTTACAATCTTCTACTACCATTTCATAATTTTCTTCACAGGAGAGGACAGTTTCCCATAATGTTTTGCCTCCGGAACAATTTGCAAATGTACCATATACTTTCGTTTTTCCGGAGATGGCATCCGAACCGGCGACTGGACCTTTGAGTTGGAATTCCGACCTTCCATGTAACCTTCTTCCGTATTTAGATTCTGGATCTAATACCCAAGTACCTTTGGATTTGTGAAGCCCGATCACGGAACCGCCTAATGAATATAGATATTTTTCGATCTGTTCAGGAGTTCTATTATTAGGACCCTTTTGGTTATAATCATAACCGGTCACATAATATTCTAATTCATTTAAATACTCATGATTAGTCCAAAGAAGTGCAGAATTCGGATCATTAGGAAAAGGAAAAAAACAATTAAAGTCGGCAGCGTATCCGAAAGTATCTCCTTTGGAGTTAATCTTATCTCCATACACTGCAACCAGATCATACGTAAAACCAGCAGCTAAGATCAGATCATCTTGGATACTAGGGCGTATCGGTTTAAAATTATTTCCAGGAATTTTAGAAGAGGTCTCCTTTTTTGTTTTTGGAGAAGGAGAATGTGTAGAATGTACTTTTTTAGAATGCTCTTTTGCAGGATCAGAAAATAGGTCCAAGGTCCGTACTGCAGTCAAAGCAAGCATTCCCTTTCCCATATATTTCAAAAAGTCGGACCTTGATACCTTCATATCCTAAGAATATCGCACCTGATTCTTTGGACCATTCGTTTTTTCTTCCTACAGAAAAAGGAAACTTGGTTGTAATAATCCCTATCGAAAAAGATGATAAAGCCTGAGAATGAAACCGAACTCTACCCCATTCTATAAGATCCTTTTTATCATGGGCTGGGTTTCTCTTGCATTTTTTCTTCCTCTTTCCGTCGCAGTTTATTGGGAAAACAAAAGTTTAGAATCGATCTACAAAAACTTATCCCTTCCAGGAAACAAAGAGTTCGGAGTCCTGGTAGAAAATACAAAACTCAATAAGTTAGGCAGAACTGTAAATGTGTACACCTATTTGGTGCCGGATGAACAGGGGAAAAAACACGAGGTCACTGAAGAAGTAGACCAAACTACAAATCGAAGGATGAGAGTGGGAGATACAGTCCAGGTCCGCACCTTAGTTTGGAATAGTTTCGGAAAAACGAAGATCCTAGGCAGGATTGTAGGAAACACTGCCCCGCCTCCCGGTTTCGGTTTTATGCAGGACTTTTTATTATTCGGGATCTTGTTCTCTTTGGGGCTGGTACTCGTCAGTCTTTATTTCAGAACGTTTAAGGCTGAGGTAGAGTAGAGTTATAATTACTATCTCTTTTGAAGATCAATTGAACTTGAAACGGAGTTTGAATATATCTAGAAGGGTTCATTTCGTAAGAAATAAAACAATAGTATCTGTCATATACGATCACGTACATATACTCTTTAAAACGTATATGCCCCATTTGTTTGCGTATTCCCCGCATCCAAATAGAATCCTCAAAAACCCTTTCATAACGCACCGAACTCGAATTGACCTTTTTCAATTCTTCCGAACTCATCTTGTCTGGATCGACCTTTCTTAGTTCGAATTTTAGAGAACGGATCAAATTATATTCTAATTTCTCTTTTTCTATAATATCCGTATTTGGAAGAGTTTTGAAATAATATTCGTAATATTCTTTGTCCAACGACTTTAAATCGTTATGGACTTCTCCCTCCGTTTCGACAGGTTTCCCTTTCCCCGCATCTTGCGAATACAGGTCGCCAAAAGACGATAAAACAGAAATGATCAAAATCAGGAAAATCGGTGTCCGCATACCGGTACCAATAAAGATATCGGTACGATCTCCGATTTCCCCCCTTTTTTTTCGGAATTAATCCGAGGAAAGATCTTCCAGCAAATCCCTTTGGCGGCGAATCAGATCGCTCAATTCTTCCTCTCCAATCAGCTTTGCGCCTAACAAAGCAAGATCGTACACAGAACGGGCTAATTTTTCCGCCTTCTCCGGATGAATACCTTTGGAAAGACCGAGGATGTTTTTGACCAGCTTAGATTTACGATTCAGAAGAAGAGTATGATTCTTCAGAAAATCACCTGGTTTTTGCCCATACATCTGGCCCATTTCCGCCAAACGTCTCAGATGTTCAGGCAGCAAGATCACAGAAGGAATATCCTCGGACTTCAATGCCTCCGTTTTGATCTCCACACCTTCTCTTGCAATTGCCTTAGTAAAAATTTCCTTAAGCCTGTCTTCCGTTGTTTTGTTGTCTTGGTCTGCGAGATCAGGGCTTGCATCCTTATCCAATACTTGATCCGCGAGTTCCGAATCTACTCTTTGGAATTTCCAATCGGGATTTTTGCCTTCTAAAAACTGAAGGAAATGATTATCTATTCTGGAATCTACAAGCAAGGCTTCCAATCCTTGGGACTTGAGAAGGTCCATATACACGGAAGAAAGTTCTGCTTCTCCCGCATAATATACTTTGCCTGAATTTTTTTCCTTATTTCTTTCTACATATTCTTCTAGTTTCGTCAAATCACCGTTAGATGAACGGAAGAAGATAAGATCTTTTGCAGATTCGTAAAATTTCTCATCGGTCATCATTCCGTACTTAACGAATAAGGAAATTTCATCCCAGTTCTTACGGAATTCTTCCGGGTTTTTAGTCCATTCTTCCTGAAGTTTATCTGAAACCTTTTTGACTATATGAGAAGAGATCTTTTTTACCAATGGATCGTTTTGCAAATACGATCTAGAAACATTCAGAGGAAGATCCGGAATATCCAATGTCCCTTGTAAAACGGTCAAAAATTGAGGAACCAATTCTTTTGCTTCGTCGGAAACAAACACATGATTACAATAAAGTTTGATCCCCATCCGGTTGGCATCTAACTCATGTTTGAGTCTCGGGAAATATAAGATCCCTTGCAATCTAAAAGGATAATCCACATTCAAGTGAACATGGAATAGAGGCTCTCCCGCAAAAGGAAACAGATACTGATAAAATTCATCATACTGTTCTTTTTTAACGGAAGAAGGTTGTTCGCTCCATAATGGGGTCTGTTTATTCGCCTTCTCCCCTTTTACGTAAATCGAAACGGGAAGAAAATCGCAATATTTACGGACTAATTCTTTCAGTTTCCATTGGTCCAAATATTCTCCGGAATCACCGTCCAGATACAAACTGATCTTTGTTCCTCTTTCCGATCTATCGCCAGATTTTAGAGAAAACTCTGTGCCCGACTCACTTTCCCAAACAACAGGTGTGCTTCCTTTTTTATACGATTTGGTCTCTATTTTTACCTTAGAAGAAACCATAAAGCTGGAATAAAATCCTAAACCGAAATGGCCGATGATCTCCGGCTTGTCTCCTTCGGATTGGTACTTTTTTACGAATTCTTCTGCGCCTGAAAATGCGATCTGGTTGATATAACGGTTCACTTCTTCGTCGGTCATCCCGATCCCGTTATCCTGGACTGTTAAAATCCTAGTTTCTTGGTCGAAGTCTAGATCGATCCGATAATCCGTCCCGCCTTCAAATTCTTCATTCAAGGAGATTTTTTTCAGTTTAGCGATTGCATCGCAGGAGTTAGAGACCAGCTCTCTCAAAAATATATCTTTTTCAGAATATAACCATTTCTTAATGATAGGAAAAATATTCTCCGTTTCTACGGAAATCCTACCTTTTACTTCTTCGCTCATTCGGATTCCTCCTCTTTTAATTTATCAGACAACCAATATGAAATTCTAATAAGAGTTTCTCTAGAAGAAGGTCCTAAACTTTTATAAGTTTCGATCAATGGCACCGTATCGGATTTCCAACCTGCAAGAAGAGTTGCTTCTTCCTCCGGCAACCCTTTGGTCATCACGGAATGTTTCAAAACAAAACCTCTTTTGGAACCTATCCAGAGGTCAAGTCGTTTCAATACTACGTTTTTTTGATGCCTTTTGCGCATTGCTAAAACCACAAATGTACTAGCCCCTATAAATGCGAAAGAAAGAAGAATGGAAACTAATAGAAAAGATCCGCTCTTTCCACCCGAGTCCTCCGTAGTAATTTCCTGCTTTGGTTTAAGAGGCCCGATCTCCAAACCTGGAAAACGAAGAGAAACGGATTCATATCTTCCGGAACTAGGATTGAAAAAAGTGAATTTCAGATCGTCCGGTTTCCAAACACCTTCTTTTTTAGGAAGTACTGAATAATGATAAGAATGATTTAGATAGAATCCGAACTCTCCCGGACCAAGCTCTCGAAAATCTCTTTGTTGTCTAGTCTGTAAAAAAGTAATCTCAGGATGACAAGGAAGATCGCACACACTCAATAAAGGATCCTTAATGGAAGAAAGGTTCCCATTCCCGGAAATAGTAAGCTTAAACTGAAAAGGTTCTCCTAAAAAACCCGCCTTAGGATATTCTTCTAATCCAATCTTAAAATTACCAACCGCTCCTTTAAACTCAAGTGGAGAAGGAGAAGGTAGATCCTTTACGAAAATTTTACTCGGTATCGTTTTAATACTTCTCATATGAAAGAAAGACTGTTGCCTTCCTTCTAAATGAAATATCGTGGAGCCTAATGAATATTCCCCCTTTTTCAAGGGTGTCAGAATAAAAGTTTCCTTATTATAAACTGCTGTTTCAAATTCTAATCCTTCGTAAATAACCTGTTCAGGGATCAAAAGATTGATTCCTGAAAGTGCCTCACTTCTAAAATAAGGAAACTCGATGGAGCTGGAAAAATCCCGGTCAATATAAGGACGTATTGCATTTCTATAATATAATGTGAAAAATCCTAAAACAGGCTCCCCTACCCAGACTTGATCTTTATTCGTTCTGAATAATACTTTCAAGTCCCCATCTTCGGGCCCGTCTGTTTCCTCGCTGAAGAAGTAACGATTAGAAAAAAATCCGGAGGATTTATTGGTAGAGGAACTTCTGGGAGAAATTTCCAGAACCATCATTCCTGATTCCACTTTTTGTCCGTCCACTTCCACTTCTATTTCCGGAACGGAAAAACGCCCAGGCGCGGAGACGGTAAGCCTGTACTTAATTAGTTTTTTGCGATATACTTTAAAGTTGACTATAGTTGTATTCTCCTCAGTACCCCAATAAACCGCCTTGATCCCTTGTCCGGTCCATTCCTTTTCTATTAAGCGAACCTGAGCACCGCCCTCCGTTTCTAAAATGAGAAATACCGCATCTCCCAAATCCGCTCTGGTTTGGCTGAGATAAAATTTGGACCCTTGTGCAAATAATGGCAAAGCTCCCAATAATAAAAGAAGAAGGAAACGTTTCACCAGAACACCTCTTTGTTCCTAGAACCTGGGCTCCTTCTTTTCACAGAATCCAGATCCATAGACTCCATGATCCGATCTAATTCATCTTCCATCTTAGATTTGTTTTTATCTTTTTGGTCTTTTCCGGCCCCGGATTTGGATTGTTTTTCTGCCTTCTCTTTTCCTTTGGAACCTTGTTTAAATGCGGAAGACTTTTCCTCTTTTTCCTCGGAGGCGCTTTTTTTATTTTCCGAACCTGCCTTACCTTCCGGAGGAGGAAGTTTACGTAACCATTCCAAGTTCTTTTTAGCGGATTCTAAATTAGGATCTTCTTTTAAAGAACGAAGATAATGTTCCGCAGCTTTTTTGCGATCTCCCAACTTTAAATAAGAATTTCCTAAATTAAAATGGGATTGTGCTCGCAAGGCCGAATCCTTTGAGTCCGCAGACTTTTCGAAGTGACGAATTGCCTTATCTAAGTTTCCGGACTTGTATTCACTGTCTCCTCGATTGAATTCTAATCTAGGGTCTTCTGGAAAATAAGGATCCGCTTCTTTATACCTTTCTAAAGAACTTTTATAATCTCCTTGTTCATAAGAGTTCTTACCTTCTTTGATCCTATTTCCACCTGGATCCAACTCGAAAGAATAGACATCACTCCCCCAGAGAGAGAAAAAAAACAAAAGAACTGGAACGACTTTTTTAGAAAGTCCTAGCAGGTATTTTCCCCAGAACTCCAACATAAAAAAATCAAACAGTAAAAGTAGAAGTGCAGGTATTAGAAATTTTTTGGCACCTTCTGCCCTTCTTAAATTACGAATTCTTTGTCCTGTATTTTTTTCCATGGAGTCAATCCAGGATTTTATATCGCCAATCTCAGGACTTTCGGAATCCAAGGATAAAAATCTACCTTCGTTTGCATAAGCCAGATCTTTCAAAAATCCAGGATTAGATTTTGAGATGATAACTCCTGGAGAATTTTCATAAGGAGCCAAAGATCCGTCTTTAGTCAAAAATCCGTAAACTCTGGTGCCATCTTCGGAGTATCCGATAGGCCCTCCTGTTGGAGTTCCTACAGACCAGACCCAAACTTCTGCCGGAAATTTTACGATACCTGGGGAATCCAAGTCTTCTCCGTCCGAGATTAAAACCAAAATACGATTTCGTAAAACCTGATTGGAGTTCAAAACTTCTTCCGCTTTTTTAAATGCGGATTTTAAATCCGTTCCTCTATCCCCAACAATATCCACATCCAAACCTCTTACATACTCTGAAAATGCGCGAGCATCCGAAGTCATTGGACAATACACGAACGGAGAAGCGGCAAAAACGATCATACCAAACCTGTTCCCATTTAACTGAGGAAGAAGTCTCAAAATTGTTTCTTTTGCTCTAGTGATTCGAGAAGGACGAGTATCTACAGATTGCATAGAAAGACTTACATCCACTAAGAATAAAAAGTCCACACCTCTCGAGACTTCCTCTTCCTTAGACTTGATCGATTCCGTTCTTTGGTATGCGAAATAAGAAAGACAGAATACAGAAGCAAGCAGCAAGATCCTTACTAACACTATATAAAAAGGTGGGACCTTGGACTCTCTAGGTAAACCAGGATAGGACTTTCTCCAGCGACTCCAATAAAAATAGAATACCAGTTTAAACAAAGAATAAGCGAAGAAGATTAGTCCGAGAGAAATCCAAAAAGATTCTAAAAAAGTTTCGCTCATACGTAATACCGAAACACCCAAGATCTCAAAAGCAGATCCAAACCTAATAGCGCCAAAGCATAGGTAAGAAAAATTAAGGATTCTGATTCTCTTACTTCTTCCGGAGGAAGGATCAGAAGATCTTTTTCTAAGGAGTCAATGGAGGCCAAAACCTCTCTTAACTCACTAACATCCTCTGCCCTATAAAATACTCCTCCCGTTCTTTTGGAAAGTATATCTAAAATTTCAAAATTCACCTCATAAGACTGATCTTCTTTTCCGATGCCTATGGAATAAATTTTTACTCCTACACCTTTTGCAATCTCGGTCGCTGTCACCGGATCTATACGGCCGGTATTAGAAGCTCCATCTGTTATGAGTACGATTACTTTGGATTTTGCGGGAGACCTGCGCAATCTATAACAAGAAAGAATAAGTGCATCTCCAATAGCCGTTCCTTGTTCCGGGACAGTTTCTTCTTCTGCTTGGCTTAATATTTCTTCCAATACTTCTCTATCGCTTGTTAGAGGCGACTGCAGATAAGCACCTCCCGCAAATACTACCAAGCCTAAACGATCATTTTCTCTTTTTCTAATAAATTCTTTGAGTAATTTTTTAGAAACTCCCAGTCTAGTCTCAGGCAAGAAGTCCCTACTTTTGGACATGGAACCGGACACATCCAATGCAAGAATGATATCCACTCCCTTTGTCTCATCCGGCAGGAATCTATATCGTTTCCCGGGACCTGCCACGGCGATTACGAATAATGTTAGAGTTACAGGGCGAATTAAAGGAGTCACCGATGATAAAAAACGTTTTAAATGAAATGTTCCTGATTGGACCCGTCCGGGGATTCTAAGTTCTATTCCCAAGGCCGGTTCATTTTTCCAGTAAGAATAAAATGTCCAGATCCAGATCGGAAGAATTAGAAAAAGATAATATGGAGATTCCCATTCCGTCATTTGGAAAGTGCCTCCTTCCAATAATCCCAAGCCTTTAATGCTTCGGAAGAAGAGATCTCCACTTCTTCTCCTGAGTATTGCGCCCTACGGAAAGTATTCTCCCAATTTTTGACTTCCTCTTCCTCCAATCCGAACGAATCATAGATTCGTTGGAATAATTCGGCCTCCGTTAAATGTGCAAATGGAGCATTCATCTTTTGAGACATACTCTCCCGGATATATCCTGAGAGAACTCTATAAAAGATCCTAGCAAACACCGGAGGAGCATTAATGATCTCATCCAATTTGCTTTCGTATATTAGAATTTTTTGAACCCAAGGATCTGCTTGTACAAGCGCGTCCATAGTTCTTTTGGATAGAGTCTGGTTTAGATACCAAGCATAAAAGATCCCTAAACCTAATGCTGCAAGTCCCGCAAGGATCGCTGCTAATTTCCAGCCGTACTTTCCAGAAAATTCCAAAGGAGGCAGGATTTCCTCTGGGGATTTATCCTTCTCTCCTAAGGAAGAACGGACTATCAATACGGCTTCCGAATGGAATTCTTTCCCGTCCTTGTCTTTCCAACTGATAGGAAGAGAAAATTTTCCGGAAGTATAATAGGCAACGCTTAGTTTGATCTTTGAGTCCGAAACTTCGGAAGAAATCACTTCGAATAGTGGAAGATCGGGAGAATCCGGATCCGGAAACATTCCTTTCGATGGAATCTCAGGATTTTGTATTTCTCCCTGTTGGAATTCCAACAAGTATTCCGCCTGATCTCCTATTCCTACTTCCTTAGGCTCCCAATCTTCTTTCCATGCAAATATAGGAACCGCAAACAAAAGAAGGGACAAATAAAAAGTATAATATAAAAATCGAATACGATCCGAGGATCCAGAACGAAAGATCCCCAGCTTCATGATACACTTCTCCAATACTCCAAAAGTTTATTCGGGTCCGTATCCTTTCCTTCCAATTCCAAACATCTGGACTTAAACAAAAATTCCAGATTTTTACGGATACTTCCGCCGGCGGGAGAAGGAATAGAGCCAGTTTCAGGATCTTTTAATAAGAAAAATTGGAAAAATCCTCTGGGAGCACTCTCTTCCAAACGATCCTTAAATCTGATCGCATGTAGAGTATGAAATCTCCTGAGTCCTGTAAGCTTTTTTAAAGAAGGAAGTCCATGAAAATCGGAAAGTATATAAGAATCAGTATACCTTCTGATCCTATTTTTCAAAAGTACGAAAGGAAGTTTAGGATCCGTTTTCAATTTTCGATGCGGGAAAGAACGGACCTTCTCCAATACGGAAAGAGCTTCTTCCGTGTTACGAATATAACCCGTCTCCCATTCCAATCGATCCGAATACAATAAGATCTTAGCGAGATTTCCTTTCCGTACATAAAGTAAAACTAATAGAGCCAAAACCTGAAAGGCATTTTCCGCTTTAGTCCATTCGGAACTGCTCCAATCCATGGACTCGGAAACATCCAGGAAAAAAACTCCTAATCTCTCTTTCTCTTCGTAGAATTCCCTTACATGCAATTCTCCGAATCTAGAAGTGACATTCCAATCAATGAGCCTTGTATCATCTCCAACGGCATACGGACGAACATCTTTGAAATCCACTCCTCTGCCCTTTCGTGTACTTGTAGCCGTGCCTTGTCTACTCCGAAGAGAAAATCCTCTCTCCTTAAAATCCAAAAGTTGGATCAGGCTTTGGTATTCTTTACGGAACATTTTTGTAGACTAGATTATAGCACCTGAGTCGCGTCTGAAACGATCCTAACTACGGACTCTATCCCCACGTCCTCGGAGATCGCTTCGAATGTAAGTAAAATTCTATGACGAAGGATTTCAGGAAGAACGGCCTTCACGTCCTCCGGAGCAACATAGTCTCTTCCTTCCCATAAAGCCTTTGCCTTGGATGCTTTCAGTAGGCTTAAACTTGCTCTAGGAGAAGCTCCGTGTTTTACATAGGGAAGAAGATCCGGAACTGTCTTTTCCTCCGGACGAGTATTTCTTACCAAACGAACTATATAACTTTTTAATTTTGGCTCTACATGGACCCTGTCTACTAAGGAAGAGATCTTTAGGACGTCTTTTGCAGTTGCAGTTTTCTTAATACGTTTTGGACCGGTCGCGAGCTTGCCATGTTGCTCGAGGATAGCAAGTTCTTCGTCCATATCAGGATAATCTACGAGAACCTTCATAAAAAAACGATCCATCTGCGCTTCCGGTAATGGATAGGTTCCGTCTTGGTCTATCGGATTTTCGGTAGCCAATACCAAAAAAGGTCTCTCCAAAGGAAAAGTATTTTCCCCTATGGTGACTGTTCTTTCTTCCATACATTCCAAAAGAGCAGATTGTACTTTTGCAGGGGCCCTGTTGATCTCGTCTGCAAGTAAGACTCCTGTAAAGATTGGTCCTTTGCGCGTAGTGAATTCTCCATTTTTCGGATTGAACACTACAGTTCCTATCAAGTCTGCAGGAAGAAGATCAGGTGTAAACTGCACCCTTTTAAAATCTAAATCCAATGCAGAAGACAAAGATTTTGCTAGAAGTGTTTTTGCAAGTCCGGGCATTCCTTCCAAAAGAACATGGCCTTGGCAAGCCAGAGAAATAAGTAGATTTTTAACTACTGCTTCTTGGCCTGTTATTTCTCCGGTCAGTTCCTGGCGAATTCGATCTAATGTATCCTTTGCAAAATGTATATCCTGCTCGGACAAAGGAATATTTTCACGATCTTTAGCAATGGATTCCATAATATTTCCTATTAACGTTCCGCAAGCCAACGGCCGGAACTATTCGTGCCTTGGTAAGCGCCTTGGATTTTTTTACCGTCCAGATCTCCGGTATAAGTTTGAGTAAAAGGAACATTGCTGCCTATCTCAGAACATCTTACTCCTGCACAAGATCTTACAAAACGAATGGACTTACCTGTCACTCTGATCCCTGTTAGGATCTCGTTCGATCCTTTGCCCCAGTTCGTAAAACGTAAAGTGGCTCCAATCCCCCCAGTTTTGCGAGGAAAGATGCTCAATACTCCTTTGTGAGTCCCAATCTGCAATTTATAAGTTCCCACGAACGATTTCTCCGCGTCACTCAAAGGAATTTGGTTCGGGTTTAAACTTTGAGCATCCTCTAAAAATTCTATCTTCTCCACTGTTTCTAGGGGAATAGAGAAATCAGGGTCTTGCAATATTACGTTTTTAGAATTTAGGGAAACCAGCGTCCCTTCCGTAAAAGAACCGCTATAAGTTACCTTTGCTTGCCGATTTACGGAACTACATCCTCGGACAAAATATCCAAGCAAGAAAAATAAAGGAGCAGCTACCAGTATCCCTAGGCTGATTTTTTTGAGATCGTTATTGGTGATAATTTTTTCCAAGGCAAGGATTCCCTTTTTCCATTCTGTATCCATGTTGGAATTCCAACACCAATCAGAGAAGGATTTTATGGACTGAGAAAAGCCTTTCTAAAAGTCGCAAGCTCGGAGACAACTCCGAGCTTTTTACATTCAAGATTGAGTGACAGAAAGCTGAAGATCACTTACAGCCTTGTAACTCTCCCATTTTAGGATTCTCTCTACCGTTCACGTAATATTTTTTACCCTGAGGCGTGGTCCAACAATCGTTTTTTTGGTTGGTCCCAGGCATAATTGGCCCCTGTCCCACCTTAGCTCCGGACTCGTCATACTCGACCGCAGTACCGTTTGCAGCTATTTCGAAGGACTTCTTGCCGTTTTTATAATATGCGAATGGGAAATCAGGCTTGTACTTGGCCTTTAGCTCGTCCGTTTTTTCATCCATGAGAAGAAGGTCAAAAAGAAGTTTTCCTTTTCCGACAATGGTCCCGTCCTTATCGTATACTTCTGCGGAACTCATCATCATCTCATTCATCATCGTTCCTTTATATGCCGGATTCCCGGTACTCCAATAGAAGGTCCAATCTCCCTTACGAGTATGATCCCTCTGGCCTTCCGCGAATAGCTTACCGTTTTTGTAATATTCTTTCCAGGCGCCTATTCTGAGAGATTTTTTATCCGCACCTGCACCTTTCGGAGCATAGTTACCTTCGGATTGAGGGGACCCGTTTTCGTAATAGTTTTTCCAATAACCCGTTTTTAGATCATCCGAATTGTTTCCTTCGGAGGAAACAGTGTTCCCGTCTTTATGATAATTCGTTTCTTTACCGCTTTTTTTACCGTCTTTGAACTCGATTACGGATTTTTTAGCTCCGTCTTCGTTATAAAAATCTTTCCAGGTCCCTACTTTTTTGTCGTCCGCGTAAGTACCTTCATCGCTCAAGATTCCTTTGTCTGTTTTAGACCAGTATGGACCATTCTTTTTGTCAGCTTTATAGATTGTGCTTTCAAGTTGAGTCCCGTCTTTCGCGAGTTTTTTCTCTTCACCTTCTTTTACTCCAGCAACATAAGGAGTTTCTCTTAAAGTTTCTCCCGTTTCGTATAATGTTTTCCAAATACCTTCTCTTTTATCGTCTTTGTAATCTCCTACACGGACCAGAACGGAGAATTTATTTTTTTGAAGATCTTCCTTCTCCACATATTCTTTCCAAGAGCCGTTACGTTTCAGTTTTTTGATCTGGTCAGGAGTTAATGCGCTGGCTTGGTCTGGAGTACATGGTTTACCGGAACAGTCTAAGTTAACCGGACCTTCTGCCTTTAAATTGAATGTTTCTTTGAATTTTTCTACTCTGATATTCGGCTCTAAAATTTGGAACTCTGCAGCCTTGCCCTTGTTCTCAACGACACTCGCCGAAGAACATCCGATCAAAAGAGAAATTGAAACCGCTGTGGATATAATTTTTTTCATGGGTTCGCCTTTTGGGGAAAATCTAACGAAGCAAAACTAAGGCAGACAATTCTTCTCGTCAACCTCCTTTCCCCGGCGAAATATATAGAAAGGAAAGCCGAATTACTCTCCGGGATATCTCATCCTCAAAAAGCGTAAGAATGGACGGTAACAGTCTACAGCCATATGACCGCTGTCCGCAAATGTATTACACTCGTAGTCGGAAGCTTCCGCCATATCTATGATCGGGATCCCAAACTTTTGGTTGATTGGGCGAATTCTTTCCCACCAAGGAGCTGGGATATTCATTTCTTTTAGAAGATTTTCCAAAGGAAGAGAAACTTCAGGACGGACCACCAGGGTAGGAACTCCCTCTTCCTTCACTTTATCTAAGATCTTTTCGTAAAAGGAAAATTGCATTTCGGAGGGAGAATATTTAGGATAAATCCAGCCAATCGTACGGACAGAACTTGCTTCTAATCTTCCGTAGTCCTTCTCCATAAAACCGCCCGCAGGAGAAAGAGCATTCCCTTTGTCTTTATGTAGAGAATCTATAGTCAGTTTTTTGATCAGATCCGCTTGCTCGAATTTTTTATTGGTAAGATGAGAATACACATTTGCCAAATAAGGTTTATTCTTACTCACTCCGAAGAAATAATTCCCCAGATAATAATTCACATTCTCCTTACCTAGATCCCAGGCATTGGAAAGAACAAATCTAAGATCGAAACTATTCGCTAAATTCGATTTTTTGAATGTAGTACTATTTGCATTAAATTGAAAAGGATCCGCTTCTAAAACTAGAAAGTCCGGTTTTACACCCGCTTCGAACAATCTCTCTAAAAAGTAGAGATAATACGCAGGAGTAGTTACGGCAGAAGAAAGATTATACACTTCCCAGTCAGGATAGAAGTCCAGGATCTCTTCGTTCTTGAAGTATAACATCCTAGAAGAACCCATAAGAAGTACCAATTTTTTGTCGGACTTCTTTTCTGCGTTCTTGCCGAACTTAGAGATCATCTCCTTTAAGAGATCTTGCTTAACGTCGTAATAAATATAGGTCAATTCGACTTTTACATAGTCTCTGACCTTATCCAAAAAGAAAATTTTATCTAGAGTGAATATGAATATAAAAAGAAGTACAGGATAGAATAGAAAAGGATGAGTGAAAAAATTAATTTTTTCGTTCTGTGGACGTTCGTTTTCGGACACGAACTCAAGACTCCCCGGCTGACCGGGGATGTCAATAGATTATATCAAGCAGTTGCGAGAGTTTCGGTAGCTCTACGGCGTTTTTGAAGATCTGCCAACCATTCTTCGGTTGTTTTGCAGTATCCTACCAAACGTTTTACATGCATACGTCGTTCAGGATGTAGGATCTCCCTCGCTTCGCGGACGATCTCTTCTACTATTTTGATATGAAAGGAAAAGTGGCTGGTGAATAAGTTAAAGTATTCTTTATCTGTATTGAGCCAATCTTTGGATTGGATATCATTTAAGAAGTTTTCCATCTTAGTGATATCTGAGTCGAATTCGGAATCGTACGGAGAGTTTAAAATCGAAATCGTATCTGTGATATCCGTAAGACTTTGAAAATAAGAGTCTAGTTCTGGAAAGTTCACTGTATACCGCCTTGAAAAGCAGCTCGCGAGCCTTGGTCCTCTGGATGGAGAAAAGACCGCGAACACCCTATAATCGGGGCTCTAATGTCATCTTTTTTTAGGGACCCGAGAGTTCAAGCGGAAAATAAAAACATAATCCGACACTAAAGAGATATCTTAATTTTTCCTAAGGTATTGGAGCAAATGCATACTTTCTTCGTCCCAGCCTTCGGAAGCAGCCTCGACCCAATGGTCGAACTTATCTCCAGTCGGATATCCTGAGTTGGTGAGTTTAAGAAGAGTGGCATCATCTCCGTCTTTTTCAAACTCGAGTTTGAGTTCTATATCACCAGCAGGATGGTCTTGCCATTGCAGTATCAGCTCTTGGAAAGGAACGATCTTTTTATAAATACCTGTAGACGTAAGTTCTCCTTCAGGGCCCAAATTCCAAGTCCAGGAAAAAGTGCCACCTAACTTAGGGCGTCCTGTAACCTTATCCGCTAACCAATGGATCAATTCCTCGTTTACAGTGACAGCACTCCAAACTTTTTCCAAAGGAAAATCATATTTGAATTCTTTAATAATGCTTCTAGTTTCCATATAGATTTAAGTCCTTTAATGAAAGTCCTTATAAAGTTTTTTATATAATACTTTTTCCAAAAACGAAGGAGAAATATTTCTCATCCATTTGACAAACCATCCGCTTTTATCCATTACTACAAGTCTTGAATTTGGATCTTCGATAGATCGGATCATTTTCTCTGCAACTTCTTGTGGAGTTTTACTTTTACCGGAGTAATGGGATTCTCCCAATTTCTGACCGTCCCCGTCTATTCCGTTAGATCTTAAATTCGTTTTGGTATAAGGAGGACAGAATATAACAAAACGAAGACCTTCTTCTGAAAGTTCTATACGAGCGGACTCCATAACGGCGTGTAACGCAGATTTCGAAGAAGAATAAGCACTTCTCGCAGGGATCCCATAGAGTCCACTGACGGTCGAGGTAACCATGACTGCCCCCTTATTCTTTTTCAAAAAAGGAAGAAGTCTCATCGTAAGAAAAACAGGACCGAAAAAATTCACATCGAATGCCTTTCGAAAGGCATCTATTTGTGTTTGGTCGAATCTAGAATGAGCGGTTATACCTGCGTTATTAAAAAGTACATCGATACCGTCAGTCAGTTTTGCCAACTTAGATACCGCTTTGTTGATCTCTCTTTCGGAAGAAAGGTCCGCTTGGATATGAAAAATTTCCGCAAGCCGCTTTTCCTTCTTTTTAGAAATTTTACGAACTAACTCCGGCTCGGATCTGGAAAGATTGATAAGCTTGCAAGGAATCTGGGACAAACTTTCTAATAAAGCCTCCCCTATCCCGGAAGAGCCCCCGGTAATTACGATTGTTTTGCCTTTCCAAAGATCAGTCCGCATCGAGCTTATTCTTTTATTATGTACGACCTATTCAAGGATTATTTTCGGCTTTAATTTGGTCGAGAAGATCCGACGGAATTGGATTCAACCTCATCCTGGATCAATCTTGCCTCTGCACGAAATGTAATATAAGACCAAACCCAAGTAATGAAGATGGAGATCTTATTTTTAAATCCTACTTGATAGAAAATATGGATGAATAACCAAACAAACCATCCGAAAAATCCTCGCAGTCTGAAATTCCCGACCTGTGCAACTGCATCTTGTCTTCCGATAGTCGCCATACTTCCCTTGTCCAAATAATGGAAAGGTTTTCTTTTTTTAGATCTTAGATCCCCTCGGATCAGAGAAGCAACATATCTTCCCTGTTGCATTGCGACTGGAGAAACACCCGGTAAAGGTTTTTCTAAACCTTTGGAATAATTTGCGATATCACCTATCACAAAAACTTCAGGATGACCTTCCACATTACAGAACTCATCCACCATTACTCTCCCCATTCTGTCTGTAGGAGCCCCTAAAGAAGCACCGATAGAATTTGCTTGTACTCCTGCAGCCCAGATCACTGTAGAAGAAGCAATCGTCTTACCTTCTATCTTGACCCCGTTCTCGTCTATCTCCAGGACTTTGGTGCCGGTTAAAACTTCGACTCCTCTTTTTTCCAAACGGACTTTTGCGAATTCGCTTAACTTAGGTGCGAATGCGGCCAGAAGTCTGGGAGAAGCCTCGATCAAAGTGATCTTTGCTAAAGCAGGATCAATTGTATGGAATTCGTTTCGAACGATCTCATGAGAAAGTTCGGCGATGGAACCTGCGAGCTCCACACCTGTAGGACCTCCACCAATAATTACATAATTCAAATGTTTTTTGGCTACTTCAGGATCTCCCGCAAGCTCTGCCTGTTCGAAAGAAGTTAAAATTTTAGTGCGGATAGAAAGTGCATCCTTCAGGGACTTTAATCCTATCGTATATTTTTTCCAATGATCATTCCCAAAATAGCCCGATTTAGCACCGGCAGCCAATATTAGAAAATCATAATCTTCTGAATGCCCTTGGAAGGTGACCTTTTTAGCCTGGATGTCTACCTTCTCCACTTCTCCCAAATACACTGTTACGTTTTTTTTATCCCCGATAAGAGATCTGGTAGGAATAGCGATATCTGCGGGGCTTAGTACTGCTGTAGCTACTTGGTACAATAAAGGTTGAAACAAATGGTGATTTTTTTTATCGATGGCGACAATTTCCAAATCTTCTTCTTTGGATAATTTTTTGATCGCTTGCAATCCGCCGAAACCTACTCCGATTACTACTACTTTCTTTTTTTCACCCTTAGGCATTCTTTACTCCATTTTTGCTCAATACGTAGTCCAGAAATCCTTCCGAAGCCTCGGAAACTATCTGGTGAACTTCCTCGAAGTCCTTTAAAGTTCCATAATATGGATCCGGAACCTCGGAATCTTTTCCCTGGCCCTTCTGGAACTTTCTAAATAAATGAATTTTTTTTCTTTCTTCTTCATTCGAAGCGAGCGCCCCCAGATCCTTATGGTTGGATCTATCCATCGCCAGAATAAAATCATAATATTCAAAATCGGATCTTTTAAATTGTCTCGCTTTATGAGTGAGCTCTATTCCCTTCTTACGGGCTGTTTGTCTGGTCCTAGGGTCGGCCAATTCTCCAATATGGTAGCGAGAAGTTCCGCAAGAATCCACTTCAAAGAGAGAAGAAAATCCCCTCTTCTCCAATAGATCCACGAATGCGCCTTCTGCTGCAGGAGATCTGCAAATATTCCCCAAACATACGAAGAGAACCTTGCAGATATTCGAAGAGGTTGGAGTTCCTACCATATGCAAAAACCTTTATCTAGGTCCGATCTTCTCCCATAAAAACTCAGGGACCGATTTCATCAGAACTCCGACCAATGCCCAAGGAAACCAAGGTACAGTAGCGGACCGAACTCCTGATTCTATCCTATCGTAAATTTTTTTAGCACCCTTTTCTGCGGAAACAAGAAAAGGACGAGACTTCAGCTTTTGATTGATCGGAGTATCTATAAAGCCTGGATGAATCACTGTGACCTTCACTCCGAACGGTCGGACTTCTCCTCTAAGTGCTTCCAAATAAGTAGAAACCGCTGCCTTAGAAGTAGAATAACTTGCCGAACCGGGAAGGCCTCTAAAGGAAGCTACTGAAGAAATTCCTACTATCTGCCCACCTTTCTGGTCTCGAAAGATCGGTTGTAAAGCGGAGATACCGGCCATAAGCCCAATCAAATTTGTATCGATTACTGCCTTATCCGCTTCGAAACTTTTTTTACCAAAAGAAGAGTTAGTAGAAATCCCGGCATTCGCTATGAACAGATCTACTCCACCTAGATCCTTGGCAAGTTTCGGAAGAACTTTAAAATTGTCTTCGGATTCAGAAACATCTAAGGAAGCCAAAATCACCTTACCACCTTTTTTAAAGGAACGGATCTCTTTTGCAATATCCTCTAAAACTTTCTTACGTCTGGAAGTGATTGCCAGATCGTGCCCCTCTTTTCCGTATAAAAGAGCAAGCTCTCTGCCGATACCGGAGCTAGCTCCTGTGATAATAATTTTTTTCTTGTTAGGACCTTTGGACATAGATGAAACCGCCAAGTAATTCATTAAATTGGTTTACCCATAGGGTGGAAAAGAATTATTTTACCAGTATTCCATAACAAACCGGAAAGTTAGGAGTTCCTACCCCGGAATCTTCGACCCATATCCCCCGAACCAAGATGCGAAATCTACAAGAAGAACTAAAAGAAAAAGAAGAGGAAATCCGAAAACTCAAGGAAATATTGGAGCTCTACGAAAGAGTTTCCAAGCTGGGAGAAGTAGAATTACTCGCAGCAGAACAGATCCTGAACGCCCATGAAACTACGGCAAATCTTGCCAGAAACGAACTCATAGAAATGAGGGACAGGTTCAAGGGACTAGGACAGGTTAACTCAGAAAGAAAAACCGCAATCTTAGAGATCGTAAACGATAAAGAAGCACCTCTTCCCAGCCTCGCCAATAAATTCGAAGAAATGGGAAAAAAGGACGATTATTTCTACTCCGACTTTTTCAGAATTATCGCAAACCTGGACCTACCGGAATCCGAGGCCAGATCACTATGGAAAGAGATCTATGCTCACGCAGAAGGTTTGAGTAAACAGCTGGGCAGAAGTATGAATTTCGTAGTCGCACTTCTAGATTATATTTATCTAAAGAATCGGCTGATAGAAAATCCAAAGATCGTGGATATATATTCCTTCGAAGAGATCATACTAAACGCAGTCATAGACGAAGGAACAGGGATTTATAATAAAAGATATTTCAACCTGGTCTTAAACAAAGAAATTACTAGAAGCAAAAGATATAAAAGAAGTTTCTGTCTCTTCCTATTCGATCTGGACAATTTCAAAAGGATCAATGATACCAAGGGACATTCTTTCGGAGACGATATCTTAAAACTGGTGGCCGGAACATTGATGTATGCATTTAGAACCGAGGATATCAGCTGCAGGGTCGGAGGAGAAGAATTTGCGGTCATTCTTCCGGAAACCAGCAAAGAAAACGCAAAAGTAGCTATCGAAAGATTCAGGACCTATTTGAGAAATTCCTCCAAGAACGACTTCGGGATAGAAGTCACAGTATCCGGTGGAGTCGCCGAATACCCTGGAGACGCAGACGAAAGTAATAGATTATATTCGTTTACAGACGCAAAACTGTACGAAGCAAAAGCCGCAGGTAAAGATCGTATTACGTATGTTTGATTATTTTTCTTCTATTTGATATTCGATTTCTTTCGTAGTAATTTCGTTCAGTTTGGAGATCAAAAGTTCGTTTGTATTCGCCAAACGATCCGCCAAAATCCTCACCATTTTAGCTGCAAATTCAGGATTAGCGAGTAGGTATCTTTCCAATTGTTGTTTGGATTCCACCGCGACCATTTCAGTGTCCATTACTGCTCTTGCAGTCGCAGTCCTTGGCTTAGCTCTAAACAAAGCCATCTCGCCGAAAAAATCTCCCTTTTTCATCAAGGCCAAACGAGTGGCCGAGTTCTTATGAGTAAAAAATATTTCAACTGTCCCGGAGGTGATGATATACATCGAGTTATTCAACTCGCCTTCTCTAAAAATAATCTGGCCGGCCTGGATATTAATTTTATTCATGAATTCCTAACTTTTCGATTTAGACCAAGACATCTAAAAATCCGGTCCGTCTTATCTGACTTCGAAACTTTCCGTTTCCTAACTGGGAGCCAATATTCTGACATCCCCCAGGATATATCATCGGGTTAGAAAAGACAATCTTTGAGCCAAATCTCCGGTGAAGGAACTCCCCTCCCCCATCAGTTAGTTGGCATCTGACATTTGTAGAATTATGTCACATTATAGACTTTAAATAAAATTTGGGGAGGCGGTATTCTCAAAAAAAAAATTTAAAATCAGGACATTCCGTTCTTAAATCTAGGATCCTGGACTACGCCAGACTCACGGATCTCAGACAAAGAATTCGCATAAGCGACTAAAATTTTCAAAGCGAATACACTTCTTTCTCTGATAAAACTGTCTTCCGGAGAGACTGGTTCTCCACCATTAATCAAATGTTCCACATCCCTGAAGATCAATTGCTCCGGGATATAACAGATCTTGGTATTTTTATAACTGCTCGCCCTCATTTCATTGATCGGAAAAGCCCCACCTCTACCTGAAGAAACAGAAACAAGTAGCCCAGGTTTATGGCCCAGTTGGACAAGTCCCGCATGAAGGAAGAAATTTTTAATAGCAGGGCTTGCCATGCCGCCGTATTCGGGAGTGATAATAACAAAACCTTCTGAACTTTTTAAATTTTCGTCGATAGGCTTCCAAAGGCTGGTCCAAACCTTATCGTCGCTTGTCTGAGTTGAATCATATAGAGGAAGTGGATTTTTTCCCAGATCTAATGTCCAAGTTTCCACAGACATTTCTTTTAATTTAGAATTTAAAAATTCGCCTACCTTAGCGGATTGAGATTCTTTTTGTTGGGAGCCAACGATGATTCCAAGTTTCATTCTATTCCTTTATTAGAAACCCGAGTGGGATAAAAAAAGATCACCCAAACGGTCGTATGAGAACAGAATCAAGAGCCTTGAGTTTTCTCCAACGAGAAAAAAATCGTCTTAGCTCAATCCGTATTTTTTCTTTAGGTTAGAAAGTTCCCTTAGGAAAGACTCTCGATTCTTAACAGTCAGAGGTTTAAGATCTAGGGTAATCCTTTCTCCAGGTTTACGGGGTGAAATCGTTTCACCCCCCCGTCCTTCTTTCTTTTTCAGAAGGGTTTCCAGGTTTTTTACGGAAAGATCACTCCCACTTTTAAGCAATTCCGAAACGGATTTCTGATCTAACCTAGCAATAGAACTTAACTGTTTCACATACCTTTCGGTATAACCTAGGATCTTACCGACTTCTTCTGCGGTTTTTTTTCTTTCCTTTCTTAAGAACTGGATTGCCCTTCCTACTTCCCAAGGATTCAAACTTTTACGTTTTTCGTTTTCCGCCAAGGCAATCTCATAACATCTGTCTTCGGAAGCTTCGGTCTCTACAACAGGAATGGACTTCCAGCCAATCAGTTTAGCGGCTTGGAACCTTCTTTCTCCGGCGACTATTTGAAACTTCTTACCTAACTTGCGAACAACGATTGGCTCTATTAATCCCAAACGTTTCATTGATTCCACAAGATCGCTTACGTCTTCTTTTCCGAAAACCCTGGGTTGTTCCGGATTAGTGATAATATCCGAAAGAAGAATTTCTTTTTTGAGGGATTCATCCCCGCCGAAAGCCGTTAATAAATCCAGCCCCGCAAAATCAGCTCTTTTTGCCATTCGCTCTCCTCATTACTTCTTCCGCTAAGGTAGAAAACATCTGCATTGCTTTAGGATCATATTCGGATAAAAGTTTACGTTTTGCTTGGGACTGAGGAATTGCTTCTCTTCTATACACAACGGAATCAAATACCGGAAAATATTTCCGAACAGTTTCTGCAAGTCCCGAAAGCGCCCTGGAATCCTCGTATTGATTTAATACAGCACCCAAAAGTCCGAGGCCTGGATTTGCTTTTTTACGGATCTTCTCAATTGTACCATGTAGATCTTTCAGGCCTTGGACGCTAAATGCTCTAGTCTGAATCGGAACCAAAACAAGATCCGCTGCGATCAAAGCATTCTCCAAGATCAAACCAAGAGAAGGAGGACAATCTATAATAATATATTCGTAAGAAGAACGGACCGGCAATAACGCCTCTTTCAAAAGATCAAAATCGTCCCTCTCATATGGAGTGGTAAAATTCGCCAAATGAATAGAAGAAGGAACCAAATCCAAACCAGGAGCAAGGTTCACGATAATTTCGGAAATGTCTACCTTGGATTCTTCCTTATAACCCAGGCTATGAAAAACGGATTTGTCCGCCTGGCCCACATACAACTGAGTGATATTTGCCTGTGCGTCCCAATCTAGGAGCAGAACTTTTTTGCCTGATTTGGCCAGTGCTTCCGCGAGACAGATGGAAACTGTGGTTTTACCTTCTCCACCTTTTTGATTGGAAACTGCAATGATCACTGATTCGTAGGAATGTTTTACTTTTTTGGAGAAGTACTTATCCAAAACTTCCGTCTTGTACTTGCCCTTATTATCTTTTGGTAGGGACCATTTTTCGGCCTTCTCCAGGAACTCATCTTCCGAACTTAAAACGTATTCGGAGAGGACTTCTTCCACACTTAAAACTTTGGCTTTCACTTCAGACCTTGACCCTGATAGTAGATCAGCCTAAAGACCGAATTTGTCAAGAAAACCTATGTCTCATATAGGTTTAAGAGCGAAAAAACCGAATTGAAACGATAGGGGAGGGGAGAATGCTTAGGTTGCTTCTCGGAAAAGGAATTCACTGGGGATGAAATCATTTCACCCCTATTCTCTAGGATGAAATGAAAATTCAAATTCGAATTATAGCCATACTATTCTGCCTATTTGCCACGACTCACCTCCCTGCGCAGGAGCTTGAATCTCCTAAAGAGATAAAACAAGACACAAAACTCCCTGGAACTGCGGCATCCCAAACAAAATTCCAGGCACTTCTATCCGAACTAATGACCAGAAGTTCCATCACGGGGATCTTTGGAGAAAATGGAGGCCAACATATTTTCGAATCGGGGACAAAGTTCCCGAATCTTTCCGGATTAAAAGCAGGGTCCAGGATTACCTATGACAGAGAATTCGAATACGGCGGAATCGGTTTAAAACATTGGTGGGAAACCTGGGAGATCAACTTGGAGTATAGGACCACTTTTAAAAACCAAAGAACTGGAGAGGGAAGGGATGAGGACTTTTTCTTAGGAAGTGTGAGCAGAGAGAAGGGAACCAAGATCGATTTTGCGAACGCAAGTTTTTACGATACACCATATACTTTCACAGGAACCCAGAACTTTGCGGATGGTAGAGGCAAGCTTAAGATGAAAGATGATAGGATCGGATTTCTTGCCAGAAAATATTTTGGCGGAGCGAGTCCCGATCCGAGAAAACCAGGCTCCGGTTTCTATCTTAACGGCGGAGCCTATTATACTTATTATAAATATTATTTATATGATGTAATGCAATGGATCGCAACTTCACCCGTAACCTATGGTCCAATCGGAATAGGACTCAGCTATTCTATCTCAACATGGGAGATTCCATTCGGATTCGGCTATAGGTATTCTAACGGAACTTGGTTATTAGAGGCAAGTTTTTCCGGTAATGTTTGGTATTCACATTTCAGGGACTATCATTACCAACGAAATTTAAACTTCATCGGAGATTCCTCCGGCTTCGGAGTGGAAACAAATTTAGGAGCGGGCTACATACTGCCCTCTTGGTTATTTTTCGTTAAATTAACGGAGCATAGATTGTACGGAGAAGGAAGTTTTCAAACCCAGGGAGGCCTGAACAATGAAGACATTATTTCCAATTATTCGGGAAGATATAGAAATTATCTGAGCACAAAGCAGTATTCTGTGGAATTACAGGTTAGCCATTTTTTATGAAAAACAAACTTCTTCTGATCAATTTGGGCGGGCCTAGGAACGCCGGAGAAATCCCCAAATTTTTGAAAGACCTATTCGAAGATCCTCTAGTTTTTGATCTTCCACTCCCTGAATTTCTTAGGATTAGACTCGCTAGAAAAATTGCGGAGACTAGAGCCAAAAAAGTAGAAGAAACTTATGCCTCAATGGGATTCGGAGGAGGCTCCCCTCTTGTTTCCGAAACCGAAAAACAAGCAGATGGTTTAAAAAAACTTTTGGAAGAGTCCGGAGAAAAATGGGAAGTCAGAACAGCAATGTGCTGCGGCTATCCGGACATCAGAGAACTCCCTCCCGAATGGACAGACCCTAAAGAAGGAGTTGTACTTCTTCCCTTATTCCCCCATTTTTCCAGATCAACGGTACTTTCCACCGCAATGCTCATGGAAAAACAATTGGGATATTGCCCTGCATCCAATCCACTTTGGGTCAGACCATTTTCCGATAGAAAAGAATATTTAGAATCAATCCGAGATTTGATCCTGGATTTTTTCCAAGGAGAATTGACCGAAAAAGATTTTTTACATATCAAACAGGAAAAGATCCAAGATTGGCAAAACCTGGATATAGTCTTTAGTGCGCATGGAATCCCTCTTCGCCTAATTAAAAAAGGTGACCTCTACACAAAAGAAATCGAAGAGAATGTCCAGGCACTCACTTCACTATTGCGAGAAAAAGGTTACAAAGGACAAATTCATTTATCGTATCAAAGTAGGGTAGGGCCGAGTAAATGGACCACTCCAAACACCTTGGATAAGATACAGGAGTTAGGACAAAAAGGTATCAAAAGGATCGCAGTCTATCCGATCAGTTTTATAAGCGATCACTTGGAAACATTAGAAGAAATTGGAGTCCAGATCAGGGACCATGCATTCGAAAATGGAATATCCGAGTATTATAGAATTCCAGCACCAGGTTCTTATCCGGCATTCCTAGAAGCATTAGCAAAGTTCGTATTCGAAGCCAAGTATTCTGCGCAAAAAGGTAACCGCTTAAGCTGCATCTGCAAGTCTTCAGGTGGATGGGATCCGAAAAAAGAGAAAGTTACTTGCGATTGTGCATAAGAGAACAGAAAAATCGCACTTGACGATTGCACAGAAATCGTGCAAAATCAGGATATGAAAAACGTCACTTTCAGGATAGACGAAAGCCTGATCCAAAAAGCCAGAGCAAAAGCGATCGACCTAAATAAGTCGCTAAACGAACTTTTTGTAGAGTGGCTTACTACATTCTCCAATGATAATCGTGAGTCTTTGGATTATAAAAAATATATCAACAAATACTCTCATATCCGGATCAAAGAAAAATATTCGAGAGCTCAGATGAATGAGCGCTAGGATATTTTTAGATACAAATATCTTATTATATCAATTCGGAGAAGACGGGGATAAACGAGCGAAAGCAATCGATATTCTGGATCAAGCAGTCAAGACGGATAATTACGTTATCAGCTACCAAGTGATCCAAGAATTTTCGAATGTCGCATTGAATGAAAAGAGAAAATATTTTTCAGTTCAAGAGCTGAAAAGTTATCTACAAGATATCCTGATCCCTCTTTGCAAATTTTATCCTTCCAGCGATTTTTATTTGGAAGGTTTAAGAATTAAAAATAAATATAAATACTGCTTTTATGATAGTCTCATTTTGGCAGCTGCAATAAGACTCGGATGTTCTCATATATATTCAGAGGATCTGCATTCAGACCAGAAATTCGAAGGGCTACAAATTCAAAACCCATTTAAAACTGGATCTAAAAAGAAATAAAATTAGAGTCTTTCTTCATGCTCCATGTCCAATTTTTCAAAACTCAATTGATTTAGAGATGAAACCCTAATTCCATAGGAGTAAAATATGGACGAATACTTAATTTTAATGCGACTGGATCTAATCACAAAAGAGGCGCAACCTTCTCCAGAGCAGCTGCAAACATATATGAAAATGTACCAAGACTGGGTAGGAGGAATTGCCGCTCAAAACAAATTTGTAGGAGGCACCGGGCTATCTACGGAGGGAAAGGTTATCAAATCCGGACAGATCATCACTGACGGGCCATTTGCCGAAACAAAAGAATCAATTGCAGGCTTTATAACGATCAAGGCCAAAAATTTCGAAGAAGCCGCTAATATCGCAAAAGAATGCCCCATCTTGAAAGGGGAGGGGAATAGCGTGGAAGTAAGAAAAATTGTCGGTGTAGATAATACACGTTAACCGACACCTAAAAACATTCAGGTTTTATGCAAAGTTCGGAGATATTACCTCATTTATTCAGAAATGAATACACTAAAATTGTCTCCGTTCTTTGCAAACATATAGGTTTCGAAAGACTTGAGATCGCGGAAGAAATCGCAAGCGAGACCTTCTTAACTGCGACAGAGTCCTGGGGGATCAAAGGAAATCCACAAAATCCGACTGCCTGGCTTTATTCTGTGGCAAAAAATAAAGCAAAAAATTATCTACAAAGAAATTCAGTCTTTCAAAACAAAATTCTTCCGGAAATAACTAAATCACTATCAGAGGATTTGGAACCGGAGATAGACCTTTCTCCAGAAAATATATATGACAGCCAACTCAGCATGATGTTCGCAGTCTGCCATCCTTCTATTTCCCCAGAGGCACAAGTAGGGCTTTCTCTCAGGATCTTATGCGGGTTCGGAATAGAGGAAATTGCAGATGCATTCCTAACTAATAAAGAAACGATCAATAAGAGATTATTTAGGGCCAAAGAAAAATTAAGAGAGGAAAAAATCCTCATTCAACTTCCAGCACCGGAAGAAATAGAAGATAGATTAGACACTGTCCTTTCTACGATCTATTTATTATTCAACGAAGGTTATCATTCTATCAGCCAAAATAAAGCTCTGCGAAAAGATCTTTGTTTAGAAGCAATCCGTCTTTGCAGCATGCTTGCAGAAAATAAGATCACTGACAAACCTCCAGTATATGCACTTCTCGCCTTAATGTGTTTTCATACTTCCAGATTCGAAGCAAGACAAGACGAGAATGGGGAACAGATCCTATACCAAGACCAAGACATAAACCTTTGGAATTATGAATTGATCGGCAAGGGAGAAATTTTTCTAAATAAAGCGGCCAACGGAACCAAACTTACAAAATATCATTTGGAAGCCGGAATCGCTTATTTGCACACTCAAAAGGAAGATACAAAAGAAAAATGGGAAAATATTCTGCAGTTATACAATCGTCTACTCCAGTTACAATATTCTCCTATTGCCGCTTTAAATAGAACATATGCTCTTTCTAAAGCGAATGGAAAAGAAGAAGCAATCATAGAAGCGGAAAAATTAGAACTGAAGGAAAATCACTTTTATTTTGCTCTTTTAGGAGAACTATATTTCGATATAGATAAAACAAAGTCGTTAGAAAATTTTCGCCAAGCATATTCACTTGCAAAAACCTCTCACGATAAGACAAGTATCCAAAAAAAGATCGATCAATTCTCGATGTAAATATCATGCTTAAGACTAAGAACACAAAACATATTAGCGTTACCATTCCTGTTTCCCGAAAGGCAGCTTACGAATATCTTTCCGAACCTAAAAATTTCCCGGAATGGGCCTCCGGATTATGCAAGTCCATTTCTCCTTTAGGAAATGGAGAATGGTCCATAGATTCTCCCATGGGCAAACTCACCGCAAAATTTACGGATAAAAACCAATATGGGATCCTCGATCATTACGTGATATTCAGTCCTGAAAATATTTCCTATAATCCTCTTAGGATTATAGGAAACGGAGAAGGGAGTGAGCTCATCTTTACATTATTCCAAACAGAAGGAATGACTCTCGAAAAATTCGAAGAAGATTCCAACTGGATTAAAAAGGATTTAGAGGAACTTAAGGGAATTTTAATAAAGAAATTTGCTCTCTAATCAAGCCGAAAGATTGGGATGATAAAGGGAGAAGGCACGCTCTATAATGGATTTTAGCCCTATCCCGTTCCTAAAATTCCCCTCCACCCTGATCTCGCCCGGAAGGACTCTATCCAAATCTCGATTGAAAGCATGCAGTTGAGGCCCGTATACAGGGAGGGCATCTTTCCAAATAGTCACATAGTGATTCAAAGGAATCCCACCTTCGGAAAATAGTTTTTTGCGATCTTCTTCCACTACGGAGATGATCTCCTCTTCCGTTTTAGAGGAAATTTCTCTATCACCTGCTCCACCCATGATAAAAGTTTCGGAATGAATTCCATCGGAGGTCCTGCCGGAGAATATAAAATCGTTAAACAAGATCCCTCTGGATCTGATCCCTAGCTCGGAGGAAAAACTTTTATGATCTTTCGGGAATAATACTCCGAATCCTCTTTTTCCATTTAAGATAGAATCCCTTCCGAAACGGGTAACACTAACGATCGGCAAAGTATCCAACATTCCTTGGTAGGACTTAAACTCTTTATATTCCGATTTTAAAAGTTTCAAAGCCGTCGATAGATTTGTCGCGATAGTGATTTTGGATTTTGGATAACTAACTCTTAATTCTTTTAAGTTAGTGATGTCCTGATTATATTTGATCTTTCCTTGAGAAGATACTCTTGCTTCAAGGGCACCAAGTAAAGTTCCGAGGCCGCCTCTAAAACTTACAGTTCCTCTTCTTCCCGGAAGAATTTTTGGTTTTCCTTTTCTGGAATTTCGAAGATGCAGAATATTTTTCCAAAGAGGTGCCTGTTCAGGTAAAAATTTTCCGAGCACCAGCTCGGCAGACATTGCATCCAGATCACCGGCATATATTCCGCCTAATGCTGGCTCTAACACCTTACTAAGTGTTTTTTCTCCCAATACTCTTTTGCCCCATTGGTAAATGGATTCTCCCGGAAGAGGTTGGGAAGGTACAGTCAATGTTGAAAATACCAGAGATATTATTTCGAAAATGGAAAGAGGCAACCTTCTCATTTTTCCGTCTGAAAATATATAACGTTTTTTAGATGTAGGATTGGAGATTAAGATATCCAATCCCAAGCGTGCAGCAAGGCTTTCCAATTCCCAACAATTTAGAATTCCGTTTGCTGCCGTTTCTACGATCCCGTATTCCGTTCGAACAGAACGGATTAGTCCACCAGTACTTTCTCTTTTTTCCAGTACTAATACGGACTCGCCCTTCTCTAAAGCAAGAAATGCATGCAGAAGGCCGGTAAAACCCGCGCCGATTACTATATGATCCGGAACCCATTTCGCCACGGATACAAAGTAATGGGATGGAAACTATTGGCAATAAAATCCTAGATTTTCTTTCAAATGGAAGAAAAGTTTTTGTCAGGATCAGAATTCGAATCTGTAACCCATCGTATATTTGGTTTCCATTCCGGAGAAGGTCCCATTACCTGAAAATCCACTTCCTGCTCCGACGCTCGCAGGTATTGCAGATATCACCATTCCCTTGCTTTGTCCGTCTGAAAACTGAACCACTGATTTGACAGAATTTGCAAATAAATACGAATCAATCAGATTCAAAAGATAAATCCCGCCTAACACGTATAAGGCGCCTTGGTATTCTTTAAAGTTTTTGTCGGCTTCTTCTCTTTTAAGTTGAACCTGACTAGATTGATTCGCTAGATATGCATCAATAGGAGATAAAGACGGTGTAACCGCCGCTTGGGCTTGACCAAGTGCCGCAAGTGTCAGACTTTCTCTTGTGTACGGATTTCCCAAATCCCCATATTCTTTTACAGAAGTTCTATAAACTCTAAACTTATCGTAAGCCACAAATGCTGCAGCCGCAAATAGGGTAGGGTAGAGAAGGGACTGAAATTTTCTGTCCGTATAATATTGACCCCAACCCGGTATAGCCGCAGATCTCATGAGTGCATTCAAAGGACGTTTAGCTTCTTGTTTACGAAGTTCTTCGAGGCGGCGAGCTTCTTCGTCGGCGGCTGCTTGTTTTTTCAGATCTTCTTCTTTTTGTTTTTCTTCATCCAATTGTCTTTGAGCAGCTTCTTTATCTTCTTGCTCTTTTTTGTCCGCGGCTAGTTTGTCTTCTTCCTCTTTGCGGATCTTTTCCTCTTCGTCGTCGTTTACGTCTTGGAAAAGTATTTTAAGGATCAGATCTTTATCTACTTTACGTTTTCCTGATTCTGTTTGTAAAAGAACAGAATGCTGGTTTTGGGTAATGATATCCCCTTTTACTTTTCCACCTTCTCTCAATAGAACGGTGACGGGAAAGATCCCGATAGGAGCAAAAACGATCAATAAGATCGGAATTATTTTTCTTAAATGTAAAGATGACATTTCAAAAACGAAAAAGTGTTACGCCACTAAAGTCCCCAGAGTATTGGACGAAAAGAAATTAATTTCCAAATGAGTCCTCTAAGGGAAGAACAGCTATTGGACCCGAATATTTCAGAAAGAGAGTCAAATAGACTGAGAAAACACCTTGGTTTCAGGACTTTTTCTTCTCAAACGCATGTCCAAACCTGTACACGCATTCCTTAAGAAAGGTTTTCCCAGGTCTGTTAAAACAAGGGTTTTTCCTTTCCACTCAATTAAATTATCGTCTTCCATACTGGCCAAATAGAGGCGAACCTCTTCAAAAATTGGATCCGGAACCTCCACTTTTCCCAAAGTAGAAAGTTTTAGAATGAGTTCTCTTTGGACCAAATCTTCCGAATTTAATTTATGTCCCCTGAGAATTGCCTGTCCGTTTTCCGAAATTTTTCTTTGGTATTTTTTCAGGATCTTTTCGTTCTGATAAAAACAATCCCAACTATCCGAAATTGCAGACACCCCTAAACCCAAAAGTAGGTCAGTGGATTTAGTGGTATATCCCATAAAATTGCGATGAAGATTTCCATTCCGATAAGCTGCATAGAGTGAATCGGACTCAAGAGCAAAATGGTCCATTCCAATTTCCTTATATCCTGCGCTTAAGAAAAGTTCTCTTCCGATCTCATAGAGTTCTCTTTTTTCTTCTCCCTTAGGTAGATCATCTTCTGTGAATAATCTTTGGGCAGCTTTAATCCAAGGTACATGAGCATAACTATAGAAAGCGATACGATCAGGCCTAAGCTCCAATGTTTTTTGGATGGTCTGCCTCATACTTTCCTTGGTTTGTTTGGGAAGTCCATAGATAAGGTCGAAATTTACCGAATGATAACCCAACTTGCGTGCACCCTGAGTGATTGTTTCAGTTAGTTCATAAGGTTGGATACGATTTACCAATCTTTGCACTTCAGGATCAAAGTCTTGAACTCCCAAACTAATTCTTGTGAATCCGTAATTTGCTAATACTTCGAGTTGAGAAATCCTAGTCCTTCTTGGATCCACCTCCAAGGAGAATTCAGGAGAATCGGATACATTCCAAGAATCTAAAATTGGTTTTAACAAACTTTCCAAGTTGGATTCGGAAAGATAAGTAGGAGACCCTCCGCCCAAATGTAACTCTCTCAACTCACGTTTAGTCAATTCAGGAAGTTCTTCCCGGTATTTTCTAAATTCCTGGAGAACGGTCTCCACATAAGGATCTTCTACAGTATGATTTTTGGTGATAGAAGTATTGCAGCCGCAAAAAGAACAAAGTGTCTCACAAAATGGAATATGAAGATACAATGCAACGGAAGAATCATCAGGCACCAACCTTCTACGAAGTGATCCTATCCATTCTTCTCTGGTAGGATTGTCTTCCCAATAAGGCACAGTAGGATAACTAGTGTATCTAGGTGCAGGGACATCGTATTTTCGGATTAAATCGGATTTGGAATTCATACGAAGGCCTCACGTATCGTATTTACGAAAGTTCTAATATTCGCTTCCGGGGTTTTTGGAAGGACTCCATGTCCCAAACCGCAGACCCATCCTGCTCTTTTTTCCGGGACCAAATCCAAAAACGGTCGGATCCATCGATTTAAATATTTCTTAAATTCGCCCGGCTCCATGAATAATAACGCTTGGTCGAAGTTTCCCTGCACAAAATGAGAACCGTTCCCTAAAAAACCTACGATATCGGTTCGATGATCCATCCCGAATCCAATAAGACCCGAAATTTCTCTCAAAGACTGCAAAGAGCCTGGAGCCAGATTTTTAGCATAATAACCGATTTTGCCAGGGAACGCCTCTACCAAAACTTTAATGGTAGGTAAAATCGCCTCTTGGAAGAATACAGGAGAAGCATCTCCTGCAGCGGTATCAAAGACCATTACGATCTCAGCACCACCTTCCAATTGCAGACGTATATTTTCTTTTAATAATGCCAAGATCTTCTCGTAAAAACCTTCTCTTAACTCCGCAGAAACTTTAGGAAGTATTAGGTTTCCATCATGTTTTCCTTGAGTAGCGTAACAGAATAAGGTCCAAGGCCCTCCGACAAATCCGATCAAAGACTTATCTTTTGGGATTCTTTTCCTCGTGCGAATCACGGCGTCTTTTTGAAATCCCATAAACTCTACTGCTTCTTCCAAAGAGTAAAACTTATTTAGATCTTCCAAAGTAGAAAGATGCCAGCCCAGTTTGGGGCCTTCTTCGCCGAAACGTAAACCCATTCCAAATGCTTCTAATGGAAAAAGAATATCGGAAAATAAAATTGCAGTATCAAAATCAAAATCATCCACAGGACCGAAAGCGACTTCTGCAGCCAGCTCAGGCACCTTACATAATTCTTCGAAAGAATGTTTTTTCCTTAAATTTTGGTAATGCCAATGATAACGACCGGCCTGGCGCATCATCCAGATCGGAGGAGTGGCCTGTGGTTCCAGTTTAAGGGCAGCTTGAAATCTAGTATTAGACATTTTTTAAGTCTCCGATCCATTGATAGCCGACTCCTCTTACGGAACGGATCGCATCTTCGCCCCTATCTCCAAAGGCT
Organism: Leptospira neocaledonica; assembly: GCF_002812205.1. Classification (NCBI taxonomy): domain Bacteria; kingdom Pseudomonadati; phylum Spirochaetota; class Leptospiria; order Leptospirales; family Leptospiraceae; genus Leptospira; species Leptospira neocaledonica. The sequence continues at coordinate 229,644 of NZ_NPEA01000007.1, forward strand.
TGGCGTAATCTAACAATGGAATTATCTATAGTTCTATTTGTAGGGAATTTTTCCTCTCCCCAAAGGCGATCTAGAATCTCATCTCGGCTGACAGTTCTTCCTCTTTCTTCCACTAAGAAGTTCAAAAGAGCACAATCTCTTTTGGAAAGATGGATCTCTTCTTTAGAAGGTGTATGGATGCAGTATCCGTAAAAATCCAAAAGGTAACCTTCATAAGAATATTTAGCCTGTTTTATGGAATGTTTATGAGATTCTAATACGTGTTTGACTCTAATCAGTAATTCTTTCAGATGAAACGGTTTAGGAATAAATTCTTCAGCGCCTAGTTCGAATCCTCTCAAACGTTCCGGCGCACCTGAATGTGCAGTTAAAAATAAAAATGGAGGACAATCTTTTCTGGATTTTAATTCTTCTGCCAACTCAAATCCATCTCCGTCCGGCAAACGTACATCCAAGAGTATAAGGTCGGGCTTGGAATCTGCGGCCAAAACTTTTGCAGACTGAGCAGAAACAGTCCAGACCATTTCGTATCCTTCTTTTTCCAAACGTTCCTTTAAAGTTTCACCTAAGGAGCGATCATCTTCTACTAATAATAATTTCGCCTTCATACGCCGTTTCTCCCTTTGGAAGAATAAGAGGGGAGAACCAACTCCGCCAAAAATCCACCCGACTCGGAATTTCGAACGGAGAAATCTCCTCCCATTCTTCCGGCTAATTTTTCAGCGAGATATAATCCCACTCCAGTTCCACTTGTGCTCGTATGTCTTAAGAATAATCTTCCCAATAATCTAAAATCGCCTGAGAAACCTTTCCCGTTGTCTTCGAATCTAAACTTGATCTTGTCTCCAGAAACGGATTCTGAAAGAATTTTTACCTTCGTAGCTCCTCCGTGTTGCACGGAGTTTTCTAAAAGATTTCTAAAAATACTTTCTAAGGCTCTTCTATCCGCTAACACTTTGGTTTCTTTCCATTCCGTTTGGATATCCAACTCGGACCATTCTTCTCTTAGACTTTCTTCCCAGTGTCGGAGGTCCAACTCTTCCAAATATAATCCTTCGGATCTCATAAGACTTGCCAGATACAGGGCCTTATTCATCTGAGATTCTATCCGATCGGAATCTTTTAATAATCTATGAAGAAGTTTGTCTTTGCCTGCATCTACACCTTCTTCCAGCAAACTCTCTGCTTGCAATCTGAGACTCGCTAGAGGAGTTTTCATTTCATGGGTGACTGTAGAGAAAAAATCATGAATGAGTTTATTTCTTTTTTCTTCCCGAAAGGTAAGCCAAACCAAGGTCCCGCCACCGCTTACTAATAAAAAAAGAAAGAAGGCACCTTCCATTTTGATCATGGCACTTTGTCTCTCTAATTTATCCAAGAAATCGTTTTCAATTTTGGATCCCAAACGAGATGCGAGTTCGGTTGCCATTCTGTTCTGTCTTAATCCCAAAAAAAGCCACCAAACCCCGAGAGAGACCGTGGTCAGAACCCAGATAACCGGCAAAACAATCTTTTTGGAATCGAAGACCTTCATACTTTCAGTTTTTTTAATGCGAAATCCGCTTTCTCCAATGTTTCTGAAAGTATTTTGTCGGAATGGGCATAACTTAGGAAACCCACCTCATAACCAGATGGAGCCAAATAAATTCCTTCCGAGAGAAGTGCATGGAAAACTTTTGCAAAACCTTCCTTATGACCTGCCGGGATTTTATCCACAGTGCGAATAGGGGAGGGAGCCTTTTTATGAAACCAAAACAAAGAAGAATGTATACTGGAATCCCAATCTCCCTCAGGATCCCTCTCCCTTAAAATAGAGACCATTCCGGATACGAAAGATTTGGTGCGATTTTCTAAAACATTATACACATTTTCTTTTTCACATTTTTTTAATGTGGCAAGACCGGCTCTCATTCCGAACGGACTAGCACTCAAAGTTCCCGCTTGGTACACCGGCCCCTGAGGAGCTACCAGATCTAATAGCTCAGCTTTTCCTGCATAAGCTCCGACAGGGAACCCTCCGCCAATGATCTTTCCGTAGGTTACAAGATCAGGAGCAATTCCTAATTCTCCGCTCATTCCGGTCAGACCAACTCTGAAGCCGCTGATCACCTCATCGAAAAGTACAAGAGTTCCGTGTTTTCTAGCAATCTCAACGATCTTGGATAAAAATTCTTTTCTTTGTATTAATAAACCGTAATTTGCAGGCAAAGGTTCGATCACTAATGCGGCGATATTTTTACCTTCTTTTGCAAAAAGTTCCTCTACCGATTTTTCATCGTCAAGGGGGAGTACCAAAGTATTTTTGATCAGCTCGGAACCTATCCCTGCGCTATCCGAAGAAGATTCTCCTGCTAGTCCGGAACCCGCCTTTACAAGCAATGCATCCAAATGGCCATGATAACATCCGTCGAATTTTAGGATCTTATCTCTGCCGGTAGCAGCGCGAGCCACACGTAATGCGCTCATCACAGCTTCCGTTCCACTGTTTACGAATCGGATCTTTTCTACCCAAGGAATTTTGGATACAATCCATTCTGCAAGTTCCAGCGAATAAGGTTCTGCGGCGCCGAAACTCCAAGCAAGTTCCGCGGTTTCAGATACGATCTTCTGGACATCTTCGTCTCTATGTCCCAAGATCAAGGGCCCGAAACTCAAACAATAATCTATATATTCTTTTCCGGAAACATCCGTAAGTTTTGCACCCTTTCCGGATTGGAAAAATACAGGATCTCCTCCAACGGAACGAAAGGATCTAACGGGAGAATGTACTCCACCCGGTGCTACTTTTTTTGCTCTTTCAAAAAGTTCCTTAGAACTCGGAAACATCAGCCTAAAATCTCCTTTCCTCTTCTTGCTGCATAAGTGATCAGATAAGATACACCTGCTCTCGAGAACACTTGCCATGTTTCTTTCAGAGCATCTTCAAATTTACAAAATCCATTTTCTGCGAGCATCGCAATAGATGCATATTCTCCGCTTACTTGGTAAGCTCCCACAGGCAGACCGGTTTGTTCTTTAATCGGTAAAATAAGATCTATAGAAGTTATACCTGGCTTAACCATCAAAAGATCAGCGCCTTCTTCCGTATCTCTAACAGAAGAAAGAATAGAATCTTCTCTATTCCTAACATCGATTTGATAAGAAGAACGATCCCCATGACCAGGAGCGGACTCTGCAGCCTCTCTGAATGGGCCATAAAAATGACTCTTGAATTTTGTAGAATAACTCATGATCGGAACATGCTGAAAACCGTTAGAGTCCAGAATATTTCTATGACTTCTAATTCTTCCATCCATCATATCGGAAGGAGAAATTCCATCCGCACCGGATTCTGCATAACAAAGTGCGAGTTCGGAAAGCCTTTTAACAGACTTGATATTGTCAATTCTACCCTTTGGATCCAAAAGGCCACAATGTCCATGAGTGGTCAAAGAACAAAGACATGTATCCACCCAGAGGAAAATTTCAGGAAACTTTGATTTAATATTTCCTATTACATTTTTATAAAACGATTTAGGGATAGAATCATCCGACTTTTTTTCAGGAACCAAAAAAAGAAGGAAATGTTCCACTCCATTTTTCACATCCGATTCAATCTGAGAGAGAATAGATTCGCTAGTATCGCGGAATACTCCAGGCAAAGAGGACATTTTTTCGGGAGATTTCAGACTTTCTGCCACGAATATAGGCTGGACCAGTTTTTTAGGATTTAAACTTTCCGAAGACACCAAATTTCTGAGCGGGGCATTGAGGCGATTTCTCCTAAGACCCAACAAACTCTCGGAACTCATATAGCACCTCTTTTTGTAAGAAAATCCGGGACTTCTCCCTCACAGGCCCTTTCCCAGGATTCAAAATTCGGGAATGCGAAAATTTTCGCATCTTCACCTAATGTTTTTCTAATATATTTATATGTGGCTCCCGTCCCGCAAGAATGGATCCTGGAACCTATTTCCGGATTTTTTTTATAAGCCCGATCGAATTGAGAAGCGCTCATCCAGAAAAAATGAGAATACGCGGAAAGATCCGGCTGCTCCGAATCAAAATCCACTTTATAGGTTACGAACCTTCTCCACACACCCTCGATGATATCGCTTTCTTCATGAGTGAGTTTGATAAAGTCAGGATTGGATTCATAAAAACTAACGATATTTTTTGCGTCTTCTTCGCCTAAACCGTCAGTGGAGCCATTTACCCAAACATCCCTGGAGGCCAACTTCTCCCAGGTTTTTGCACCTGCCACGATAAAGATTGTTCCCACCCCGGGCAATACCCAGTCTTTAGGCAAAGAATCAGCCCTAGACACGAACCAAAACTTTTCTTTAGGAACAGAAGTTTGGACAGGAGAACGTTTCATTCTAAATCCCTGTCTTGGTTTTGGGAATACAAGATCCAAGGAAGAAGGTAAAGGTAATTCCTTTCCCTTCCATCTGTCGAAAGCATCCAACTCGGAACCAGAATCCGTTTTGCCTCGAACAAATAGAAAATCAGAAGCCCCACCTAAGATCACGGAAACACCGATCTTCTGATGACATCCACCGCCGAAGTAAGAGAGAATTTTTCTCTCTTCTAAGACAGCTTCTTCTTCCTTTAAATCGGAAAGTGGGAGTAAAAGTTTTTTGGTTCTTTCGTCACCCTTTCTGATCTCAGCTGCGAGCGCTCCCTGTGCAGGTGCATTCGGATTTTTTGATAAAGGAAGAACCATAAAAAGTTCATTTGAGATGGCCGATCTGATCTCTTTTCTGAGTTCGGAATATTCTTCCGTAGAAGAAAAAGAAAAATTTTCGGATAGAAGACGATCCAATGCGGCCTTAGCAACTACGAGCCCGGAAACCTCAGGATCCGCCTTCCATTTGCGAAGCCTGGTTTGTACATTTCCTCTTACCGGATGAAAACTGATCGGTAAATTTTGGAGACGAGAGGGGAGTGCCCCCGGAAGAAATGCAGTAAGATTATATTCTCTTCTTGGACTAGAAGAATGAATCTTAATTTCTTTAGGAGGATTTTCGTAAGAAGATCTTTTAAAAAGTAAAACATCTCTTTGGTCCGCTCGAGGAAGGACCATGATAATTTCTGTGCCCTCATGACCTTCCAGATCCAAGTCCTTATAGGAATGAACGACTACGTCTACATTTCCTTGGACTAGTTCTTTAGTTAAGTCTTGGGTAAAAACACCTCTGCTTCCCATTTTCCAAAGAGGAGTGCTTAGGTCTTGGTCCCCGCTTGCTTCCTTGAAAAAAAGTTGGAGCTCCAACTCAGGATACAATTTACACAATTGATCTTGTACGAGGCAGGTCTGTAATTTTGCGAGGGAACTTTTTCGGGAACCGATTCTTAAAACGTCGGACAAGGTAGGTCATCCCAACCGAATACAATTTGATGAGCTTCCAGTTCTCTTTCTTCCAAAAGCTCGTCTAAGACGGATTTTAATTCTTCCTTCACTTTTCTGGTCCTTTCTTCCGTTTCTTTCAGAGAAGAAAGCATTTCTGCAAAGGAAATATATACGATATCTGAAGGCCAAGATTCTTCCAGAGGTTCTTCTCTAAAATCTAAGACCAGATTTCCCGGAGTAAGCTTATCCATCCAGGCGGAAAAATCCATAGGCGCAGCAATTACCCACGCTTCTCCATTTGGAGACCAGTCTTCCATCAAATGAGAAGTGGAATCGGATACAGAAGATAAAAATTCCAATCGATTTGGATTACGTCCTACAATCTTAGTCTTTCGATTGGAATGAGAAAGCCAAGGAAGGATTTTTTCCGCAAGCTGGCCTGTCCCAAAAAGTATAATTTCTTTAGGAGGATTTGTAGCTTCGGATAAATATTTATCCGCCAAACCGCCGTAAGATTGTTCTCCTAAATTTTGCAAATACCCGGAGCGAAGAGTCCTACAATCTTCAATCAGATTGTCTCTAAGTTTTGCTAAATAATCTCCAAAAGCGAGATCGGGCAATTCTTGGAATCTTTGTTTGAATTGAGAGAGCACTTCTGTCTCTCCAAATAATTTAGATTTTAGGCCTGAGATAATTTCGAGAAGAAGCCTGTATGCTTCGTAACCGGTTTTACTTTCCCAATGGGAAGGAAGATCTTCCGGATTTGAATGGATCCTAGAATCGGAAACAAGAACAGTACGCATACAAGTCTTCCAAGAAAACGCATCGGGAAGAGAATATAAATCCCTGTCGGAAGATTCAGAGTGAAAAACCTGTAATGTGGACCACATCTATCTTCGATCATACCTAATTTGGGGCCTTATTTGTCAAAATACTGTCAGAGAGATCCGAAAAATATTCCTCTTGCAAGTGTTGAGAACGAATTTCAAAATGACCTTATGGTTTGGGACATAGGATTCCAAGATAAAATTGTTTATTTAGTCGTTGGCTCTGCAGCGGTTTATTTGGGCTTTCCGGTCGTTTCTTCATTTAAAAGTCTATTCAGTAAAACGCAAACCAAAGAGACAAGTTTCGGTTGTTACGAAGCCGCATGCTCCTCTTGTGAAGTAAAGATTGATAAAAATCAAAAAGTCTTATCTAAACGGAAGCACGGATAATTCCAAAAGAGTCATCGCGATCCCATCTTCATTATTCGAATATTTGGTAATATAAGAGGCGCCTTCTTTCAAACTGGGGACTGCATTCTTCATCGCAAAACCATATCCGGAAGAAAAAAGCATTTCTCGATCATTTAGCTCGTCTCCGAAAGAAATGACCCCTGCCTCGTCCAAACCGGAAATTTTTAAATAAGACTGGATCGCCGTCCACTTGGAAACTCCCTTCTCCAAAACTTCCAAACAATAAGACACTCCAGGGATTTTAGTGATTACGGTTCTGTATTCTGAGGATTCAGGCAAGGTGAGAAGTTCCCCTTCCAATTCGATCAATTCTTCCTTCATTAAAGAAAGATAACATACCACAAGAGCACGATCGCCAGAATGTTCCAGAAGATCAGAAACCACCTTGGTCCTCGCGATGTCTCCGCCTGAATAATGATGATATTTTTCGTCCGTGATCGGAGACTCGACTAGGATATCTATTCCTTCCTCGAATCGATCCACATGAAGAAGGGGAGAGTGGCCCTTCTTCTTTCCCAAAGATAAAACTGCAAATGTCGCTTTTTCGGAAATATACGTTTCCGAAATTCTTTCTCCATTCGGAGAACTTCTGAGCACCTGCCCATTATTGGCCACCACAGTCACATTTCCTCGAAATTCCTGAGCATAGGGAAGGGCAGAAGAGAACCTTCTACCCGTAGCGATGATCAACCCGACTCCCTGATCCAACGCGGATTGCAGAACATAATGATTCAAACTGGAAATGGAAGCCCGAGAATCTAAAAGTGTTCCGTCCAAATCCATAGCAATCGTATGAAAGGGGAGAAGCCCATCCAATTTTGGAAATTTATGTGAATTCGAAATGATATCCAAGGCAACCTGCGATTCTTTTCCAATAGACCTGAGGGCAGGAGTTCCTTCCACCCCCTTTTTTCGTTTTCAAAAGAATCAAAACTGATTGCCTGGAAGAATGGAACTTAGTCTGGCATATTCCCCCTGTCCGAACGACACATTCATCTTCTATCATCTTATCTCCGCAAAAACCAAGGCGCCATTTTCTATAAAAGAAGAATTATACGATGTGGAACAACTGAACCAATTCGCAGATAAAGGAAAATTCCAGGCCACGAAAATTTCATTCGCAGCTTTATTCCATGTGGCGGACAAATATTCTCTTTTAGATAGCGGATCTGCACTTGGTAGGAACTGCGGCCCTATCATCGTAAAAAAAGCAGGTTCCTCGGTAGGAACTCCTAACGGAAAAAAAATTCTGGTCCCGGGACTCTGGACCACTGCCAATTTACTTACACATCTATACTTAAAAGGGGACTTCACGCCAGTTCCCACACGCTATGATCTTATCTTGGACAAAGTAAAAAATGGAGAAGCTGACTTCGGAATTGTCATTCACGAAGAAAGATTCACTTACGAAGCAAGAGGACTCGCCAAGGTAGAAGATCTAGGAGAATGGTGGGAAGGTACAACCGGAGCACATATTCCTCTCGGATGTATCGCAATCCGCAGAGATCTTTCTTCTCAGATAAAAAATGACCTGGATTCGGCGATTAAGGAAAGCCTTTCTCTGGCCTACCAAAACAGGGAAAGTATGTACGATTATATCTTAAAACATTCTCAAACCACAACAAGAGAAGTGGCGGATGCGCATATAGATCTGTATGTGAATGAATTTTCTAAAAGTTTAGGAAAAGAAGGAGAAAGGGCCATCCGCTTATTACAGCAAAAAGCCCTTGAGACAGGATTACTTCCTCCAGAAAAAGAGAAGGAACTATTTCTTTAATTTTTCAGTTCTCTCACAATATCCAAACTCGCAGGGGATTGGTTTAGGGTATAAAGATGAATTCCAGGTGCTCCCAGTTTGACCAATTCACGGCATTGGTTTACAGAGAAGTTGATACTTCTTTTATAAAATTCTTCCGGCTGATCCTTTACTTCTTCCAGATCGGAAACTAGTTTTTCAGGAAATTCACAGGCTGCCATTGCCTTAAATCTTTCTATCTGAGTAAAAGAAGTAATAGGCATGATCCCAGGGATTACTGGCACATTGATTCCTTTTTTGCGAATCAGATCTAAGAAAGATTCAAAATTGGAATTTTTAAAAAACAATTGGGATACCAGGTAAGAAGCGCCCGAATCCACTTTTCGTTTTAAATTATCCACATCGGATTCCAAACTCGCGGCCTCCGGATGTTTTTCAGGATAACAGGCAGCTCCCATACAAAAATCGAAACCTTCTTCTTTGATAAAGGAGATGAGTTCGCTTGCGTAACCGAAACCACCCTCTACTTTTTTAAAAGCCTCTTCTCCTTTAGGAGGATCTCCTCGAAGAGCCATTAAATTTTCGATCCCGGATTCTCGGATCTGTTTTAAAATAACTCGAATCTCTTCCTTATTGCCGCCCACACAGGTAAAATGTGCCGCCGCAGGAAGAGCAAATTTTTTAGCCAATTCAGAAGTGATACGGATAGTCTTATCCCGAGTAGAACCTCCCGCTCCGTAGGTCACAGTGATATAACCTGGATCCACCTTGGACAATTCTTCCACAGCTTCGAATAATTTCGTTTCTCCTTCCGGAGTTTTAGGAGGAAAAAACTCGAAAGAGTATACCGGCGTTTTAGCCGTTTTATAAATTTCTAATATCTTTTTCATTCTAACCTTTCCCCGTAAAAAACGGGGAATTTTTCAACTGCAGCAGAGTAGAACCTGAATAGGTCCTCTGCCGTTTCTTTGTAAGCCCAGAGATTTTGCTACAAGCGCACCAGGTTTTAAATTTTCAGGTGCGACTCTGACTGCATGGCCTCCGGTAAGACCAGAACATAATAAGTCACCAGGCTGTACAGGATAAGATTGAGCTTCCACATTTGCATGAACCACTCCTGCAATTGCGACAAGCCATTGACCTTCTGCTTGGGGTTTATCTCCCAAAACTAATGCCGCAGATTTTACCGCGACACCTACTATATTCGTAGCGTTCGGCTGTCTAGATTTATGAAGTTTACCGTCTTCCCCCATTGCGAGAAGATCACCTTCCGCAATTACATCAGAAGACTGTACTGGGAAAAATTTAGCGATACAATCCGTACCTTTTCCCGTCTGGAGATATACTGTTCCAAGGAAATCGGAATCACCTTCTGCCAAGATCGCTTTACCTGAACCAGTTTCGTTCAGACTAGGGATTCCTTTTCCACTAGCATACACTGCATGACCGGACCTAGAATGGAACCATCCGCCGAATCCTCTTTTGGCCAGACCTAAAATACCTGCTGAATCTTTTTCTCCAGAAGCGCTATCACCTCTGACTCCGAATTTTTCTCCGAAGCCCAATATCCCGGAGAATCTACCGGAACCTACGATACCTGCTCCTTTTTCGCTCTCATTTCTTGCGTATGCAAGTCCTGCATTTTCAGGAGGAGGGGAGATGTTTGCGTAGGGAGCTTCTACGGAACCTTTCAATCTCAGGTATCCGGTATGAGAACTGAAATCATGCTCTTTAGGAGCGTAATCATGGGTGTGAGGAAGAGGCTGCCTTGCATCCGACAGTCTAGGATCGTCCGAAGAAACCACATGGCCAGGAATAGACTTTCCTTTGGGAGCAACTGTCACGATACCAGGATATTCCGTACTAGCGTTACGCAATCTTTCATCGTCACCCTGGACGACTGCACCTTCTTTTGCCTCGCCGGAGCGAGCAAGTTTCACAATCCCGTAAGACTGGGGAGTGGAAATTTTTAATCTTTTATCATTTCCTTGGACAGCCGCATCTGCGGAATCTTCTCCATTGGAAGCAAATCTCAAAATACCAGGATTTTCCGTAGTTGCATGCCTAAGCCTTGGATCATCAGAAGTAACCACTTTTCCAGGGCTCGCGTCACCTGGAGAAGCCAACTGGACTAGGCCGAATTTTTGGTTCGTTGCATGCTTCAGACGATCGTCATTTCCCTGGACAACGGTGCCTTCTTTGGTTTCACCATTCTCCGCAAGTTCTACGATACCAAAACTTTGGGTAGAAGAAGGTTTTAAACGATCATCGTTCCCTTGCACAACTCTATCTGCCCGATTTTCGCCGTTCCCTGCTAAACGCACTAGACCATAAGCGGCCTCAGTAGAATGTTTTAATCTTCTGTCGTTACCTTGGACAACAACGCCTTCTTTATCTTCCCCATCAGAAGCAAGTTCTACGATACCCTTATACTCAGTAGAACCATCTCTTAATCTTCTGTCATTTGCCTGAACTGCGGCACCTTCAGAAGTTTCTCCGTCGATTGCAAGTCTGACTAAGCCAGATCTTAAAACAGTAGCATAGGGTAGAGGCTCTGCAGTTGGCTTATGAGTCAGCTCGCTTAAATAAGGAGCCGCGTACAATTCAACTTCTACAATGCTTGTGGAATATTTTTCTTTGTTCTGGATTTTACGAGGACGGGAAACGAATTTCAAAAAGCGAATATTCGTAGGTAAAAATCTCCATTGATACCAAGTTCCCAACTCGGATAAGAATTGGTTCTCTTCTAAAAGCTGATTCCAAGTCAGATCATCTTCGCTATAATATACAGTAAAAGTTTCCGGGAAATGTAAATGACCGTCTTTCGGCGAAAGAACTCTTAGCTCATTCACTCTACTGATAGAGCCAAGATCCATCAGGAAAAATTCTTCCTTAGGTTGATTGGATTCCAAAGAAGACCAACCGTAATCCGGTCTTTCATCGATCAGATTTTCTTTTACCCAAAATCTATCTTTTTCGGAACTCACTTCTAACTTAGTGACTCCAGAGATCCCAACTTCCAAAGCCCCAATAGAAACTTTAAATTTGGCTCCTTCTTTTTCCGAAACCTTACTGACCAATTTTAGAAAGTTAGCACGAACCAAGGAGAAGTTCCATTGCCCCACTTTCTTATTCAATCTTCTAAAACCAGTTTCTTGCAGGATCGGTTCCCAAACTTTTCCATCCAAAGAAATTTCGAATTTAAAAGAATCTGGGAAGAATGTGCCGGATTGTTCCGACTGATGTAATTTGATCTGATTAAAACTAGAGCCTGGATTTAAAACTAAGGTTAAAACCCCAACGCCAGGATGGTCCAACTGTTCAGAATAAGAACGAAGTCCTCCTTCCTTGAATTCGAACGTACCTTTGGTTTTAATTTCGTTTACTTTAACTTGTCGAGGATGGCTGATCCGGATGGATTCTTCATTCATAAGAGCTTTGCGTAGTCCTTTTTATACATGTATCCGGTTTTCTTCGGCTTTTGCAGAAAATATAACCAGTATCGAGGGGTGGATTTTGTCTGTGAAGTACTTTGTAATGATCATCCTGAGAGTCTCCGGAAGAGGATCCTTTACCAAAAGAGTCTTACCATCAGGCTCTACCTGAATTTTTTCCAAAACTTCTACACTGCTTCTAGACAGATTCCCCTTACACCATTCTAAAAATCCGATCCAAGAAGCTTCTTTCCCTGAAGAATGTCCCGGGCCCTGAGGCTGGATGGGGGAGGCCTGCTCAAAATTCGGCTGTTTGGTTCCCGACAGATTTTTGCAGATACCTCGGATATAATGCAAATTTTCACCCAGGCCTTGTGCCTTTGCAATTTCCGTTGCTTCGGACAATATATTTTCTCCGTAACGTTCTCTTAAAGAATCCAAACTCAATTCTTTCTTTTCACTAGGTTTTTGGTTTTGGGTATTATGGATGGTTATATTTATATTGTTTGGGTTTCCCATTTGACCCCCCTCCGGGCTACCTGCCAACACCCCTGGGGCCGACCCAAATACCCCTCTGGGGTTTCCAAAAATAACCCCCTGGGGTGGAATTTTAGAACCGGGGTAATTGAAGCAAAAATAGTAGGTAGAATTCTTATGGCCGGTCCCAGGAACAAATTGTAGAAGGCCCGCTCTTACTAGGTCTTTCTTTCCTTCATTGATCGATTTTTTAGTCTTTAAGCCTGTGAGTCGGATCAAGCTTTCATTGCTAGGCCAGACTGGCTTAAAGGTCTGGTCACTAAATTTAAGCAGGACGAGATAAAGAGTCTTTGCGGCTGGGGACAGAGAGGCCCAAACCCCGGAATCGATGATGTCCGAGAGGAATTTTATATATGGAAAATGCTCGCCCATACCTTGGATCCTCTTTTGCCCCGGAGGCAAAAAAATTAATTTTAAGCAAAAAAGTCCGAAGGTAGTTGACATTTATCCGACATAAGGTTACTTATGTCTCATCCAACAACATTCCTTCGGGAAGGTCCGGCCCCTGGACAAACCAGGGGAGTTTTTTTATCTCAGACCTACGGCAATGTTTCTTCCTTCTCTCTTCCGGGTTGGAGAAAGTACTACATTTCCGTTTAGAATATTATGTCACATATTGGGGCTTTTTTCTGCTCCGTCAACTCATTCCCAATTTTTTCAGCCCAAGTCCCATAAAATCTTTTGCTAAGTACATGTTTGTACTATTTTAATTTCGCTTAACAATATGTGTTACTCGAATTTGATTTTGGGTTTCGGATTTTATTTTCCGAATTTTTTAGAAATTTCTTTCTTCACGAATTTATGAAGTTCGGAAAGGAAATCTTCGTCTTCGGTAGAGATGATTACGTTTCCACCTTTTTTTATGATCTTATAAGGGTAGGGAGAGACGGCTGAGTTTTCGGATCCAGTATTAGTTCTGATCTGTGCAGGGGAGAATAGTCCGCCTTCTTCCGCTCTGTTAAAAGTTTTTGCGTCTTTTACGGTTTTTAATTCTCCGGAGTTGAATTTTTCCAGAAAATCTTTTAGCGTACCTTTTTTGGCCGCAGAGGCTGCTTGCACTAAAAGGTTTTTGGATTCTATTCCTGCTTCTTTACAGACTTTTAGATCTTCTTTGGAGAGAGAGGAAATTCCCAAAAGTTCGGTCATATAACTTCTACTTTTCCCGAATAGGTTTCCTAACTCCAGGTCGGTATAAGAGAAAGAAGTTTTAAGATGGGTCATCGCCTCTATCTCTTCATAAGGAGATAAATTTTCTCTTTGTAGGTTTTCTATGATTGCTAGGCGGAAAGTTTCCTTTGCGTCTTTGTCTAAAATTTTACATTCTACCTCAGGCCATTTGAGAAGGGTGGCAGCATGGTATCTTCTTTCTCCGGCGATGATTGTATAAAATTCATCGTCCGCTTGTTTGGTGACTAGAATAGGCTGAAGAAGTCCGTCTTTGTCCAAACTCTGGGCAAGTTCTTCGACTCCTTTTTTTCTCTCTTGTCTTGGCTGACTTTCGGAGGGACGAATCCTATCCAAGCGGATCTTACGGATCGTACCCTCTAATTTTTCGGCCTGGAAAACATCAGCAAGAGAACCTAGTCTTTTACTTTTTGAGCTCATTCAAAAATTCCTCAATAAAGCCTTCATACTCCTGAGCCTGACGGCTGGATTTATTATACTCATAGACAGACTTTCTGGCCAGATGAGATTCTCCCACCGCAACCCCGTCCGAAATACTGGTATCAAAGATCCGGAAATATTTGGTCAAAACAGGGATGATCGTTTTAGTAAGAAGTGTTTGGGGTTTAAGTTGGGTGACCAGGGCTCCCATAATTTCCAAACTAGGATTGATCCTTTTCTTAATGCTTGTAATCGTTTGTTGTAGTCCCAAAATTCCATCCACAGAAAACTTTTCTGCCTGGAGAGGAATGATTACGTAGTTGGAAGCAACGAGAGCATTGATGGTAAAAATAGAAAGGCTAGGCGGACAATCGATCACACAAAAATCCATTTCCTTTTCTAAGTCCGCGAGAGCGTCTCTCAGGATATAAGGCGCATCCACAATGGCGGCAATTGTTTCCGCCTCTGCAAGGGTCAGGCGAGAAGGAGCAATGTTCAAATTCTCCACCTGGGTCTGGACCATAACTTCTCTGACTTTCGCTTTGGTTTGAAAAATATTATGCATGGACTTATCTAATCCTTCCGGATTTAGGAAAATCCCTGTAGAATTTGCCTGAGGATCTATATCGATCAGCAGAGTTTTTTTACCTCTTCTGGCGAGACCCCAAGCTAAATTCAGGGAGGTGGTGGTTTTACCTTCTCCTCCCTTTTGGTTTGCGATGGATACTACAATCATTCTGTTCCCTTGTATCTCAATTGTCGGATGTCCGACATCCCGTCCTTACTTCTCTCGCTCGAAATCGAAAGAATAAAGAGAGGAATTTAAACAAAAATAAAAATTAAAAAGTCAACTTCGGGACCGAAGCCAACGCTATATTTCCATATAAGAAGAAGGTTAGGAGCATTCAAACTAATTCTTAAATTTTCAGAAAATTGCAGAAAAATCGAATTCAAATGTCGGACGTCCGACATTCCGAAGAAAGTCCAGGTACATGGTTGACACCATGCTTAATTTTAAACATTTTCCCTTCTATGCTATCCGCTCCGGAAGAATTTATATGGGGGAATCCAGATCCTAAAGAACTTAGGATATTACTTCCCCTTGCGTTTCCGGAATGTTTAAGATTAATCGAAGGTCTGGCAGGGCTCGCTACTTTGGTTTCAGAATCGGACCCTTCTTCCTTAGAAGAGGCGGCCTCTTGGGGATACGGAGAAGATGGATTTTTCTATCCTTTCCTAACCAAGGGCTCCCAAATCCGCAGCCGCTTAGAAGGGAGCAAATCTCCATTTTTCTTGCCGAGATCGGAAGAAGTGGAACTGTTCCGAAACGATTCTCTGGGATGTTTATTATCCCCAGTTTTGTTAAAAGGTAGAATGTTCGGATTTTTCCTGATAGAACTTCCCAACCAAGCGGAAGAAAAACAAATTTTACTCTTACATTTACTTTGTCAAAAGGTGGCGGGGCTTTTAAAACAAGAGTCGGAACCTTCTACCGTTTATCGAACTTTCGAGGACCTTGGACCAGACCCATTGGGCGAACTGGTTTTCAAATTAGGGAATGGGAAAAATTCCCAACTGGAAAAATTCAAGGAGTCCGGAAGTATCTGTATTTCGGGTCCTGCATCTTCCGGAAAAAAAACGCTAGCAAAATGGATCCAAAAAAGGGAGTTTCCGGGTAGGCCAATTTTGACGGTTTCGATCCTCCCAGAGCAGGCATCTAAATTAGAAAAAGCACTAATCGATTGGGAAAAAATGGCCGAATCCGGGACTCTAATTTTAGAAAATTCGGAGAACTATTCTTTGGCCCAGCAAAGGATCTTGTTCGAATACTCCCAGAGAAAGTCCGGAAAATCCCGTCTCATTTTTTTAGAAAATTCGGGTAAAAAACCCGCAGAAGAGTTTTTATATTTTCGTTCTCTTTTAGCCGAAAATAGGTTAGAATTACCCGCCTGGATAGACTGGGCAAAATCGGATAAAATTGCGGCGGTCCAGCCGATTTTCCAAGAGGTCTGTGAATTACATGGCCGCCCGGATTTGGCTCTTTCCGAAGGAGCGATTGAGTCTTTGGTAGAGGGGAGTTCCTGCCAAAATTTAGAGGACCTTCGGAACGCGATCGAAGAAGCAGTTTTAAATTCCGGTTCGGGAGAGATCCGAAATTCCGATCTTAAAAAAGAAGGTTCAAAAGGGATTTCTCTTCCGGATCCGGAGGACCTTGATTTGCGAAAAGCTGTGGAAGCCGTGGAGCGCCAAAAAATTCTTTTGGCAGATAAATTATTCGGCGGCAACCAAATACGAATGGCAAAGGCCCTGGGGATTTCCAGGGGATCTTTGCAATATAAATTAAAAAACCTGGGTTTGGGTTAAAATTTTGGAATTAGATTCCTTATACGAAGAAAGAAAAACTCCGGCCGGATTTTTAGTAAAAGTCCGCCTGGGAAAAATGACGTACGTAGTTTTTACCTCCAAGGGGCCAGAAGTTCCCAAAGGAGCCAGAAACCAGTCGATCGTGGTTCCGGTTCCGAGGATCGCATTTTTAGGAGAGGATTTTGACCTCTCCCATTTTAGATTAGGTGAACTGAGTTTCGTAAACGTAAAACAGGGAAAACTCGTAATCCCATACCAACATTCCAGTTCCGGAAACGAGGTCCGAACCATCTTCCTGAATAGCGGAAGCGATTGTGATATTTTGCCGGTAATTATCTACCATTATGATAAGGTGGAAAGTCTGCTCAAAGCTAGGGAAGAAGGTGTGGAAATGCACCACCTAGTTTTAGATGAGGAATTCCCACGCCAGGAGCTTGTGGCACTTAAAATCAGGTTCCCTTCCTTGAACATGCTGATCATCAAAAGAAAGGTGGCTCAAAAAATCGGGGCAGTGGGGGAAAAGCCGTCTCCTGGAAAAGAAGAACTGGAAAAAAGTCTGAGAGAAGAATCTAGCATCGTAGATTTTAATAAAGTCCGTGCTACCGATTTATTGGAGAAGGGAAACCTAAATATGCACTCCAAAAATCCGGTCTTCCTAGCAAGGATCCATCTCCGAAAAATGGAGCTCGAAAAAGTAAAACAGCTACTTTTGGAATTCACATTAAAGGCAGAGGAAGTCGCGTTCATTCGTACCTTCTTGGATGTAATGATCCGAAACGAAGATGGCAAAGAAGAACTGAAAGGCTGGGCGCCTAAATTAAAAAATTTGGACGAAGGTTTCCGACTCGCCGGCTTAATTTTAGAGACCAGAGAAAAAGAGTTCGAAGCAGAACTGGACAAAGGTTTTTCAAAAGATATTGCGAGTATGGTCTACGCACTTTTGGAAAAAGAGCAAGACAGGGCCGAGAATAAAGAGCAAGAAATTGTGCTCTGGGAATGGAAGCTCCGAGCCAAGAGACTCTTCCGAAAGACCGCCTAAATTCCTGGAAAAGCGGTAAAAAAAGCTTCCATTTCCCTCAAAAATGGTTAAAAATGGGCTATACTGTCATGTTTTTTCGAATGAGACATAATTTTTTGGCACAGTTCTTGCTTATTGCCTCCCTGGCTTTGGGCTCGAGTTCTGCCTTTGCAGAAGGGAATTCAGATTCAGAATTTTCTTCTCAAATGCTTGTCGAAGCGGAAGACTCCATTTCGGAAGAGCTAAAATCCATTTACCAAGAGGAAGTGGATCAAGTGCTCGCCGAAGGAATTTCTTATTCGGAAGAAGAAAGATTATCCGACTTTCCTGATCTAGATTCTCTTCTGGCGGATGATAGTATTCCTAACAAAATCGCAAAAATTTCTAAGGGCCAAAAAGTAGAGAAAGGGAAGTTTTCCGATTCTAAAGTCGGGATCCAAAATCGAAAAACAATATCAGAAATTTTTTCGGATTCTTCGAACCTTTCTCAAAACTGTACACTTGGCCTGAATGTTTTACTTCCTATTTCGAAATTGGGACAAGTTGGTCTGGAGTTCCTACCAAGATTCGAGGCGGGAAGCCGAACCGTTAGCCATGAGGTCTTTCCGGTCCCAGGAAATTCTTATGCCAATCTTCTACCCGGCTGCCCGGGTAGAATTTCTCTCTATTTAAGCGGGGAGGGCTATGCTACGAAGTCCGTCTGTTCCATCGAAAATCAAAGAAATTTGCTGATATGGCCTGGAGTTCCTACCACCGAAAGTGCAGGTTTCGCGAAAACCGTGGAGAATGCACTGGAATCTGGATTAAGCCAGGAATTCGGCCAAATACTGGATATCTCCCATGGCTCCGGAAGATCCCATGAAAATAGGACCTTCTTCCGGGCTTACCAGCACAAAGGATCGGGAGTAGGGAAGTCAGCCATAGTTCACTCTGGGCATCGAGTGGTAGCTATAGAATTCTCCATGAAGAAAGTAGAGATTCAGTCCCTAAGTCAAGACCTGCACTCATCACTCAAAAGGGACCTATCTATGGCCGGACAAGACTCGTATAAATTTTCTTCTGGTCGTCCGACCCCAGAAATTCTAACTTAACAAATATGGCCGTGAAGATCAAACGAACCTCTTTTCAGAGGCTTCTGAATGCGATGAAGAAAGTCACCAGTGAGGTGAACGATCATGAAATTCTTCGCAGGTTAGAAACTCTCATGGTTACAAGCAAAGAGGATCTGAACCAAGCGGTGGTCCGTTCTCTTTTAGAAAATCCTTTAGACTTCGATCCTAAATCTGTACCTGAACCTTACGCTCAGTACGTGAGACATTTCGTATATATGGTGAAACGAAATAAAAAAATGGGATTGGATGTGAACTTCGATGCAAGTGCGATCGAATCAAAAAAGGATAAGAAAAAGTTAACTGCTCCTAAAAAATCCGTTCCTGCCAAAAAACAAGCCCCCGCTCGCAAAAGAGCCTAAATTCAGAAAACTTCCCTGTGCTGCCCACAGGGCCAGAATGCATATTTCGTAATGCGGCAGCATTTGTTCTTAAGTGCCTGATTGTGGGCGAATGCCTGTCTAAATAGGCAGTTTCTGCCCAAAAACTGACTTCTGGCGCCTGAATCGCGGCTTATACATAAGTGCCTAATCATAAGCAAAGAAAATGGCCATCTGCCATGGACAAGCTCAGTAAACGTAAGAGGAGCATTTGGAGCAATTAGCGACAAACAAGGGATTCTTTCGAGAAAAAGGAGTGTGGAAACTTGGTCTTCATTGGCAATTTTCAAGCGGCAGATCTTTGCGAAATATTGCCCTACGGCGCTTTCTAAACAGATTGGGCAATCGAAGCGCTCGCCCAAAAATAAGCATTTATATAAACTCAAAAGTCGCAAAATATGCGCTTTTGGCCCTAAGGTCTGGCATGGCTCAAGGAGAGGGGAAGGCGGCCTTTCTGCAGGGGGTTTTACATGCCAAGACGCTGCAATTCGGGCCATAATATAATAGGTTTTCGCAGCCTGTTGCGTAAGCCAATGGCCCTTTTGTCATTAGCTCCTACCGCCCATTCTGAGAAAAACTGCCGCCTGCTGGGCAGAGAATAGAAGAAGCTCTGTAGTCTTATTGGAATAATAGGGGATAGCAACTAGGAGGCCGCTATAGGGGGCCTTTCTCATACAGGCTGTTTATTTTTGGTAAAATTAATGACATAAAGTCATGTGTATCTAATTTGCACCCGCATGAGGTTTTGGCAGACGCAGGGGCCGCTTTCTTCTTGCGAAAGGAAGAGGCTTCGTAGATTCTCTTCCAATGGCCGAAGTAATCAAGCTAAGGGTAAAATGTCATGCCTGCTCAAATTTAATCGAAGGATCCGCAAAATACGGCGGCGGACACTATGTTCCGGAAGGTGTAAACTTCGAATTCGTGGCGATTGGAAAGGTGGAAACGCCAAAAGGTCGCCGAGTAAAGGCGGAGATCACCGCCGACTGCCCAAACTGCGGGGTTCGCTGCAAGTGGACGATATAGAATGATTATTATTAGTTTTATAATTGATTAAAAATAATCTGAGAATATATTGAAATTAAGCTGTCTTATTTAATTTTTCATACTGCTTAAAATTAGGTAAATGAATTTTTCAACTCCCCTCTTTTTATTCTTCTTTTTGCTTATATTTGGGCTTCGATGGGCTCTTCCCAGGCTGAAATTTCTTCCAGAATGGGTTCCAAAGCTCTTTTTATTGGCTGCTAGCTATTTCTTTTATATGTCTTGGAATCCTAAATTTGGGCTCCTGCTTTTCGGGACAACTATCTTGGATTATTGGATCGGAAGAACAATGGATCAAAAAGAAGGTAGATCTAGAGTAGTTCTGCTTTCTATCTCCCTGGTTTTAAATCTTGGGGTTTTAGCGTTTTTTAAATATTTCATTTTCTTTATGCAGTCCGGAAATGCCGTATTTTCGGCATTTGGGCTGAATTCGAGTCTTCCTGTATGGCGCATTGTGCTTCCTGTAGGGGTCTCTTTTTATACATTTCAGTCCCTGAGTTACACGATCGATGTATTTCGAAAAGAAATTCTGCCTGAAAGGAATTTTTGGAACTATGCACTGTTTCTCTCCTTCTTCCCTCAATTGGTTGCGGGACCTATTGTTCCGGCTAAGACCTTTTTGCCTCAACTTAAGACTTGGGTGATATGGAAGGAACTCCCGCTTAGAGAGGGCCTAGTCTTAATTTTGATGGGTGTATGGAAGAAAGTAATCATAGCGGATCAACTATCGATCTTACCGGATTCTTTTTATCGCTCTCCCTTGGCATTTTCGAGTGCCTATGCATGGGCAGCTGTTTTTGCATATTCTCTTCAGATCTATTGTGATTTTAGCGGGTATACGGATATCGCCTTAGGCTGTGCTCTTCTTTTGGGTTTTAGGCTGACTGAAAATTTTAGAATGCCTTATCTTGCATCAGGGTTTTCCGATTTTTGGAGAAGGTGGCATATTTCTCTTTCTTCTTGGCTTAGGAACTATTTGTACATTCCTTTGGGCGGAAATCGTAAATCCGAGCTGAGAACTTATGTGAATCTATTCTTAACTATGCTTTTGGGCGGACTTTGGCATGGTGCTAGCTGGAACTTTGTGGTCTGGGGAGGATTTCACGGTTTATTTTTAGGTTTGGAAAGGTTGCTCAAAAAATTCTGGCCTGGTTTTTTTTCTGCCGAGAACGGTTCAGGAATTTTGGGAAGGTTTTCTTATAGGGTCTTTGTGATTTTATGTGTGGTTCTCTGTTGGGTATTTTTCAGATCTCCCAACTGGAAGACTACAGGGATTGTTTTCGAAAAACTTTTCGGACTTTCGACGGGAGAGAATCCGGCTCTTTCTTCTTTGCGTATTTTGTTTATTACGTTCTTTTTATTCTTTGTTGCGACCTGGATCGGGAATCGAGATGAAAAAGGCGGTAGTTTTCGTAAATTTTACGAGAACCTTCATCCGGTATATTTCGGGGTTCTGATAGGAATCGGGTTTTTGTTTGCTGTTGTATTCTCTTCAGAATCACAACCATTTATTTATTTTGTTTTTTGAACGGGCCTTTGCAGATAATCTCTGATCTTTGCGTTATCTTCGTAGACCCAAATTTTTGCGTTCCCGGATTCACAATTTAAAATGCGAGAAGGTTCTCCATAAAAGGATTTGATTCTGGATTCTCCTAAACCTTCCGGCAATACTGCGATTGGACCTTCTGGAGGGAATAGGAACCATTCTTTGTTGGAGACTGAATAAGATCCTTCTAATGTGCTGAAATCTATCGGGTACGCGAGAACTTTCTTTTCGGAATATGCGAGTATTCTTCTGGCTTTTCGCGGTTCCGAAAGTACGAAAACGAATGAATCTTTTTCTTTCCATTCGTCTACACAGACAGTTTCAGGCGGTCGGATGGATTCTCTCGGATCCCTGATTTGTGAGATTCCTTCTCCAAATGCAGCAAATGTCCCAAGTCCGAAGATTAACCCTAAAAATGCAAAATTTCTGGAATGACTTAGATAGTTTTGGTTTTTGATAGAAGGTAAAATCCCGAAAAGTACGGGAACCATCACGATTGCAGGAAGGCTGTATTTAAGTGAATTTTCGCCGGAATAAAGCCCGAGTAAGGGTGGTAAAAAGCAAAGGCTGAGCTGGAAATACCCTAAAAATCCGTAACTATGCCCCGATTCTTTCCCTTTTCGTAAACATAGGATCCCAGCCAGAATCGAAAATAAGAGAAAAATTCCTGATAGTTTTAAACTCAGAATTGCAGCGAAAAAATCACTCCACCAATGTGAGATAGACTCTAACGTAGAAAGTTTGTTGGGTGAGTTGATCGTTAAGAAAATTTTTATCAAAGAATGAAGTCCGAACCCGATCAGTCCCGTGGCAAAAAAACGGACGGTGATCAATGGGAAAGAGATTCCCCAACGACCGTATCTTCTTGCCCAAGAAAATAAAGTGGGCAGATACAATTCTAAAATTAAGATCCTATCCGAAACTGTGAGTAAGGCCAGCAGAGGGAAGACTGAATATTTAGGGACCTTCTCCCTTTTTAGAAAAGGCCAGATCCAGAGTGTGGTGAGAAATGCGCTGATATGTACGGATGGAAAATATAAAAAATACAATAACGGGAATTTTTCAGCGACCAAAAATAGAAATGAGAGTGTGAGTAAGCTAAAAACGTAACTTTGGGGCCTGGGCATTTTCGGCTCCATTGCCCGAATGAATTTTCCTAAAAGATATGCGAGTAAAGAAGTTTGGAAAATCGCATAGAGTGTTAAAGTCCTGAAAATATTCTCACTGATATAGCCGAATATAAAAACGATCGGTAAGTCCGGAAAAAAATAAGGTGTGGGGGCAAATGACCAGGCTCTTAGAGAACCTCCATCCCGAAGTACGTCGATTAATACGGAAGGAAGATACAGAGCTTCCATATTCCAGAAAATTTCTTTAGGCGCAGTAAGTAGGGAAAATATAAGTGAGGTTAGGAAAATAATTATCGAAGTCCACAGCCAAACCACTTGGGAATCCTGGCCAATGCCTCGTCCTAGGTAAAGTAGAAAACGCAACAATTTCTGGACAAAGAGGCAATTACTTTCAGTTTATGGAGCTGTGTCCCGTCCCAAGTTAATCATCTTATTTTCGGCTGTGATCTCTGTAATTTTTTTGGACTTCTTCCTCTTCCGATATGCATTTTGGCTTTTGCCTAACGAATCTTCCTGGGGAGCGGATTATTTTTATAATTTTTTACACGAGTTTAAAACCTTCGAAAAAATCTCGAAGCAAAAGTTTCGCGTTTTAGTAATAGGTTCCAGCGTTGCAGGTTATTCCATTAATCCTAAAGGTTTAGAGGAAGAACTTCGTAAGGTCACTGGGAAAGATCTAGATATTGTATTTCTATCTTACGCCGGTATGCCTCCTTTGGATGCCTACTTAATGAGGGGACAGTTCTTAAGTTTGTCTCCTGATCTCGTGGTGTATCCTGTGAATTTTGTGGATTGGAGATTATATAGGACCTATGTTTTGGATCCTAAGAATGGTAAGAACGAAACAGCGGAAGAATCCAAGCTAATCCTAGATGCTCTGGACTTTAGAGATGCTCCTCAATCTAAGATTATTTTTCCTTTGGAAACTCTCTTGGAGTTTTGGGATTTAATCGGATTGGAGAAAGGTGCGGAATATCTAGCCGCTTCACTCTTTGGTTCTTATCGTTATAAAGAGATTTATTGGAAAATTTCTTCTTCTCTCTTTGAGCATCGATTTGGTAGGAACACCAGCTTTAGAGAATATAATGGCGTAGATATTCCGGAAAAAGTGACCTTTCGAGGATGGACCGGAAAAGTTTTTTCTTTTCAGCCGAAACCCTATATGGCTCGCAAAGGTTTTTATATCCAGGTAGTGGAAGAAGTCCTGAAGGACGGGAAGCTGATCCTGAACTTGGAAAATTCTTCTCATACCGTTAAGCAGACCTTGGAGTTTACAAGCCCTGGTTGGAAAAAAATTCGTTTAGATCCTAAGTTTTTGGAACAAGGGGAGAAGGATAGCTGGATCCGGGTGGAACTTTCTAATACTTGGATTCCTTATTTTGCGGGACCGGAACATAAGGACTGGGCCCGGGATGTTCTAGGAGTAAGACTCCAACAGACTTTCGGCAAGGAAGATGATCTTTCCCTTCTGGACCGAAGGCCCGTGCGAGAAGAAAGGTTGGAAGATCTACGCTTTTTAGGGATGTCCGATAAGGAATACGAAGAATACTTTTACTTTCGTCTTCTGACGGACCTAAAAAAAAGACCAGGATTACAGTACATTCAGGTGTTAGCAGACTCTAAGAAGAAGATCGCAAAGGAGAAGTTCCGTCCCATTCTTCATTTTCGTTATATGAGGAAGCTCATTTCTTTTTTCAGAGAGAAAGATCTGCCATTTCTCTTAATAAACAATCCAGAAAACCCGGTTAGTCTTTCCTGGTACGGGGATTCGGAATGGTATAAAGAGCATTTGTCTTATTTGAGAGAGATTAGCGGAGGCGGGGACAATTTTGTGGATCTATGCCGGGCATTGCCTTCGACGGATTTTTGGGACTTCCATCATCTTACGTATGCCGGAACTCAAAAGATGAATTCTAAGTATGCTTTGCTCATATCTAAATTTGTCGAATGACAGTCCATAGTGTTGGAAAAAAATAGAAAAAAACAATGAAATGCGGACTGTAAGTTCGCGAGCGGTAAATAAGTTCTATGAGCAAAATTAACGTAGCTGTTTTGGGAGCAACTGGCTCCGTCGGGCAAAGGTTTATCCAACTTTTGGAAAACCATCCTTATTTTCAGGTGACCCATCTATGCGCATCCGAGAATAGCGCAGGCAAAACATATGCGGATATCATGAAGAAGCGTTGGAAGATCTCCGGCGATATTCCTAAATATGCTCGTGACATAATTATCACATTACCGGACCCTAAGATCACCCAAGGTGTGAAATTAGCTTTTTCCGGGTTGGACGCTTCTATTGCAGGAGAAGTGGAAACTGCTTTTGCAGAGGCTGGTATCCATATTATTTCCAATTCTAAAAATCATAGAATGGTGGAGAATGTTCCTCTTCTTTCTGCGGAAGTGAATGCAAACCATTTGGATGTGCTTTCGACCCAAAAAACTCCTGGAAAGATCGTGACTAACTCGAATTGTACGATCATGGGAGTGACCATATCTCTCAAACCTCTATATGAAAAGTTTGGTATTGAGTCCGTTATGTTATTCTCTATGCAGGCAATCTCAGGAGCAGGCTATCCTGGAGTTCCTACCATGGATATTTTAGGGAACGTAGTTCCTTTTATCGGCGGAGAAGAAGATAAGGCAGAGATTGAACCTCTGAAATGTCTAGGAAGGACCGAAGGTGGCAAGATTATAAACGCAGATTTTAAAATTTCCGCTCATTGTAATCGGGTCCCGGTTTTCGACGGACATACGGTTTGTGTTTCCGTGAAATTCAAGAAGAAGCCGACTGAATCCGAAATTTTAGAAGCCTGGTCTTCATTTAAAGGCGAGCCTCAAGAATTAAAGTTGCCTCTCGCTCCGGATTTTCCGATTCTTTATCGTCAGGAAGAAGACAGACCCCAACCTCGTCTTGACCTGGAAACAGGGAGAGGTATGACTACCGTAGTGGGAAGACTCAGGCCAGATCCGATTTTAGATTGGAAATATGTTGTCCTAAGTCATAATACGGTTCGTGGGGCTGCCGGTGCCGCGATTTTAAACGCGGAATTGATGTATCGGAAAAACCTACTCTAGTCGAAGAGGATGACGCATGCTGGATCCCCAATCTCCGGAACTCAAGGTCGCGGATTATAACTCGGCTTTACAGTTAACTCAAGCTTTAGAGGCTAGAGGAGATTTCCAGTATAAGGGAATTCATAAACTAGTACTGATCATTGGCGACTGGACTGAAAAGTTCGTAGCGAATAAAATTCTTCCAAGTGCGGAACAACTTGCAAGAGAGTTAACCTTGGATAAGGAAAGGGTGAACGCTTATCTAAGAGAGATGAGCGCTCGCCAAAATCCTCCGATCGTAAAAAAAATCTGTATGGTGGATTATAATCCTACCGGAGATTCTTCCGACGGAAGGATTGCTTCTTTCCTAAGATTGATCACTGTTTTTGCCAGACCTTCTCAAACGGATGCCGGTTCTAGTCATAGATATGTGGACGGAGTGAACCAAACTTCTTTTAGTTCCATCCAAAGATGGGTGAAGGAGAGAAGACAGTTCCCAGGGAAGGACAGTTTCCAGAAATGGATCTACGATTGTATCGATAATAATAAATTAAGCGAGACCTATGCTTCTTCCGAGATAGGTAATCTGTTTCAGGATAATTTCGATGTTACTCCTGTTCTAAAACAAACCACGATCAATATTCATTTAAAACCGGTACTCAAAAAGCTGGTGGATTCCCGGATTCTGTATTTTTATAGAAATGAGAATGCTTTAAGCCCAGGGAATCGTTCTGTTTTTTATTATAATGTTCAGGATGAAATCATCGCGAGACTGGATGCTTATAAAAAATATTTGAGCGAAAGAATTATTCCGGAATTACAAAGAATCGGGGTTCTTGGTAATTTTTCGGAGCAAGATCTTCAAAATACTCGTTCTATTGCAGGACAAGTACTTCCTTTTTTAAGTCCTGCTTACGGTGACCAAAAAACCGCAGTAGAGGAACTTCTTTCTCTTATTCATTTCGAAGAAGAAGAGAAGGAGAAAAAGGAAAAAGAAGAAAAGAAAGCTAAACTTTCCGAGTTATTGGATTATATTAAATCTGCGAATCGATTGGTAGATCTGAATTATCTTCGTTTTCGTGGAGAACCTATTGAAGAAGAAGTCAAAAATTTGATCGTTAATCATGATATGATCTTGAGCTCTGATTTTGCTGATAAGAAGGGTCTTTATGTTTTTGTTCTTCATAAAGATTGTATCAATGGAGCAATCGAGACCGCCAAAAGAGTTTTCTCTGCTACTGGAAATGACAGTGAGATTCGTGTTTTAGCAAAAATGAATATCCGGGACATGATGGAGTCCAGAGAGGCAAGTTCTCAATTCGAAAAATTGGAATATTCTTCTCTTTTTAAATATCTTCCTTTTATCACCAGATTTTTCAGATCTCTTTTCGGCAATAATGTAGTTCATAGATTCGAGGCAGAAGAGATCAGGGCAAGACTTGCTGCGGAGCAGAATAAGAAGATCCTGGAAGCAAGGACAAAGGCCGCTCAGGAAGAAAAAGTAAAACTTGCCGAAAGAAGAGTAAAAGATAGAGAAGCTGTCGAGGCCACTGCAAAGGCGAGAGCGGCCGCGGCGGTTGCAAATTCGGATTCGGGGGCTTCTGTAAAAAGTTCCGGATTGAGCTCTGAACAAGAGGCCGAGATCAAACGAAATCTTTCCGCGGTCTTGGATGTTATAGACCATGCTTGGAGTCAGGACGAACTTCCGGACCGGGAATATCTCTTACAAGCTTTAGGTGGAGATATGGACGAAAATACTCTGATTAACTTCCTGAAAAAGAATGCAAAAAAGGAAATCCATTCCTTTATGGTTAGAAATCAGGAAGAGCAGTATTCTTTTCCGATCCTTATCTCAAGAAGATTCTTGAAAAAGAACGGCAAAGTTTTGCTGGATAAGGCGAAGAGGATCGTAGACGAGCAGAAAAACGCGGGCATGCCTGAACAGGACAAGTTCGATTTTTATATTTCTTTCGAAGATTTTTTGAACAGAACCCTTCCTAAAATCTGAGCTCGGATCACTGGAGCAATTTTAATAAAACCGAATATACATGAAAAATGAATTAGTTAATTTCAGAAAAACTAAAATTATCTGCACGATCGGCCCTGCAACCTCCGACAAAAAAATGATCCAATCTCTTGCAGAAGCTGGGATGAATATCGCCAGATTGAACATGTCACATGGAAATCATGATTTTCATAGATCCATAATTCGAGCTATAAAATCCCTGAATAAAGATGTGTTAAAACATCCTATTGCGATCTTGTTGGATACCCAAGGTCCGGAAATTCGGACTGGCGATCTGCAAGTCGATCATTTGGATCTGAAAGTAGGAGAGTCTTTTACCTTTCATATTATCCCGGGGGAAGAATCCGAGGAACAATCTGTTTTTGTAAATTATAGGGACATCGTAAAAGATCTGAAAATCGGAGATAGGGTCACTGTAGATAACGGTTTGATCAATCTTGTGGTGGAAGAAATCCAAGAAACCGCTTTGAAATGTAAGGTGGTGGACGGTGGTAAATTAGGTTCTCGTAAACATATCAATCTTCCGGGGATTCGTGTAAACTTACCTTCTATCACTCAAAAAGACCAAAAAGATATTCTTTTTGGTTTGGAAGAAGATGTAGATTTTATTGCACTTTCTTTCGTTCGTTCTGCGGAAGACATCCATCAACTTCGTAAGATTATCGAAGAAAATAACGGACACACTGACATTATTGCAAAGATCGAAGACCAAGAAGCAGTTAAGAACATGTTAGAAATTGTAGAAGCTGCTGATGGAGTGATGGTGGCGAGGGGAGATCTTGGAGTCGAGCTTCCTATTGAGGAACTTCCACTGATCCAACGTGCTATTATCAAAGAATGTGCGATCAAAGGGAAGAGAGTGATTGTTGCGACTCACCTTTTGGAATCCATGATTAATAATCCTTCTCCAACTCGCGCGGAAGTTACAGACGTTGCAAACGCAGTTTTTGAGGAAGCGGATGCAATCATGTTATCCGGTGAAACTGCTGCAGGAAAATTTCCCGTTCGTTGTGTGGATATGCTTCATAAAATTTCTGAAAGGGTGGAGAAGGCGCCGGGCCTTGGTTACGTTTTGGAAAGAGTTCCTTCCAATAAAAAGGAAGAAATGGCTAGATCGGCCGCGATGCTTTCGGATTCCATCAAATCGCCTGCAATTATAGTGATTACTAGGAGAGGAACTACTGCTTTGAACGTTGCCTCCTTCCATCCTAGGTTTCCACTTATCTATGCTTTCACAAATATGACTACTGTCCGTCGTAAACTTTGGCTAACCCGAAGTGTGATTCCGTACCGGATCGATTTTTCCAGTGACCCGGAAAAGACGATCAAACTAGCGATTGAGACTTTGAAGTCAAGCGGTCGGGTGAAGGACGGAGATCAGGTGGTGATCTTGTCGGATATTATTGCGGGTGCGGACAGGGTGGAGACGATCCAGATTCGAGAGGTGAAGTAAGGTTTGGTAGGAACTCCAGACTATTCTGGAGTATCCTCGATCTCCTGGTTCAGTAATTTTAGGACCCAATCCTGAAGCCCTAGGCTTTGGAAGGCTTCAATTATCATTCCAGTGTAACTGATAGAAGATTGTAATCTTTCAAAGCTCAGTCGAACCTGCAGCTTTTTGATCTGTAAATAGAGTCTGAGTTCTTCTTTACTCATTTTGGAAGGGTCTTTCCAAGGAGTATAGTCTTCTCCGGATAGAGGGTTTAGGGAGAAGATTATACTTTCTTTGTTTTGAGTCTTACTCATGGGTTAGGAGTTCCTTCCACTTTTATGCCTTAAGCTTCCGAATAAGGGCGAAGACGCCTGTTAAGGAAATAAAAAGGCAGAGTCCTCCTGTTCCAAGGGCTGCAGGCAACGGATCACCTTCAAATTGCCTTTGCAAAAAGAGGAAAAAGGCGGCCAGAAAAAATAATACACTTAAACTAATGAAAAAAAGAGTGATCCGAAAGAATATATAGGCCTGGATACCTAGAACAATCTTCTCAGTTGCTATTTTTTTTGCGTAGAGAATAAGAGTTTCGAAATATTCTGCGATTGAATTAATGAAAGCAAGCAGGTGTTCCTTCAGTTCGAAACTTGAAAATGAAGTCTCCTCCTGCTTTTCGGTATTTTCGTAAGGAATTTCTTCTGAATCCGTTCTTTTAGCGGTCAATGGATAATTTCCGTATTATTTTCTTCGACCGATAAGCATTCCAATAATCACGCCTATCCCGACTCCAACTCCTAATCCGATCAAAGTTGCTTTTTGTGGGTTTTCTTTAATGTAAGTTCCCGTTTGATCGATAATTTGTTTGGCTTTTTCGCTAGTTTCGCCAGTTACTTGTTTTAATTTTTCCTTTAGATCAGATACGTGTTCCAAATACTCCTCCCGGGCCTTACCTGTAATTTGTTTGGCCTTATCTTTTAAAATTTGGAGTTCTTCGCTTAGATTATCACCTTTAGACATAAGAACGCCCTCCAGATACTTTTATGTTAGTATAGCTCATCAATTTCAAGAATTTTACACCTTGAAATCATTCAATCGTAAAAATTAAGGACTTTAAATTTGACCGTAGGGATAAATAAGTCGATATATTAGGTCTAGCCGGCAAACGGATAGAAATCGAAGCGAAAACCATTCCAGTCTATGCAAGGTAAAAAGGGGATGGCATATGAATTTAATATCTAAAATAGCTAAGATACGAAGAACTCAAAGACAGAGAATATACAATAGGGCTTACCGCCAGGCACTGAAACATTTGAAGCGAGAGTTTAAGGCAGAAGCTGATCGTCATGCGCAAGCCGAGAAAGAATTAGAGAAATATTACCGGAAAGATGTGGATAGCGAGGCTAAAAAAACCCGCAAGAAGATCCAAGAATTAGAGAATTATAAACTTCTTCTTGAAAGGAAGGAAATGGAAATTGAATCTAAGCTTGCTTTCCTAAACGATCAGTTGCACAAAATCGAAGAGTTAAAAGCCAGAATGGACGGGGCCGTCAATTTAATGGCACGCGCAGGATCTCTTTCAAATGGCGCTATCGATGACGCAGAGAAGATCAAACAAGCTCTGAAGAAAGTGCTCTAATTCTGAGATTCTATGAATAATTCTCCGGTTCCTCTTTCAATAGAGCAAATTAGGAAGGAACTCCCAACCACTTGGGAAATAACTACAGCAGATAATGTTCCAAAGATTGTAAGAATATATAAATTATCTCAATATCTAGATGGAATTAGAGTTGTAACAGCTATAGCAAATCTTGCAAATAATATGGATCACCATCCAGACATTTTTCTCTCCTATAGTTCTGTCCAAATAGAACTTTATACCCATAGCTTAAAAGGATTATCCAATCTCGATTTACAATTTGCTCTCAATGCCGAAAATCTTTTAAGTAATCTTTGATATAAAACTGAATTGTTAATTAAGATTTTTTAAGCAATTTTCGGTCCGTGAGGGTTTTTTCTTTTTACTCGAAAGTCTGATTTCACCAATTGATATTCTAAGATCTTCAGTTCTCGGAAAAAGATCCTAGAATCAAAATTTGTATGTAGTACAGTTTTTATTCGCCAGATTACTTTTCCCGCATTTGAAAAACCTGCAGATTTATATTCTTCCAAAAGTAGTACAAATAAATAGCACGTTGAAACCCCTTGGCTAATAGCAAGAGTTCTAAGTTGAATCCAATCTTCCGGTCTTGGTCTGAAGTTGAACTTTATATATCTATTATCTTTTGATCTTCCTCGAATGTTTTGATATTTGGTGTATGCGGATTCAGAATTAAGATGTTTATTTGAATAAAAACTTTTTCGCTGACTCGTAAGTAATTTTCTTAGTAAATAATTGATGCCTTGTCTACGAATGTATTTTGCTAGGTGTGGCGGGATCAGAAGTGTGGAGACTTTGCGTTTCTTTTTAATAATACCTTCTAAGGAGATATTTTGGGAAAAGGATCGGTGAAATGTATGTTTAATTTTTTCCATATCGGAAACAGGTCTCGAAATGGAAAAAGGGAGTGAACTTTTTTACGGAGAGTGTAGGGATTAAATGAATAATAGATTTTTTTTGGGAAGGAACTCCGCAGAGAACCCGCTCTTAAAATACTTAAGAACGGATTTTCTATAATCTGAAGATAAAAGATCTAATCTAAAATTACGATTCCCTCATAGTTGTCGGTAAATCTATAACCAATTCCCCAGATTGTCTCGATCCACTCAGGCTGGGCTGAATTTTTTTCGAGCTTGGAACGAATTCTTTTAATATGGGAGTCGATCATTCGTTCAAATCCATCCCATTCCATTCCCCAGACTGCTTCTAATATCATTTCTCTTGAAAAAACTTTGCCGGGAGAAGTTGCCATCAATTGCAAAATATCAAATTCCTTCCGGGAAATATTGATCACCTGATCTTTCAGGGTGACTCTACGCCGAACCGGATCAATTTTCAGAGATCCCCTGATGATTTCTCCCCCGCTTCCAATATTCGGTTTAATGCCAGCTTTTTTGTCCCATCTACGGAAGAATACATCTACTCTGGTTTTTAATTCTCTTACGGAGAAAGGCTTCGTGATATAATCATCTGCTCCTAACTCAAGTCCCATTATTCTATCTATTTCTTCATTTCGGGCAGTAACTATAAAAATAGGGGTATTCTCGTCAGATCGTCGCACGGTTCGACATACGTCCATCCCGTCAATGTCTGGTAAGGAAAGATCTAAAATTAAAAGGTCGGGGTGGTTTGCCTTATAGTATTTAAGGCCCTCTTCGCCAGAAGTTTGAATGGTGGTTCGGTAATGAGCTGAATCCAATGACTTTCGTATTAAATTCCCGATGTCCGGATCATCTTCAATTACCAGAATATTCTTCATAAGCGCCTCAGGTGTATTGGATGTTAAATTTAACCTCATTACAACATATTATTCCCACCAAAATTGTAACATAGCAAAAAATGGGATTTTAAATGTATTGATTGAAAAACAAAAATTCGAAAAATGCTTTATGTTTGCCGTTTTTGAAGGTTTTGCTGTTTATCTTTAATGGCATTTCCAGAGAATTCTTATTTCTTAATGTGAAAAGTCTGGTTTTGGACAGTTTATGAAATATAGTAACCCTTCTTTCCCCCGGAGTTGGGCTCTCATTGCGGTTTCGGAACCTGGATTGGATGTTCACGAAGTCACTCGAACTCTTGGAATTCGACCGGACTTGTCGGTAAATAAAGGAGTTCCTGCCATTTCCGGAAAATCTGTAGCTTCTTCTTTGTGGCAAATCCACTCCAAGAGAGATGCAAGCTCTCCCCTGGAAGATCATATCCAAGAATTATTGGAAAGAATCGCTCCGCACCGCAAAGAATTTCAAAGTTTTTGCGAAAAACATAATGTCGTACTATATTGTTCTGTTGAATTTAATAACGGTAATATGGAAGAAACTACATTGAGCGCTAGGACTCTTTTGCTGCTCGGAAATCTTAGATTAAAATTATCCTTTCATGCTTGGAATGTTCCGGAAAGAAGAAGAAGGTCAGAGGACCAGAATTAATTCTTCTAAAGAGAAGGTTTTAATGTATTTTCGAATTGGAGGTCTAGGTTTTGAGAGAATTAACACTCGGTTCTTTTCACGTAGATCTAAGGCGTATTTGATTAGTTTCTCGATTACTGGGAATGGCAACGTATCAAATTTAGATATTTCCAATTTTACATGGCGATTTGTTTCATAAAAAGCCATCGCCAAAACCGAATTCAACTCGCTCAATACTTGATCGTTTACTTCGGAAAGAAGTGGTTCAATTTCTACAGCCTTTGGCTTTTTTCTTATTTCGAAAAAATTGTATTTTCGGGTATACTCCACTATCGTTTCCCTTTCTAAAGGATTAGTTTACTGTTTCGTAAGATCATATTCAAAGATGAAGCTGAATAACTTAGAAATATTGTCATTTCGATCAAGATTTTTGCATGCTACGAGAACTTTTTTTCATGAAAAGGGATTCCTCGAGGTTGATACGCCCTCCTTGAAAAAAATTCCTGGAATGGAGCCTTATTTGGATCCATTTTTGGTAGGATCTCCGTCCGGTGAGGAGAAGGGGTACCTTATTACTTCCCCTGAATATTCTCTTAAACAAGCGTTATCTTTGGGAGCAGGAAAGGTATACGAAATTGCACATACCTTTCGCTCTGGGGAGAAAGGGAGTTCCTACCATACAGCCGAATTCCTCATGCTGGAATTTTATCAAGTAGGCGACGATTTGCACCAGGCAATGAACCTTCTTGAAGAATTAATTCGATGGATTGCTAACGAACTGAGCCTCCCTCTTCCTGACAGGCCCTTTCAAAGAAAGTCAGTGAAGGAACTCCTCTTCGATTGGACAGGCATAACTTGGGACAGAGACTCGTTGGAACGAAAAATAGCCGAGTTGTCTTTGACAAATCTCTCTTTCGATTCCATGGAATATGAAGACTGTTTTTTTTTAATATTCTTAAACTTATTGGAACCGAATTTCACTTCGGAATTCCAATTCATCTATGACTATCCTCCAGAAATGGCTGCTTTGTCTAGAATTGAAGATGGGGTGGCTAAAAGATTCGAATTGTATTTCGGGAAAATAGAATTAGCTAACGCATTTTACGAGCTCTTGGACCCGATAGAACAGAAAGCTCGTTTTCAAAAAGAGCAAGAGCTGAGAAGAAAGTTAGGGAAGGAAGTTTTTCCTCTTCATGAGGAGTTCCTTCAGGCTTTGGAAAGAGGGATTCCCGAATGTTCAGGAATTTCGATTGGATTGGATCGTCTTCTAATGGTACTTTTAGGAAGGAACTCCCTCTCGGAAGTTAGCCCATATTGGCAAGAAATTTGAAAACGGTGGATTTTATTCTACTTTGACTTCATTTAGAATTAAGAAAGCGTCATGGATAGTTCGATAATGAATATAGGCCTCGCAAAACTTTTGTTGCACGGATTGTCTATCAAATTAACTTAAGATTCGACTTGCCTGAGAAGGGTTTTTAGAATGAAAAGATCCCTGGCCTTTAGTGCGGACGGAGAATATGACTAAGAAGCAGAATTATTACGTCACTATAAAAGGCAAAAAATATGATCGGGGCCTGATTGAGTTGGCAGAGAAGGCTACCTCAGGTAAAAAAGACGGCCGTATTTCAATCGCAGATGCAAAAAAACTTCTTAATGCCGTAAAGGATAACAATACCTATACGGACATCGAAAAGAAAACGATGGAATATGTTCGTGAGAATTTTCAATTTACTACAAAAGCTGACGAATGGTTTCGTACTGAAATTCGCAAATGGGCTGCAGAAAAATCTTCTCATACTAAATCTTCTCCGCAAGAGGAATACACTTCTCACGATGAAGCGATTAGTCTCATGAGCTCTCAACACTCAGACGCACCTTATAGAGGATATATTCCGACACCTTCCGCAGGCCAGGCAAAAAAACAGAATCGTATTCCTGTTTTGGTCCTTTCTCTTATTATTCTCGGAGGCTTTGGAATAGGGATCTATTATGCCTTCCGTAACAACGGAAAAAAATCCGTCAGTCATACTCATACGGAAGAAATTAAAGAAAGCAAACCTCCACAAGTTGAGGAGAAGAAGGAAACTTCTCCTTCCTCTTCGGAAAAAGAAGGTATTTTTGGCTTCTTTTCACAGAAACACGAATCTGCTAATTTTTCCGGAAAAGATGGGGAGCTTGCTTCTAAGATCCAATCTTCTCCTATCCTTTTTGATAAAAATGATATAAAAGTTCCCCAGTCTCAAAGAAGGATCTTGGATTCTCTTACTTTTCTTCTCAAAAAAAATTCGGACGTTAAGGCAGTTCTGATTGGACATGCTTCTTCCGAAGGAACTGAAGAGGTAAACCTGAAGGTCTCTCAACTTAGGGCCGAGATGGTGAGGGACTATTTACTTGGGAATGGCTTGGAAACTTCTCGTTTCATTTTGGAGGCGAAAGGTTCTCAGATAGTTTCTTCTCCAGAGGGGAAGAGACAAAGTCAGGAAAAAAACAGACGAGTGGACATCCTAATCGTTAAGTGAAAGGGGAATTATTTCCCGTTTCACTTTTCTACTTCAATTTCTGGTAGGAACTCCAGACATTTCTCTTTATTCTCCATCCAATCTAATAGTAAACGGATATTCCGTATTCTTAAAATTGTCCTTTTGGCTGAAAAATCCTATACAAGCACCCCGACCCTAAGAGACGATGAAACCATCATCGGAGATGACAATGGCATTTGATATAGATATGATTCGTGCCCGGTATGAAAAACTCGGGACCCTGGTTAAAAAAGCCAGAGAAGTGGTCGGCAGACCACTCACTCTGACCGAAAAAATTCTTTATTCTCACCTTTGGGAAGGAACTCCTTCCTCCAATTTCGAAAGAGGAAAATCTTACGTTGATTTTGCCCCGGACCGCGTTGCAATGCAGGATGCAACAGCGCAGATGGCCTTATTACAATTCATGTCCGCAGGTAGAAGTAAGGTAGCTGTTCCTTCCACAGTACATTGTGACCACTTGATCACAGCGAAAATCGGTTCCTCTACAGACTTAGCGACTGCCTCAACCGAAAACAAAGAAGTATATGACTTTCTTTCTTCCGTTTCTAACAAATACGGGATCGGCTTCTGGAAACCCGGAGCTGGAATTATCCACCAAGTAGTATTAGAAAATTATGCATTCCCCGGAGGAATGATGATTGGAACGGACTCTCACACGGTGAACGCCGGCGGATTGGGAATGGTTGCAATCGGGGTCGGTGGAGCGGACGCTTGCGACGTTATGGCTGGTCTTGCTTGGGAGCTTAAATGGCCTAAACTGATC
Source organism: Leptospira neocaledonica (assembly GCF_002812205.1). Taxonomy (NCBI): domain Bacteria; kingdom Pseudomonadati; phylum Spirochaetota; class Leptospiria; order Leptospirales; family Leptospiraceae; genus Leptospira; species Leptospira neocaledonica. The sequence continues at coordinate 266,011 of NZ_NPEA01000007.1, forward strand.
GGAGTGAAGTTAACTGGAAAACTAAACGGTTGGACTTCTGCAAAAGACGTTATCTTAAAAGTAGCTGGAATTCTTACCGTAAAAGGCGGAACAGGTGCAATCGTAGAATACTTCGGTGAAGGATCTACTTCTCTTTCCTGTACTGGAAAGGGAACTATCGCCAATATGGGAGCTGAAATTGGAGCAACTACTTCTACATTCTCTTATGACGAGTCTATGGAAAGATATCTTCGTTCCACAAATAGAGCGGATATCGCTGATTTAGCGAATGGGGTGAAGGAACACCTCACCGCTGACCCAGAAGTCTATGCAAATCCGGATAAATTTTTCGACCAAGTGATCGAGATCAACCTTTCTGAGTTGGAACCTCACTTGAACGGACCTTTCACTCCTGACTTAGCTACTCCTATCTCTAAAATGAAAGAAGAAGCTAAGAAGAACGGATGGCCTACAAAAGTAGAAGTGGGTTTGATCGGTTCTTGCACAAACTCTTCTTACGAAGATATTGCTCGTGCGGCTTCTCTTGCTAATCAAGCTGCAGAAAAATCCTTAAAACCTAAGGCTGAGTTCACAATCACCCCAGGTTCTGAACTAGTTCGTTTCACGATAGAGAGAGACGGGTTTATTAAAGTTTTCGAAAAGATCGGAGCAAAAGTTTTTGCGAACGCATGCGGCCCTTGTATCGGAATGTGGTCCAGGGTAGGCGCGGATAAGAAGGAGAAGAACACGATCGTTCACTCTTTCAATCGTAACTTCCAATCTAGGAACGACGGTAACCCGAACACTTTCGCATTCGTGGGCTCTCCGGAGCTAGTAACTGCATTAGCGATTGCGGGAGATCTTACTTTTGATCCGAATAATGATACTCTTACCAATGAAAAAGGGGAGAAGGTAAAATTAGATCCTCCAAATGGAGACGAACTTCCTAAGAAAGGATTCGATGTAGAAGATGCTGGCTACCAAGCTCCAGCAGCTGACGGTTCTGGCGTGCAAGTGGTTGTAGATCCTAAATCCAATCGTTTACAGTTGCTCGCTCCTTTCATTAAATGGGAAGGCACTGATCTAAAAGGATTGAACCTTCTTATCAAAGTAAAAGGAAAATGTACGACTGACCATATTTCTATGGCGGGTCCTTGGTTGAAATTCAGAGGGCATTTGGATAATATTTCGAATAACCTTTTGATTGGAGCTACGAATATCTTCAACGAGAAGATCAACAGCGTGAAAAATCAGTTGGACGGATCTTACGACGAGGTTCCTAAAGTACAACGCCAATACAAAGCAAAAGGAATCGGTTCCATAGTGATCGGAGACGAGAACTACGGAGAAGGTTCCTCCAGAGAGCATGCTGCTATGGAGCCAAGATTCTTAGGAGTAAGAGCGGTTCTTGTAAAATCATTTGCTCGTATTCATGAGACAAACTTGAAAAAACAAGGGATGCTTGCTTTGACATTTGCAGATAAAGCGGATTACGATAAGATCCAAGAAGACGATAAAATAGATATTATCGGACTTACTGATTTTAAAGAAGGAACTCCTCTGACTCTATCTTTACATCATAAAGATGGAAGTAAGGACGAATTTAAAGTAAACCACACTTATAATGCTCAGCAGATTGAATGGTTTAAGGCGGGAAGCGCTTTGAATCTGATCGGCGGCAAAAAGTAAAACTTTTCTGAAAGAAGCCGAGGCCATTGAGTGGTCTCGGCTTTTTATTTAGAGTCCGGCTTTAGACCCTTCTGTAAAATCCTCACCATCTCTTTGATAGTGGCTTTGATTTCCGATTCCGGAATTTTATAAACCACCTGGGCCATAAACCCTAACGCGAAAGTTAAAGAAGAAATTCCGAATGCAACCGATTTCAAATCCGCTTTAGGATCGATTTCTCCGCCTTTCTTGAATTTTTCCAGCTCCTGTATCATTTCCGGGAGAGCCTTGGTATAAATTTTAGTTTGGATAATTCTACTAACATCCGGGTCTAAGATGATTCTACTGACTGCAACTTTCATGAAGTCGGAATAATGTTTGAAATCGGAACATCTTTCTGTAATGGACTCGACCAATGCCTCATTCAAATTAAGATCCGGCTTCGCTTCTATTTCTTTTTTTCCCGTAGACGAATCACCTAGGTCGTCGGTTCGAGTTAGGATTGCTTCTAAAAGGCCCTTCTTCCCGCCGAAATAACGCATGATAAGAGCTTCGTTCGCCCCTGCAGACTTGGCGATATCCTTTGTGGTAGCCGCATCATATCCTTTTTTGGCAAAAACTTGTATCCCAGCCTTCATCAAAGCTGTTTCAGTTGCCTTTCGGTCTCTTTTTTTAGGGCCCTTATGAGAGCCGTGAGCACCTGCTTTGGATGCCTTACTTTTTTTGACCTTCTTTTTAGGGGTTCGAACCATCTAACTGCCTATATGGGATGTATCCCGACCTTCGACTAATCAGCCAAGCGCATTTTTACTTTTTAGATCCACTTTAATCTTGCCTGTTCCGTTTATTTTCACAATATGGTGATAAGTAAGTGAATGATTACATGCGGTTTTTTTGATCCTTCCGGATTGAGATCCCGCAAAAAAGGGAACTTTCTTCAAATTTATGGTTTGGAATTCGTTTTTTAAAAAAAGTTTCAATAGAGATAGAATATTTGTTTCTCTGCTCATTTTGTTAAACGTATTCCTTCTACTTCCCGGATCCGGAGGGAATGCAATCTTAACTCAAGGGGACGAAACGATGCATATCGCTACGATCCGTGAGAGTTTAGCCTCTTCTTCCTATCTTTTTCCTAAATTCGAAGGTGTTTTAAATCTCTACAAACCGCCCGTGCTATTTTGGCTCGGAATTTTTTCAGACAGTCTTTTCGGCGTCAGCTTTTTTGCGGAAAGATTTCCTTCCTTTCTACTTTTTTTCGGGTCCTCTGTTCTAATTTACTTAGGAATTAGAAGGGCAGGAGGAAGTCCTAAACTAGCGTTTACAATCTCTTCTGCTTATACTCTGACTCTCGGAGTGTTTAAATTCTCTAGATTAGTGATGATGGAGTCCTTATTGACATTTTTCATCATCTTAGTTTCTGTCACGATTTTAGAATTCAGGCTCTCTAAGAAACGAATCTGGTTATTTCTTGGAGGTTTCTTCTCCGGAATCGCAATTCTAGTGAAAGGCCCCGTATTCCAAGTTTATAGCGGGATCATTTTAGGATCTTATTCTATTATTGGGATTTTCCTTCTTCACTCAAACGGGGGATGGTCAGGCAAAAAAAGAATTTGGAAGGAACTCCTCTCTCACATCATCTTTCATCTTTCTTCTTTGGTCGTTCCGATAATTTGGATTCTAGTCCTTCTTTCTTATTCAGAATTAGGAAAAGAATTCTTAAAAATCTTTCTGTTCACAGAAAACCTTGGGAAATTTTCTACCGCGACAGCTAACCAGTCGGAGTGGATTATCCCGATTGGATTTTTACTTTATAGTTTTCCTTTTAGCCTGGCAGTGTTCTTCGGATTCTATTCCAAATTATTCTACAAGCCGAAGTTTTTGAGAGAAGTGGTCGGGAGTTCCTACCTCTGGGCAATTCTCGCCATCTGCTTGGTCCACCTGGCACCGAACCGTAAGGATTTTTATTACCTTCTCCCTTTGATTCCCTTAGCATTTTTGGGGATCGGATTATTCTTCATTCGAAAAAAGGAATATCAATTCTCGAGATTATTATCTTTGAACTATTTCTTCTCTTTCGGAATCAGCGCCTTGGTTTTAGTCGGAATGTGGAGTTTTGGTATTCTTCTGGGCCAAAGTATCTGGGCAGAATTGATATTCACAATATTCTTACTTTTGATTTTTTTATGGGGCAGAAGGATCCAAGCCAACAGGGAGGGAGTTCCTTCCACCGCGACATTGAACTTAGTTCTCGCAGCAGGTTTACTCTCTTATATCCAATTTTCCATTCTTCCCAGAGTGAACCTAAGTGAGATTCCGGAGAATGGACCATTCACGAACGCAAAACAGATTTGTATAGTTTCGGAAAATCCTTGGACTGCTCTTACTTTTAGAAACGCAATCCCAGGTGCGGAAATCACTCATTCTGTTCCGGGTGCGGATCGGAATTGTGTGGATGGAAATAGATACCTTGTCTTTTTCCAAGAGCCGAACCCCATTCCATCCGGATACCAGCTTCTCCAAACGCAAACAGTTTGGAAAAGAGATGTTACCCTGAAGGAACTCCTGAGCCCAACGAAAGGGAAGGAATACGTGTATTTTTATAGGCCTTCTTGGAATAAGAATTCCGAATTGGAGAGTCGATGAGCCCAATCTCTTTTAGAAAAATTTTCCCTTATCTTCCCATTTTCGTTTTGGGTCTGGCCGTGGGCACATTTATCGCCTTCAAATATTCCAGAGGAACTGTAGTCCAGTCCGGTATGGAATGGGAAGGAAAAGAAATTTGCCTGGATTATTGCGATAATCTTGCGAAATGTACTAAGCAAGAATTTCCACAAACTTCTGAAGACCAATTGTATAAGGTGGAAAACGCCTGTTTAAGAGGTTGCAGGAAACATTTCGACAAAATGCAGGTATGTCTTCAGCCAACGAAGATGGCGAGTTGTTCCGAATTAACTTCTTGTTTGTTCGGAGAATTAAAAAAGTACTATTAAAACTTTCTTAATACTCTCCTTTCCAGAAACGATTTACCTTTTTTACGTAATCTTTCGTTTCCTTATAAGGAGGGATTCCTTCGTATTTTTGGACTGCTCCCGGCCCAGCGTTATAAGCCGCGATTGCCATATCGGAATTTCCGAATTTTTTCATCATATCCGCAAGGAACTTAGTCCCGCCTGCGATATTTTCTTCCGGATCAAAAGGATTTTCGACACCTAAAATATCCGCGGTACCGGGCATGAGCTGCATCAGACCGATTGCGCCCTTGGAAGAAACTGCATTCGGTTTAAAATTGGACTCTGCCTTGATCACAGACTTGACGAGGTTCGGATCTAAATGGTTTTTATAAGATTCCCTTTCTATAATACTGGTTAGGTCCTTGGGAGTCGGATCATTTTCCTGAGAGAAAATTCCCTTCATTTTGGCGTCCAACTCTTGGGAAAATTCTGATTCGATTTTTTGAGGTGAAGGATCTCCTTCCTGGGCAGGAGGTCTTGGCTGAAATCTCTCGGTGATTCCTTGGATTTCCTCCATTCTGGAGACAATTCTGCGATAAGATTCTAAATCATCTAATTTCATACAGGCCTTCTGGAGTTCCTACCTAAGCCAAACTGGCTAATCTTCACATCCTTATTATGTCTCTCGGACGAAAACTTGGATCCGTTTAGTCTTTTTTACAGGTTTTAGAAAGGAAATCCAAGGGTTTCTTGAAAAAACCCGGCGCTTAAGAACGATAGACCGCGTGATAGAAATAGAGATAGTCACAACACCAAGGCTCACAGCCTTTCCGGTATTTCTGGCCTTCAGCCGAGGATACTTTGAAGAAGAAGATGTACTCGTCAGAGTGCGCGCACTTAAAAGTTACGAAGCAGTTCTCGCTCACCTGAGAGAAGGCAGGGCAGAAGCGGGAGAAATTCCTTTCACCGCATGGGCACACCAACAGCTCAAAAAAACTTCTCCCCATTGGACTTTTTATAGAGGGATCATTTTATCCTGTTTGGTGCATGGATTTTATTCCGCATCTTATATGGAAGCCGAATCTATCCGAGATTCGTATCATAGTTTTTTACCGATTTTACATCCGTATTCATTGGATAGGTTCGTAGCAGAGGAATTTTTCCGTTCCGAAAATTATCATCGCAGAAAACCAGTACCTTATCTAACAACAAGGCCTACATTACTCGCTCATGAGTTCATTCGTGCGGAGTGTTTGGGGGCGGCCGCTTCTTTACAAGAGTATCCATTTTTTGGGGAGAAGGGCTACTGCCTCACGGTGGAAAACGAAATTCCGCCATATTATTTACCTACAAATATGCTCGTGTTCACTGGAAGATTCGCTTCTAAATTTCCGGAAGAAGCAAATAGAGTTTCCAGAGCTATCAAAAAGGCAATGGAAGATTTAGCAAATCATGTCGCTTACGAAGGAGATTCATTCGTGGCAGATTGGGTAGGTCCTTGTCCTTGGAAGCCGGGAGAACTGGACGGATTTTATAGAAGGCCAGTGCCCGAGCTTGGAAAAATTTTATCCGGAATGCCTTCTTTCGAAGATGTACGTTTCGTGATGGAAATGTACGGAAAAACATTTCCTGGATTGGACGGAGGTAAAAAGGTCTTAGAAAATCTGGCACATTCAGTTGCGGATAATCCTTTTCCTAAATTTCCTTCTTCGATCAAACAGACAAATTCCAAACTCTATCATAGTTATTATTCCAACGGAAAAGCAAAGTTCGGAAATATGGTAAAAGATATTTCTCCGCTCAGAAGTTTGGTCTCTGAAATGAAAGAATTGGCACTTTCTCTCTTTTTAGGAAGAAGAGAAGTTTCTCTGGACACACAACTTCCCAAAAGTCCGTACCTTTTTATTCGTTCCACAGTGAATGCAATATTAGATTATTTGAATCAAGAAATCCGCGATATAGAAGAGAAGAATAAAAGACTTTCTGAAGACAATTATCTCTTGGAAACAAGACTGGATATAAGCGACCTGAAACGCCAAACCACGGAAGAAAGATATCGTTATATGTTCGAGTTTGCGACAGATGCGATGATCATAGTAAACGCAGACACAAGAATGATCGTGGATGCAAATAGAAGATTCAGAGAAGTATCCGGATACCAAACCTCCGAGATTAAGAATATAAGACTAGCAAGAGTTCTTCCGGATATTTTGGAACAAACGGAATTAAAATCTCCCGGAGGGAAGGACCAAAACATGACTTTCATTCCGGAAGCAGGTTTGATCTTAAAAGATGGTACTAAATTTTCTGTCGGTTTGAGCGTAACCGGATTCAGTGCTGAAACCAAAAGATTTTATCAGATCCAAGTAAATGATAATGCATTAATTCTGGAATCCGAGAAGATCAAACACGAATTTATATCCAATATATCTCATGAACTTAGGTCTCCAATGACCAATATCCAAGGATATTTCGATCTTCTGTTTTCGAATGATCAGCTTTCTTTAGACAAGGATCAGAAGGAAATGACCGACGTGATCCGCAAGAATGTGAGAAGATTGAATTTTCTGATAGATAACCTTCTCCAATTGGAAAAGAAGGATTCTCAAACTTCCGAAGAGATGTACGAAATTTTCGATCCGTTAACTGTGATCGAAGAAGTATTGTATATCAATTCTCCTTCCGCATCCGAAAGTGGACTGACTGTTACTACTAATTTTTCTGACGGGTTGAAACTAAAAGGAGTGAGATTCGAATTTTCACAAATCGTCACGAATTTTTTCGTCAACGCGATAAAATATACGGAAAAAGGCGGGATCGATGTCTCTCTTAAAAAGCTTGCGGATAAAAAAGTAGAGGTTCGATTTACGGACACAGGAATCGGAATAGATCCTAAATACAAAGAACTGATCTTCGAAAGATTTTTTAGGATACCGGACCAAAGGAATAGAACCGTGGGAGGTACCGGACTCGGGCTTTCTATCAGTCGAACTTTAATTAATAAAATGGGAGGAGAAGTCATCGTAGAGCCAAACCAAAAAGGTGGCAGCATTTTTAAGGTGATTTTACCTTTGTATTCTGAATGAATCAAAAAAGAACATATCTAATCCTATCCGTATTCATCGTCTCCTTGATCGGAATTTTTTATCTTCTATTTCCGGAACCTTCTGCAAAAGAAAACACATATTACCAAGGCGGACTCTCGGAAGAGACCTTGACTAGAAAAGAAAATTCTTTATTTGAAGGAGGATCCTTCTTAGACTTTTCGGGACATGTCGAAGAAACCGTAGCCGGCCCTGTCGCAGTCGTTTCTGAGCCTGATTCCAAACCTACTAAAACAAAATCGTATTTAGAAAGTTTAAGTCCGGAAGAAAGAGCAAAATTATACGATCAACTTTACGAAAGATTCAAACCTCTTACCGAAAAATTCCCAAACAATTCTCTAATTCCTAAAAAACTTTCGGAAGAAGAAACCGCTAAAAAGAAAGAGAATGAAGATCATTATTATAGAGTACAAAGAGAAATTTTAGAAAGAAAGGACGTTTCGAAAGAAGAAATGTCCTTCTACCTAAATACAAAACTAAAAAGATCCGACGACATGTTGGAGATCTTGAAGTATGGGATGGAAAATTACCAAAAATTAGTGGGAGAAAATCCTAAAAGTGCCAATCTAGAATATGAGAAACTTTTAAAGGAACGATTGGATGGACTTTCTAAGAGTAGGGAAGAAGTGATTTCTGCCCAAAAAGGAAATTGAGTTTAAAGACTTTTACGTTTTCTTTTGGAAGTTCTTTTGTTTTGAGGGACTTTACCTTTTTTTGCGGCCGGTTTTCTTACCGAAGGTAATTTCATTTTATTTAATGTGCGGATCAGATGCACAAGTTCTTCCTGATTCAAAACGGAAAGAATAGAAATTACTTTTTGAAAGCCTATTTGTTGTAAAAGGCCTACCGCGTTTTTAGTTCCCAAAGATTTCAGCAAGGCCGGGATCTCCGAGATAGATCTTTTGCGGATCCATTCCGCACATTCTTGCGGAGTTAAAGCCTTGGTTAAAGGAACGAAATCTTTTACCGGCAGAGTTTTTGTCAGTTCCAGAAAAGAATCTATACCTATGGCATTCAAATAAGCAATCGCAGAATCCGGCCCGATATTCGTTAAGATTTCTACGATCGTTTTAGAGCCGATTGTATTATTGATCTTAGAAACATCTAAAGGAGAGATAGACTCCGCTAAAAATTTCAGATCCTTGAATCCTAAATGTTTTACATAATACACAAGATCCGATGGAACTGTATTTTGAATCAGGTCTACTAGGACCGATTCTTGGATGGATTGTAAAAGAGTAACGATTTCCTGTTCACTCAGATTTTGGCTTAAGAATAAAAGTCTTTTATGATCCACCTTTTCCGAAATAGAAAACAACGCTTCATAACCTAAATTACGGAATAACTGGAAGGATTTTTGAGGCCCTAGTTTATCCAGGTATTCTAATGCGTTTTGGATGGTGGAAATTACCTTCTTCATCCCAAAATATCCGTAAGTATATCGAGAACTAAAGGAGAAAGGGATCTTTTAGAATGGACCTTTCTAATATTAGACGCTAGATCTTCGGAAATTTTACTGATCCATAGATCCAATTCAGGTTCCGAAAGTCCTATAAATTCTTTCAAAGTTTCTTTTCTATAATGATTCAGTAATGTATCTCTGCTGACTGAGTATAAATTTTCCATCGCTCCACGAACTTTTTCATCGCTTGCGATCGCTCTTCTGATCCGATCCGTTCCCGCACCGAATCTGGAAGTTTCTAATCTTCCTAGATCGTTAAAACCTGTTTGGAAAAGTATTTTTAAAGTGTTTCGGATCACTGCTTGGATCTCTTTAGTTCCCGAACCTATGGAAACGAAATCAGCAATCCTTTCTGTAAACGTAGGTAATAAGGAAGATAGGAATTGAGAGATTTGTTTTTCCAAACCTGCCGCTTGGAAAACCCCATGCAAAGGATTTATCTTTTTATGAAATTCGTTTAAAACCTTTTCCAATCCTTGGGAGAAGATCGCCTGAACTTCAGGTTGATTCAAAATTCCTAGGATTAGATTTTTAGAAGGAGCAGCCTGTGTCCCTGCTATAAATTCTACGATAGAATTCATAGATTCTTCGGAAAGGAATTCATCCGCGGAAGAGTAGGGGAATGCCTTCTCTATTGGAAATTCTTCTGCCAAAACTTTTAGTTTTTCTTCAGGAAGACGGACGAGTCCCAAAGCAGAAGGAGAGAGTGAAAGATCTTCCGGAAAAATTTCCTCTAAGCTGGATCTAAATAAAAAATGTAAACTTTTACGTACGCTGTTTTCCAGAACTCCGGGTTTAGTGATCCAGTTCTCTACCCTAGTTTTACGGGAAACAAATCTTTTCCAAAATGCCAAATATTACTCCTCAGGCGCTGATCGTGGACCAAACCGTATCCAATTTAGGAAGATGGTACGTGAGTTGGTTTCTGTGATATAAGACCAGATTTTTTTTCTTTAAATTATGAAGATCTTTCGGGATCTGAAATAATTTTTCCAAAAAAACTATATCATTTCCTTCTAATTGGACGAACCCACCTTTTTTGGCCTTCTCTAAAAAAGAATCGAATGCATGTTTCAATGCTTCCGTTTTGAATTTTTCGGAAATATAAATTTCAGGATGAGTATTCTTGATCTTCTCCGCTAAGGATAGTAGAATTGAAAATAATTTCTCCTTACTTTCCTTTGCTTTTCCTTCGAATTTTAGGACCATATAAGAAGCCAAATTTCCGGCCGTGATCGTATAACCGCTTCCTAATTTTTCTTTTACTATACTCGAAACCTGATCTGCGTCTGCATTTTCCGGAATCGGGAATTGTCCCCCATAACCTATATGGAGTTCCGATTTTTTGGAAGAGAAATAATCGTAAGTCAAAGTGAAAGATGTAAAATTCAAATTTTTGAATTTAGATCTGAGAAAAAAGACTCCCTTTTTCACCTGAGCCATATACCCATCTTGGTTAAAAACTCCTTCCGGAAAAAGGAAAAGATTTCTACCTTCTGAAATTCTGTCGGATAGATAACCCCATTCTTGGTCTACCATATCCCTCAAAAGTCCCTTTTTCAAAAGTTCTCTTGCATTGTCTCTGAATGGTCTTTTGATCGGAACACAACCGATATAATCCATATATTTAGGAATAAGTCCAGATTTATCTATGAGTAAGAAGATAAGTTTGAGAAGCCCTTTCGGTTTGAATTCCTTCACTAAAAAATCTTTTCCCAATATATCTTCTCTGGCTGGGATCGCGAATTTAATGGAAGGATGAACATGCGGGTAAACGGCCGCAAGAGCGGGAACATCTCCCTCCCAAACATGATTGGCCATTAGAATGGACGGATAGGGGGCATCTAGGATTTTTTTAGGATTACTTGCAGGAAAATGTTCTTCGAAAGCATCGAATAGAATTCTTCTCGCCTTGAATACAATTTTGATCATAAAACTATAAGTCTTAGTTGTATATACAGGCTGAACTTGTTTCGAACTTTCTTTTTCGGAAATGGAAGTCATGCAGTTCCTCTTCTCTTTTTACTCTACTATTTTTTTGGGGACCGACTCGCTGATCCGAGTGGTAACTTCATAATTGATCGTATAAGTCCAATTTGCATGGTCATCTGCGGAGATTTCTTCTTCTCTTTCTTTGCCTAAGATCGTGACCACATCCCCGATTTCCGCATCATGGATATGTGTGATATCCAACATGGTCATGTTCATACAGATCCTTCCTAGAATCTTTGCTCTTTTCCCGTTTACAAGCATGACTCCATTATTGGAAAGTTTTCGGTCGAGGCCTTCATAATAACCTACAGGGACCACTGCGATCCGAGTTGACGCACTTGTTTGGTAAGTAGAACCATACCCCACAAAACTATCTTCCGGAACGGTTTTGATATGAACGATCCTAGTCTTCCAAGAAAGAACCGGAGAAAGGTTAAAATCTTTTTTGCCGCTTAGATGTAAGGAAAGTCTAGTCTGTAAACTCGGCCAAAGACCGTAGAGAGATATTCCCACACGAACCAAATCATAATGAGCTTCCGGAAATAACATGGTAGAAGCGGAAGCACACGCATGTTTGACTAAATTTTTAAATCCGAACTTTTCTGCGAGAAGGATCGCTTCCGAAAAAGTTTTCATTTGTTCTTTGGAATACTTCTGCTCTAACACATCTTCTGTACTGGCGAAATGAGTAGCGATCCCGTCTATCTTCAATCCTTCCGATTTGATTTCGGAAAGTGTTCTTTCCAAGTCCGTGCCCGAATAACCTAAACGAGCCATTCCGGTATCCACCTTCAGATGGATTTTAGGAGAAGGTTTACAATTTGTTAAAATTCTTACTTCTTCGGTTCGTGATACTATGATCCAAAAATTCGGGTCCGATACTTCGGAGATCCTCTCCGCGAGGCCAGGAGTTTCCCCCATGATCAAGATCTTAAACTCAGGATATTTTCCACGGAGAAGTTTTGCTTCTTCCAAAGAGTTTACCCCGAAAAGATCCGCTCCTCCTTGAAAAGCAAGCTCGGCAGTTTCTAAAAGTCCATGACCGTAAGCGTTGGATTTGATGACTGCAGTCAGTAAGGTCTTAGTGGAAAGAAGGGCGCGAAAATTTTTTAGGTTCGCTGAGATCGCCGCTCTGGAAAGTTCTATCCAAGTTCTGTCTTTCATTCTTTGAAATTAGCGCAGGATCTCCAGTCATGAGCCCCTTTTACGGCCTGTCTGTCATTCGGATTTTTCCTTTCGACCGAGAGGAAAAAAGGGTTTCCCGAGCGGGGAAATACAAACAGACTGCCCGAGAAACGGCTAATCAAATTCCTCAGGAACCCCGGATGAAACAATATAAAGTAGTACAAACTTTCCCAGTTCCCCTCCAAGATCTACTCAGAGCAAGAGAAGATAGATACAAATATTTAGATAGATTCCCCGAATTGAAAAACGTGGAATTATTGGAGGAAAGAAAAGAGGGAAACAAAGTTTACCAAAAAAGAAAGGTAAAGTTAGCCGAATCCCTGCCAAAGGTGCTTGCTACACTTCTTTCGGATCCTTCTCTTTTGGAAGATTCCGTATTCGATATCTCTACAAATACCCATGAATTTACGATCGCTCCTCCGGGAAACGATTCCATAGTCACCATCAAAGGGTTCTCCGTATACAAGGAGATTGGTCCTGGTGAATCCGAGAGAAGTTACGACGTTAAAGTCAACTCCGGAGTATTCTTAATGGGCTCCGTGATTGAAACAGTGATCGAAGAGATCCATAGACATTCATTGGAGAAGGACAAGAACTCCATCTCCGAATTCCTGAAAAAGGGAGATTGAAATTTGGAAAGAAGCCCATTGCGGCTTCTTCTTTATTACAAAATCGTTTCTAGATCCGATCTGCTGGGCAATCCCGGTCTCGTGATCAAAAGTTCCTCTCCCAAATTAAATACTCCCCACGCGGGTTTAGATTCTTGTATCGCCGGCAGTATTTCTGAGAATCTATCGTCGGAGAGGATGGTTTCGTAATCGGGATCTTCTTCTTCCAATCTAACAATACTCCAACCTAAAGAATCTAATTCCTCTAGGAGTGTGGTACTTACGCCACAGTCACCGCAAGCTCTAGGAGTTAAGAGAAGTATGATTCCTTTTTTTTCGTTCTTCTCTGCGCTCGCGATCGCTTCTTGTTTGGAATGAAAAACAAAAGAAGAAGTTTTCCAGAAGCTAAACTTATCTCTGCCTATATAAATCAGCGTACCTAAAATACCCCAAAAAAGCCCGAAAAAGCTCAAAAGGACCCATTTTTGAATTCGTGTATTTTTGATGATGATTCTCCTTATGTGATTCTTAGACTAGACTCGTCAGGAAATTCTAATGTAATATCTTTTTAGGATCTTCCGATCTTAGAAAAAGCTGCACAGAAAAAATAAATATAAATTTACGTAGAGAGTTGACAAAAAAACATAGTCATACGCATGCTCGGTTACTAAACCAAAATCGGTTCGGAGGTGTCAGGCAGTAGATGAACGCATTGGGAAAGCACGTAATTGCAGAATTTTATGAGTGTGATTACGAGACCATCAACAATCACGAATTGGTAGAAGATATCATGTTGAAGGCAGTCGACCTCTCCGGTGCCACCACAGTTAAATCTGTTTTTCATAGATTTAGCCCGTTTGGTGTGAGCGGTGTGGTTGTCGTGAGCGAATCCCATTTCGCTATACATACCTGGCCAGAATACGGTTATTGCGCTATCGACGTCTTCACTTGCGGAGACTTAATCGATAATCAGGCAGCTCTGGAATATCTCAAGGAACGCTTCGGCTCGAAGAGCATCTCCGTAGTGGAAATGAAGCGCGGTTTGTTGAAACTTGGCGTAGACCTACCTCACAAACCAGTTGGGAAATAAGTATCTTCTCTCCGGCAGAGCCGGAAACACCCTAATTGATAAAGACGAGTTCCCCTCTCCGGGAGGAAGGGTCGACTTCACTTATTTTCAAACTTTAATGAGGAGAGGTATCAGAGAATGAGCCTAAAGATCCAAGACCAACTTAAAATTGTTAATCGTTTTTCTTATCTAAGAAATAGTATCGAAATCGCTACCACTGATAAGGGAGAAGCTTTCCTTTACACGAAGGAAACTATCTCTGCAGGAGAAGTTGTAGCAGTTTGGGGAGGAAAAGCAGTTCATAAGAATGAACTTGCAGGACTTTCCGGACTTTCTTCTCCTCATAGAGTCCATAAGGACTTCTACCTGGTTTCTCCTTTGCATGATGACGGAATTGATTCCGTTCATTATATCCGCCAATCTGCGGATGCAAACTGCGGTTTTCAGGGGGATATCACTCTGGTTGCTCTTCGTGACATCGAAGCCGGCCAAGAGATCACTTATCATCCTGCGATGAAAAATCCTGAACTCGCATGGGCTCGCAACGAAGAGTCAGAAATCGTCCGTAAACGTTTTAATGGAAGTTTCCCTACGTATATCCAATCCAAGATCGAATCCGATCCTGAATTGAAAGTATACGAGCCTTTCAAAGACGGAGCATGGGGACTTCTTACCTCCATCGATCTGGAAAGCTGTGACGCGGCTTTGATTCGTGACGCGGATGCAATCAAACAATACGTAATCGAACTCTGCGATCTAATCGAAATGAAACGTTTCGGTGAAACCCAAGTGGTATATTTCGGAGAAGACGATCGTGTTGCCGGTTACTCCATGGTGCAGTTGATTGAGACTTCTTGTATCTCTGCTCACTTCGCAAACGATACCAATACTTCTTATATCGATATCTTCTCTTGTAAAGGATACGATCCTAAAGTTGCGGCTGAGTTTACTCGCAAATTTTTCAAAGGCGCTGCAATGCGTCTTACAGTAACAAACCGCTTCTAAGAGGTACTATTGGAACTTTGGCTAGACGAGACCCTCGAGTTACCTAACGGAAGGGCTCTCAAGATTAGAGTGAAGGAGTTCTTACATTCTCGTAAGACTCCTTTTCAAAAAATAGACGTATTCGAATCCCAAAGTTTTGGCAGAATGTTCACTCTTGACGGAGTGGTCATGATGACCGAAGCGGACGAGTTCGCGTATCATGAAATGATCGCTCACGTTCCTATGATGAGCCATCCGAATCCTGAAAAAGTTTTAGTGATCGGTGGTGGGGACGGCGGAACCGTTCGTGAGATCCTAAAACATCCTTCCGTAAAAGAAGTACATCTTTGTGAGATCGATAAGGGAGTTGTAGACGTTTGTTACGAATACTTCCCGGAGATCGCAAATGCAATGAAGGACCCAAGAGTGGTTCATGCATACGAAGACGGAGCTAAATACGTTCAGGATTATAAGGAATACTTCGACGTGATCTGCGTGG
Organism: Leptospira neocaledonica; assembly: GCF_002812205.1. Taxonomy (NCBI): domain Bacteria; kingdom Pseudomonadati; phylum Spirochaetota; class Leptospiria; order Leptospirales; family Leptospiraceae; genus Leptospira; species Leptospira neocaledonica. The sequence goes on from NZ_NPEA01000007.1 coordinate 281,512, forward strand.
ATTCTTCCGATCCTGTCGGCCCTGCAGAAGTTTTATTTAAAAGACCTTTCTATGAGACAATGGCTGCTTCCTTAAAACAAGGCGGGATCTGCACCAGTCAGGCGGAAAGTTTTTATTATCACGGAAAAATAATTAAGGAATTATTCCAATTCATTCCTCAGGTATTCGATCATTGTGGATATTATTTCACAGTGGTTCCTACTTATCCTTCCGGAATTATAGGTTTTACTTATTGTTCCAAAGGACCGGATCCCTATAAGGTTCAACCTGATCCGAATAGAGTTCCAAAAGGTTTAAAATACTACTCTGCCGAAATCCATAAGGCTGCGTTTACTCTTCCTCCATTCGCGCAAGAGTACATCGTAAGAAAATAATGGATTTCTATTCCAAATTCGTAAAAAGAAGGGAGATATTAAACTCCCTTCTTTGCGTTGGAATCGACCCCGACATTACTAAACTTCCTCCTTCCTTAGAAAAAACCTCTGACAAACTTTACGTATTCTCCAGAGAGATCGTAGATGCTACCGCAGAATATGCGGTTGCTTATAAACCGAATATTGCATTCTTCGAAGCGTTCGGTTCCAAAGGAATCGAACAGTTTGAAAGACTGATCTCTCATATTAAAACAAATTATCCTGAGATCCCGATCGTTGCGGATGCAAAACGAGGAGACTTAGATAATACTGCAAGACAGTATGCTAAGTTCTTTTTCAAAGAATTGGGAGTGGATTCGCTTACTCTTTCTCCTTATATGGGTTCTGATACGATCAAACCTTTTGTCGAAGACGAGTCCAGAATGGTATTCTTACTTTGTCTGACTTCTAATCCTGATTCATCCGAATTGCAGAAAAAAACATTCTCCGAAACAGGTCGGACCTTATACAGAGAAGTCGCGGCTCTGAGTGAAAAATTCCCTACTAAAAATGTGGGCCTGGTCGTCGGAGCCACTCATCCTAAGGAATTATTAGAAATTCGTAAAGCTCATCCGGATCGTATCTTTTTGATTCCTGGATATGGAGCCCAAGGTGCCTCCTTAGAAGAAGTGATTTCCGTTTGTGGAAAGAACTCCTTGGTCAATTCTTCCAGAAGTATTATATTTTCTTCTTCCGGTCCTGATTTCGCTCAGGCAGCGGGAAAAGCAGCTTCCTCAATTACGGAGCAGATGAGAAAGCTACTTAGTTAAAATCCTTATCGGAAGGCAAATGCCTCCAACTTATCCGAGCGAGAGTTATCTGTCGGAGTTTCTGCCTTAGATTCGATCGTTCCTAGATAAGAACCGACTCCAATCCATGCACTATAATCTTGGTAAGCCAGATCGGTTCCAGAAATATATCTATGAATATTAGAAGCTTCCGCTTCTAAAAACAGAAACGCTCTCTCAAAATTAGCCCTTAAGCCTAGTCTTTCAAAAACACGATAAGATTTAGCATCCGAGCTTCCTATCCCGATTCCCAAAGAAACGTATGGATCCAAGGTTTTGCCGGGACGAAAATGGAATGTAGTACCTATGTCTAAGAAGTTCATTTTCACAAACTCGCCTTTGTCGATCGCTTTACCGAAGTTTAAATATTGGATATAGGAAACAGGTTGCCCTTCAGAAAAGATCAGAGCGATATTTTTGTCCCACTCTTCCATTTTTTTAATGGAGTAGTTCGAGTTGGTTGCTCCCAATTCCAAACCGAAATATCTGGGATTGTACTCGGCAGAGATCCTATATGCGGAACTCGTTCCATAGTCATTATTTTCGTTTCGGACTTCTCCTCGTCCTGCTCCTAACTTTATAGTCCATGCTGTGTTTTGGCTTATGTCAGTAGAAGTGTCCTTTGCCATGATCTGCATTGCAGGAATACAAATCGCTATCCCTAAAAGTAAACTTTTCATTTGAATCGTCACCGCCTAATATTTGTTAAACGGATTGGATCTTTTGTATTACTAATCGGTTCCCTATAGAAAGTAATTTATAAAACGAGAATAGTTCTTATTCGCATAGATATTATACAGAGGGTAGACCGATCCGATCTAGATAACGGTTCCTTCTCAATTAGAAAATTTTTAAAATTTTGTTTTTTAAGTATTTGTTGTTCTAAGTTATAGAGCAATTCGGTCTGTAGTGAGATCTCTAAGTCCTTTTCGGATCAAGTAGGGAAGGGCAAGAATCAAAAATATGGAAGAAGAAATCAGAATCAAAGCTATGATCGAAACGATAGAATGGATCATCTTGCTATAAGATTCATAAGGATAACCTATTTCATAAATCCTGCCTTCCGAATAGAATGTGTACCAGATAATGTATACAGGTTTATTTTCAGGAAGAGATAATACTCTGTACATTCTTTTGGAGATATATTCTCCTTCGTTATTATCGGAAGAATCAGATCGAGACGTATTATTTGGGTTCGAACTGGAAATTAAATACAACACATCCTTAGGTAGAATATTACCTCTGCCTAATTTTAGGTTTTCTCTTAAATTTTCTATTTCCGTTTTTTTTGCTTCGTCATAATGACTTTCGATCAGTACAAAACTAATCCGAGCAACCACACAAAGAAGAATCAATACGGTTGCCAAAGAAACTCCTAGTATTTTGATCATAAAAGAAGAAGGTTCCGGGAAATAATTCAAATACAGCACCGTATAAAAGAAGAGCTGCAAGCTTGTGGCAGAAGTTAGTATCAATTGAAAATTGGAAAAAGAAAGATAACCCAATCCGTAAAAAGTATAAGTAAGAGAGAATAATCCATGCAGTAAGATTGCCAAACCGAAATTGCGGGACATTTGGATGGCTCTTTCTTTTTCTATTATTGCATTTGTATTAGGCTCAAATGAAAGTCCCTTTCTTACATTGATATTTTCTCTTAAGATCACGACCAAGATCCAGATGAATGTCAAAAAATGAATGGAACCCATTGGAGCCGTAGATGCAGGGTTCTGGAATTCAAACATTTGAATGCTGAAATTATAAGATACATCTGAGTTGATATTCTTCAAAACATAGAACAAAAATCCAAACATTCCTGCAGAGAATAATGTTAATAATGCGATTCTGGATTCTTTTTTGCGGTCTATTCCGAAAAACGAATATATAAAATACAAAAGTACTAGATTTGAAAATGAAGTATATAGCGCGATCAAGAAGCAGGCGGGTTTAGAAAGGGAAGGCAAAAACAAAGAAGTACGGACCAAAAATCCGAAATTCAAAAAAAGTACAAATAATAGGTAAATTACTAAGATCCATGCCTGTACAGTTTTTCCTTTTAGTTTCAACAAAGAGATGATCAGGAAAACCGTGAATATGGTCCCTGAAATATAACCAATAGAATGGTAGGAAAACTGGAAGATGTCCATACGAAGCAGCTATTACCGCTTGCTTCGTATTGTTTTTAGGTCTTTGCCGAGGTAAAACGAAAAATTAGGCTATTCCCGGATAAAAATGAGAAGGATTTTAAATCGAGCTTAACGGATTTTCTTCCTCTGTAGGCACTCTTCTATTAAAATCGTCTTACTTTACATATCCAATCCAAGGCCCGAAAGGACCATTTGAAATTGGATTTAAACTTAAAAAAATCTAGGCCTGGAGAACTGATTGGAACTTTCAAAATTTTTGTCGGAACTTCTACAGGCGTATGCAGGCCCCGGATTGACTCTGGTTTCTTTCGCGGCGGCCACCTTGCTACCTTTTAGTTCAGAGGCGGCACTTATGGGAGCGATCTGGTCCGGACTTTCTCCGGGAGAAGCAGTATTTTGGGCTTCGATTGGGAACTGTGCAGCATGTGCTTTCAATTATTCTTTAGGTTATTGGTTCGGAAAAAAAATAGAAGAACGGATCTCTGAATCAAAAACATATTCTGGCTGGGCGGAAAAAATGTCTAGATGGGGATACTGGGCATTGGGATTTTCTTTTCTCCCGTTCGTAGGAGATCCAATCACTGTGCTTTCGGGGTTTTTCCGCCAAAAGTTTTGGATCTTTGTCTTGATAGTATTTTCTCTCAGAATCTTAAGATACCTCGCCCTTGCTTACGGTTTTCGCCCGTAATTTTTGTTTTTACTAAAACTCCGATTTACCTTTTAATGACCGAGCTCTGGAAAATTTTTTCCAAACCGTATTTGTAAAAACTAAGTCTATAGAGAAACCTTTTGGATCCTTTCTCGAAGGATTCTCTAACAACATACAAAACAATAAGGAAGAAGGAAGTTTTTGAAAAAGAATCCTCCGCCTAAAAAGAGATCGAAACTGATCTCCAATCCCAAAAAGAAAAAACTTGCCATCATAGGTTCAGGCATTGCCGGAATGGGCTGTTCTTATTTTCTAAGAGATGATTACGATGTCACAGTATTTGAAAAAGCAAACTATGTTGGAGGTCACACAAATACAGTATTCGTACCGGAAGAAGAAAAAGAGATCCCGATTGATACCGGATTTATAGTATTCAATCATGTCACTTATCCCAACTTAAAACGCTTTTTCGAAAAATTGAATGTGCCTACTAAAAAGACTAGTATGTCTTTTAGTGTGCAGCATGTTCCCGATCATCTAGAATTTTGTGGTTCCGGATGGAAAGGTCTATTTGCTCAAAGAAAGAATATATTCAATTTTCGTTTTTTACGTTTGCTCTTAAATATAAATCGATTCAACCAAGAATCTCCCAAGATCTTAGAAGATCCTAAATATAAAGAATACTCTTTGCATAGGTACATAAAAGACGAAGGGTATCATCCCGACCTTTTAACGTACTATCTTGTACCTATGAGCTCAGCAGTTTGGTCTACTCCGGAAGATCTGATGTTGGAATTCCCCGCTTATTCTTTAGTGCGCTTTTTCTTGAACCACGGATTCTTAGGACTGAACACTCAACACCAATGGTATACGGTGGATGGAGGTTCTATAGAATATGTAAAAAGGTTGATGTCGCCCGATCGAAATCGATTTCATACCAACTTACAAGTATTAGGTGTAGAAGTCACTTCGCCAGGAAAGGCCAAGCTTATATTTAAAGGGAAAAAGTCGGAAATATTTGATAAGGTCATACTTGCCTGTCATGCGGACAGTTCCTTATCTATTTTAAAAAAGCCTACATCTTTGCAGAAGGAATTATTGTCTCAGTTTAAGTATCAAGATAATATTGCGACCCTACATACGGATGATTCGGTAATGCCAAACACAAGATCAACTTGGTCTTCTTGGAATTATAGAATGGATAAAATCCAGGGACAGATACATCCGCATACGATCTATTGGATGAATAGTTTGCAAGGAGTCTCCAAAAAGAAGGATTATTTTCTATCTATAGGAGATCCTGGGCTTGTGGATCCTAAAAAGATCTTGAAAAGGATAAAATACGAACATCCTCTTTTTCATGTCGGTTCTTTAAAAGCGCAAGGTAGATTATCCGAACTGAATCGAAAAGGTCCGATCTATTTCTGCGGAAGTTATTTTAGATACGGATTTCATGAGGATGCTTTTTGGTCCGCTAAAGAATTGTCGGAGACCCTGCTAGGAAGGAAGGTATGGGACTAAATTCCAAGATAGTCGAAGCCAGGGTCATGCATGATCGTAAGATCCCTAAACCGAATCGGTTCAATTACGGGATCTTTACATTTCAATTGGACCTCGACGAACTTGACCTAATAAACGATCGTTTATGGATATTTGGAAATAATAAGTTTCGGGCCTTTAGTTTTAACGATAAGGATCATTTAAACTTCGGAAAAGAAGGTATAAAAGAAAATTTTTTAGAGTACATAAGACAGGAAGGAGTCAAAGAAAAGGTAGAAAAGGTAACGCTAATCACCAACCTGAGAGTATTCGGCTATGTCTTTAATCCGGTATCGTTTTATTTCGCAGAGGATAAGGATGGAAATCCAATATGTGCCGTTGTCGAGGTTGGAAATACATTCGGAGAAATGAAGTTATACTTCCTTGGAAAAGGATCCTTTGATCAAAAAGGATTTAAAAAGAAAGAAGGGAAGTTCTTCTACGTATCTCCGTTCGTCGGTTTGGACTCAGAGTTCGAATTTTATTTAAATCCGCCCCAAGGTGGAAGGGTAAACCTAAGAATAGACGCTTTCGAAAATGGAGAAAGAGTCATGGTGACAACTTATACCGGAAATGTTTTGGATCTGACTGATCTAAATTTAATCCGGATGTTCTTAAAGTATCCTTTTGTAACGCTTAGGGTGATCGGGCTCATCCATTGGCAGGCCTTACTTCTTTACCTGAAAAAAATCCCTTTCATTCGAAAGAATGAAGGGATAGACAAACAAAGAGGATTGCATCTTGGAAGGCGATAATATTGTAAAAGTAGAACCGTTACAGGAAACCACGGGTTCCGAGATCGGAACTTTAAGTTTTTATGAAAGAATCTTCTTCTCTGCCTTGTCGAGGATGCAAAGAGGATCGTTGCGTATTCTCTTTCCCGACGGAGGGCAAAGATATTTAGGAAATCCTAATTCTCCGGATCCTCCTGAGTTTCATCATGCGATCTTACAAGTGAAAGACAGAAAATTTTTCAAAAAGTTAGTATTGTACGGAGATATAGGCCTTGCAGAATCGTATATGGACGGCGATTGGGATACTGACGATATTCGTGCGATCATTTGTTGGTTTTTATTAAATTTAGAAAGTACACCATCTGTGAGCGGTTCTAATAAAAATTTTATTCACCTCACATTAATGAATCTAGGAAATCGACTTTTACATTTGTTCCGAAATAATTCGGTTCGAGGAAGTAAAAAGAATATTTCAGAACATTACGATCTAGGAAACGATTTTTATAAAAAGTTCTTAGATCCCACCATGACTTATTCATGTGCTTATTTTTCCGATCCGGCAAAATCTTTGGAAGAAGCGCAAATTGCGAAAATTGAAAGCTTATGCAAAAAATTGAAACTAAAAGCTGCCGATCATCTTTTAGAGATCGGGACCGGTTGGGGTGCATTCTCTACTTACGCAGCTAAAAATTATGGATGCAAAGTAACTTCTTATACGATCTCCGAAGAACAATACAAGTTTGCAAAAACAAAGATCTCTGATATGGGTCTTGAAAATCAAATCGAAGTCCGACTCGAAGATTATAGAAAAGTGCAGGGCTCTTATGATAAAATCGTAACTGTAGAGATGTTAGAAGCTGTAGGTCATAAATATTTCGAGGACTTCTTTGCAATGTGTAATCGAGTCTTGAAAAAAGAAGGGCTTATGGTTCACCAGATCATCACTTGTCCTGATTCCAGATATGAGTCTTTTAGAAAGGGAGTGGATTTTATCCAAAAACATATCTTTCCCGGGTCACTTTTGCCTTCTATTGCTCGAATCAATGAAGCAATCAATAAAACTGGAAATATGTTCCTCCACGAACTGGAAGATGTAGGCAAATATTACGATCGAACTCTCATGTCATGGCAGAAAGGATTCGAAGAAAATCTTCCCTCAATCGCAGGTATGGGTTATGACGAATCCTTTTTACGCAAATGGAGATATTATTTTTCGTATTGCGCCGCAGCCTTCCATATGAGAAATATCAGCGTAGTGCAGGTAGTATATACCAGGCCGAATAATCTCGGATTGAATTCTCAGTGACAAAATTAGAAAACCAGGAATTGAAACCATCCTTCTTCGCAAAAGCCAAAGCAAGGATTCTAGAAGAATTAAAAACCGGAACTAGTCCGGAAAAGATAGCTTTATCTTTAGCAATTGGAGGAGCGATAGGAATCTTCCCTTTGATAGGAACTACGATGGCATTATGCGCTCTCCTAGGATTTGTCTTAAGATTGAACCCAGTTTCGATTCAGATTGCAAATTATGCGATGTATCCATTTCAAGTTTTTCTAATTATACCTTTTTTGAAATTGGGGGCTTATTTATCGGGTAAGGAGCTGGATCTCACTTGGGCTTATAAGCTTGTAGAGGGAGATAGTTCTCAACTTTGGGAAGGTCTTTCTCATTCTGCAGTGTATGCGGTTTTGGGTTGGACCTGTATGGTGCCGATACCCGCGGGAATTTCCTATTTTCTATTATTGATCCTGGTCAAAAAAGCAAATCAAATCGTCCGCAAATAAAATCCATGTATATCGGAGTATCCTAATGTACGAAAAAGCCGTATCCTTGATGTTTACCGCCTGGGTGGTTATATTCTTTCTGATGAGCTTTCTATGGTTAGTCGGAAAGCTCATTAAAAACTATTCGATCGTAGACGTAGGATGGGGGCTCTGCATCTCTACGGTTGCAATCGTATATTTTCTATTAGGCGACGCTTTTTCCGTAAGAAAGGCGATTTTTGCTTTTATGGCTACGGTTTGGGGATGGAGACTTTCTTATTTTATATTCACCACAAGAGTTTTAACCGGTCACGAAGATGCAAGGTATACTGAATTTAGGAAGGATTACGGGGATCAGGTGGATCGAAAATTTTTCATCAATGTGTTCCAGTTCCAAGGAATTTTAGGAACGATCTTAAGCCTTCCTTTTCTATTTCCTGCACTGAATCCTTCCATACAAACTCATCCATTGGAATTGATAGGTCTTAGTATTTTTATAATTGCGTTATGGGGAGAATCAGTTGCCGATTTCCAATTGGCCGAGTTCAAATTGGATCCTGCAAATAAAGGAAAGGTTTGCGATGTAGGTCTTTGGAGATATAGCAGGCATCCGAATTATTTTTTTGAATGGGTGATTTGGATTTCTTTTGGTTTAGTCTCTCTTGCGTCTCCTTGGGGATGGCTCGGTCTCATCTCTCCGTTAGTTATGTTTATTCTTTTAACTAAGATCACTGGGATCCCGTTGAATGAGATCGGACAATTGAAATCGAAGGGGAATCTTTATTTGGAATACAAATCCAGGACCAGTGCATTCTTCCCTTGGTTTCCCAAGAAGTAGATCTAAGTTAGAATAAAGGAAACTCAAATATGAATTTGATCTACACTCTAATGGAAAAAGATATTTTCCCGGACTGGTTGATCCGATTCAGGATACGTCAACTTCTGCGTCTTAGGCTCCGAACGGAAGACAAGGGGAGTCTCGAGAAAAATCAGGAACATCTAATCCAGTATGTAAATTCCTTAAAACAATCTCCGATTGCTGTAGATACCCAAGCTGCGAATGAGCAACACTACGAAGTTCCTTCTTCTTTTTTCAAATTGGTCATGGGAAAATATATGAAGTACAGCTCGGGTTACTGGACTTCTCATGATGTAGGCATAGACGAATCGGAAAGAACGATGTTGGATCTGACCTGCAAAAGAGCTGAACTCGAGAACGGGATGAACGTTTTGGATCTGGGTTGTGGTTGGGGATCTCTTTCTCTTTATATGGCGGAGAAGTATCCGAAATGCAAAGTAACAGGGGTTTCCAATTCTAAAAGCCAAAAAAAATTCATAGATTCAGAGGCCAAGAAAAGAGGTTTGAAAAACCTGAATATCATTACTGCAGATATGAATGTATTCAAAACAAATCTGAAATTCGATCGGATCATATCGGTAGAAATGTTAGAACATATGAAAAACTATGAAGTCCTCTTCAAAAAACTGGCTAGCTTTCTGAAACCGAAGGGAAAATTTTTCATACATATATTTACTCATAAAAAGTTCGCATATCCTTTTGAAGTTGTGGATGATACTGATTGGATGGCTAAATATTTTTTTACGGGAGGGCAGATGCCTTCTCATGATCTATTTTTATATTTCCAAAAGGATTTTCAGATCTCCGACCAATGGGTAGTAAACGGTAAAAATTACGCGCTTACTTCCGAAGCTTGGCTTTCCAATATGTATAAGAATAAGAAAGAAGTCCTAAAAATTTTGGCAGAAACGTATGGTAAAGACCAAGCAGTAAAATGGTTTGTTTATTGGAAAACTTTCTTTATGGCATGCGCAGAACTTTGGAAATACAGAAACGGAGAAGAATGGATCGTTTCACATTATCTTTTCGATAAGAAATAAAAACAACATAACTCCTAGGTCTTTATACTAATTGCAGAAATTGGAATCTGTTTATCCCTTAAAACTTAACTCTCGATTATTATGCTTTCAATCCGGTATATAAGAATTGGATTAAGTCCTTAGTGATCTTTCTTGCTTGTTTTATCTCGATAGATCTGAACATCATCTGCTGGCCTGATAATAATACCGCGACTCCATGGGCCATTGTCCAGGCGGAAGTGGCCGCTTTTTCTGCATTTCCTTCCGGGATTAGTCCTGCTTTTTGGCAATCTCTGATAATCTCAACGATGATTTGAAACGTTTCGTCTTCGGTTTTGATCAAAGAATCGTATTTTAAATGGCTTTCGATCTGATTTCCATACATAATCCGAAATAGATCAGGATTTTCTAATGCAAATTCTACATAGGAAACTCCGGATTCCCTGAATAGAAGTAATGGCCTTTTTTTATATTTTGCTCTTAATTTCTTTTGTTTTTCTGCCAACATTCTAAAACCTTCTTCCGCGATGTCCGCATATAAGGATTCCAAGTCTGGATAATGCCGATAAGGAGCAGATTGGCTGACTCCGGCCGAGGTGGCGGCTTTTCTGAGGCTTAAGGCCTTATAACCTTCTTCTTTTAAGATCTTTACGGAGGCGTCCAATAAGGCCCTTTTTAGGTCTCCGTGGTGGTATGAATTTTTTTCTTGGGAATTTTTCATGTTGACATGTATTACATTGAGGGTTCTAATTATAAAACTGAATGTGTTCAGTGTTCACATTGAATGCGAATAAGAGGTTTTGTCAATGAATATTGATCAAGTAGGAAACGAATTCGATATTATATTTATAGGTTCCGGAATGGGAAGCCTAACTACCGCCAGTCTTTTGGCCCAGTCAGCAGGGAAAAAAGTTTTGGTCTTGGAAAAACATTTTCAACCGGGCGGTTTTACACATGAGTTCCAGAGAAAACAAGGAAAGTATCATTGGGATGTGGGCATTCATTATGTAGGTGATATGCATGAAGGCGGGCTTTGTAAGAAGATCTCGGATAAGATCACTCGCGGGCAACTCACTTGGAAAAGAATGCCTGATCCTTTCGAACGTTTGGTTTTCCCTACTCGAAACTTCGATATTTACGGAGATCCTGAAAAGTTTAAATCGGATCTGATCAGTCAATTCCCTGAGGAAGAGGAAGCTATTGAAAGATATTTAAAAGATATTAGAAAAATTTCAGTCCTTTTTGGAAAGGCGATCATGATGAGACTTTCTCCTCCACCTTTGGATTCTCTCATCGGGATACTGGGAGAAGGGAATGTAGTAACTCTCAAGGATTATTTCGATAAAAATTTCAAGAGTGAGGATTTGAAGGGGATTTTAGCCGCTCAATGGGGAGATTACGGACTTCCACCTTCTAAAGTGGCTTTTGCGATGCATGCAACACTCGTGCAGCATTATATTAATGGAGGTTATTATCCAGTAGGGGGGGCCGGTAAAATTTTCGATTCGATAGAACCGATCTTAGAGGAAAATGGGGGCGCAGTCCTTTCTTCCGTAGAAGCAAAAGAAATCCTGATCAAGGATGGAAAGGTAGTAGGGGTTAAAGCAAAAGCATTAAGGGGAGAAGGTCATGAGCGAGACTTTTTCGCTCCGGTTGTAATCTCATGTGCGGGAGCTTATCCTACTTATACAAAATTGATCCCCGATTCATATCCGATATCTTTTAGAAAGGATCTAAAAGATTTTTATAATAGAGAAAGAATGACTACAAGTATTTGCCTCTATCTTGGTCTTTCCGAGAGTCCTGCGAAATTCGGATTTAGTGGGGAGAATTATTGGATTTTCGCTTCTCCTGATCATGATAAGAATTTTTCGGAAAGAAATGATTGGCTTTCGGAAAGTGATGAAATACCGAACCTATATCTCTCTTTTCCAAGTCTAAAAAATCCAGAAGCAAAATCTCATACCATGGATGTGATCACATTCACTGATTATGCTAATTTCGCGGAATGGAAAGACGAACCTTGGAAGAAAAGGGGAGAAGAGTATAAGGAATTTAAGGAGAAGATCATAAATCGTATCCTTACCACATTGGAGTCCAGGTTCCCAGGTCTTACTAAGTTGGTCGAATTTGCTGAACTTTCCACTCCGATCACGAATGAACATTTTACTTCTCATCCGGACGGAGCTATCTATGGTTTGGCTTGTGTACCCGAAAGATACAAAAAGGAAAAATGCCCTTGGTTCGACGTCAGAACTCCTGTTGAGGGTCTGTATTTAACCGGTGCTGATGCTGCTTCTCCGGGGATTGCAGGCGCGATGATGGGGGGCTTAGCTGCTGCTTTGGCGGTAACCGGCAACGCAAATCTACTGAGAGAGTTAAGAAATTAGAAATTTCTAATGAAGGAAATCCCATTTTATACTACGAGCCTTCTTTTGTCCCCTGTTCTTATATGGCAGGGGTTGAAGGCTCGTAAAACGATTCCACGTTTACCGGAGGCTTCCGGTCCTGACTTTGGAGAATTTCCTGGATCTCATCCTTTCCGTCTGCTGTTCTATCTGGGGAGAAGAAATTGCTGATTCAATCTTAGCCGTTGCAGTAAACAATTTTGCTAAGAAAAATTTGTAGGAGCTCCTACAAGATTATCTCAGAAATATCGATTGCGAGAATGATGTTTTTGTGATATTGAAAATTTTCGAAATGCCCACGGGCCACTCCCCCCTCCCAAAGTAGGGTGGGGGCGAGCTTTCATCCTTTCGTTGGAATTCCTACATACGAAGGATCTCCATCTAATAACACCTTTTCTCAATCAGGGGAAAAAGATCCAGTTTGGACTTGTCCTGCTAATCTATAATTTGCGATAATCACTCCGCTCGTGCTGACTGTGCTCTCTATTAGCTGAAAAGCCGCTGGGATAGAACCTTCGCCGAATAATTTTTTCCCTTTTCCTATAACCACTGGATAAATTTTGAGCCAGAGTTCATCTATCAAATTATGTTTTAATAATGTTTGGAGTAAGTTTGTGCTTCCGTGGACTTGGATCTCCGGCCCACTTTCTTCTTTTATTTTTTTGATCTTTTCTGCTACGTTTCCATCGATTCTAATTGAATTTTTCCAGATTGGAGTTTCTGGTTTTATAGGATTATTTGTCACTACGTATTTTTTACATTTGTTGATGATACTTTCCGCATCTATCTTGGGCCATGCCTCTTCGAAGATATCATATGTTTTTCTTCCTAGTAACATATCGAATGGGCGGCCCATTTGTTCACCCATGGTCTTATCTAGAACTTCATCCCAATAAGGAAAACACCAGCCTCCTAATGTAAAATCTCCGGATGTATCTTCTGTAGGGTTTCCAGGAGCTTGCATAACTCCGTCGAGTGAAAGGAAGGCTAAAGATATTATTTTTCTCATAATCCCGCTCTTTTCATTTTTATGAACTAGTATTTTAGCATAATTGAAAACGCTAGTCTAACTAAGTCTTTGCTATGGATAAAAATTTTGCGAGAAGTGATCCCGTAACAGCCCGGTCTTTGCGTAACAAAGTGGTGGCCAAACCTTAGTAGTTCAGTTTTAAAATACGGATCTCTTTTTCTTCGAAACGGAGAGTTTCTTTGAGTTGGTTGAATCTTTCCACGGAGAAATGGGAATCAGGGGAGCGGAGTTCCTTCTTTAACTTTAGAACTTCTTCATATAGTTCGAGTAATTCTAAAGTATTTCCTTTTGCTTCCTTAGAGTACAGCGCACGGAACATTGGTCCGATCCTGGACGGGATATCCGAGTTTACGATCTCTGCAATTCCAAGATCTTCGATATGTCGGAACATCCAGTTTTGAAGATAGACTGTGAGAAGTCTTTCCATTCGGACCACATCTTCCTTAGTATTACGAGGAACGATTCCTTTGTAGAATCTATAACGTTTTCTTAAATATTTGCTGGCGTTGTTTCCGTCAATAGGCTCGGCTTTAAGCTTGTCCCATTCTTCTTTGATGACTGGAAAGTATTCTGAGCCGAAGTAAGGCTCACCCAGCTCACAGATATGGATGGCTCCAGGGTCGTAACTTCTCATTCTAGTTCGAAATCCGTCCCAGTCTGCTGCGAGTAAATTTACCTGTCCCTGGCTTTGGAGCGGTTCCATAGCCCTATTGATCTCTCGGATAAAATTTCCTTTGAGCTGATCGGAAGGATCTGCGAGTACGAGGAAGTTAAAGTCAGAGGATTCGTCTCCTTCTCCCCTTTGTCTAGAACCGAAAAATATAAGTTCGAATGGTTTTAGGGAGGAGACGCTGGATAGATTTTCTTTAATTCGTTCCATGGCTTAGATCGCTTTGGTCTCTACTCTAGGAATATTAGAAGATATTATTATTCGAAAAACAAACGCATCCTGGAAAGATTTTCCAAAATAGCTTTGTAGGCCCGATCTCTATCTTCCGGATCTCCGAAAGGAAGTGATTTTACATGGTTGAAGTCATGGTAGGTGATCTCTATGGAGTTTGCCGCCACGTTCTTTTTGATGGAGGAGATATAGTCTAGATTAATGACCTCGGTATCCCCCAATTTTAACCACATTTTATCTTATCCCCGGGATCTCTTCTCCCCGCCGGATAAAATACTTTCCGGATCGAAATCGGTCAAGAAAATACACTTTTAAAACGCTTTTATTCCCCGGCTTACAAAGTCGTGGAACTCTTTTCCCAATTCCGCAGTGCCCAATCCCTTTTTGTTTTCCAACTGGGTTTCGAATACGAATATGAAGGCTTCTTTTTGCCATTCCCAACGGACGTAACATTTTTCTGCTCCGGATCCTTTGGCGCAGCCTGAAAATACTGTTGCCCTGGAATTTTCCCCCATCGGGAAATATTGGAATTGTCTAGAATTGAATTTCGACTGATCCGTTTCGGATACCAATTGTCTGAAATCGTTGGAATTATCCTCCGTATAAGAGGAAGCCCTGAAATTTTCGAAACTGGAATTCGTGTCTGATATTTTACATTCGTAGAAGAGTCCCCTGGCGAATAATCTTCCTGAGTTGAGTAAAACGGAATGTCCGCCGGTATAATATACTACGTCGTAATTCAGTCGAAGTGCCGACGGATTTTCAGCTACGACCGAGGTCGGATTCTCCTGGTGGCTTTTGCATTCTATTAGGGCCAGGGCGGATATGAGTAGAAGGATAACTCTAAAAACCGATCTCATACAGATCTCCTTTATAATTTCGGAATACATAAGAAGAAGTTTTGGTTTCTTCCAGATAGTTTGCAGGCAGGGGGACTTTTCCTCCTCCACCTGTCAGATCCACGACGTATAGGGGTACGCAGAGTCCACTAATACTTCCTCGGATCTGTTTCATGAGTTCCACACCTTCTTCGATTGGGACCCTAAAATGAGAAGATCCGAATACCTCGTCGCATTGGTGCAGATAATAGGGTTTGATCCCGATTTTGGTGAGTCCGTAGAATAAGTCTGTCAAAGCTCCTACAGAATTATTGATCCCCTTCAGAAGTACAGCCTGATTTAAGACAGTGACTGCACCTTCTTTCACGAGCATCCCAATCCTTTCTTTTACCAGTTCAGTGAGTTCCTTGGAATGGTTGAAATGTGTAACCAGATAGATCGGAAAATGTTTTTTGAGTACCTGGCAAAGCTCACGTGTAATCCTCATAGGAAGTGTAACAGGGTATCTTGTATGGATACGAACCTGATTGATATGTGGAATCGATTTTAATTCGGAAAGAAGATAGTCCAGTTTGGAATCGGAAAGATTTAAAGGATCTCCTCCGGAAAGGATCACTTCTTTAATCTCAGTATGTTCTCGAAAATAATGGATCGCGTCTTTCCAATCTTCTGCACCTGGTGTGTCTGCGGATTGGGATACCTTTCTTTTCCGTGTGCAAAATCTACAATAGACTGCACATACATGAGATAGGTACCAAAGTGCTCTGTCTGGATACCGATGAGTCACTCCTTTGACAGGCATATAGGATTCTTCTGCCAGAGGATCTCTTCGGTCCCAGGCTCTTGTATGTAACTCTTCTTTTCTTGGTAAAACTTGTAATCGAATAGGACAATTTGGATCCTCAGGATCTGCGAGGCCAAGATAATAGGGAGTAGCGGAGAAGTTGAACACTTCAGAGCAGGTGAGCAATGCTTCTTTTTCTTCGGAACTGATCCGGATAGTTTTTTCCAATTCGGATCCATCTTTGATCCGATTTTGGATCTGCCATTTCCAATCCAACCATTCCGATTCGGAAACTTTCTTTTGTTTTGGATGTGATGAAACGAGTTCCAAGAAGTCCTCTTACTGATGGATTCTCATGCCTGCAATTCCAGTCAACCGAGTATCCGTATAAAAAAGAAGGAAACCAAACACAGGTTTCCATTCGAGTCGTTTATTTATATAACCTCGAGGAGAATGCCCATCTGTTAAAGTTGGAGACTTAGGAGAAGGATGAGCAAGATTTCCCGTTTTCTGTTTTTGCCGAAGCGGAATTTTGCCCGAAACCGCATTCATGCTTTTTACGGGGAAAAAGTCCTCCCGAGGACTTACAGAATGAAAACCGGTCAGACCGGAGGGGGAAGGAAAAGATAACGATATGCTAGGGCGTGAAAATGAAAATTGCGACCAGCATCATTCGGAAGAAGACTACTCTTTAATCCGGAAGCTGTTTGGGAGAATTTAGTGATTAGCCCAATGACTGCATCGTCTACACTCGGAGAGAATAAAGAGGGAAGTCCTTGGTCGTCACCATCTCGGAAGGATTGAGTCCTTGCTTTCTTTTGGAAGGAATAACTTTTAGCGGTACTATAATCTCTGGCCACGACCTCGCTAAAGAGGGCGACTGCCATGAATAAAATCAGAGGCAAGAGCCAAAGCCGCTTCATACTATCTAACCTTAGACGGAATAAAACGGCTTTCGCAACCTTTTTTCGGAGAGAAATCGGAATTTATGGTTTAGTGGCTTCTACTTCTACAGTACTTAATGTACTTCTTAAATAGCCGCTTTTCAGCACCATTGTTTGTCCTTCTTCCGAAGTGATATAAGTAATGAACTCATCAATTTTTTTACCTCTATCGGAGAGATAAAATAGGTACAACCCTCTAGAAAGTTTGTACTTTCTTTCGGAAACATTTTGGATACTCGGCTCTACAAAAGGATCCTTTCCGGTTTTGGAATAAGGAACCGCTTTCACTTTTCCTTTGTTCTGGATCTGTGCACTTCCCATTCCCATGAATCCTACGGCTGCGGTATCCTTCTCGATCAGATCTGCCATCTCATCATTATCCGCTACTACCTTAGCATCCTTAATAAACTCTTTCTTCTTGGAAGCTTGGTATTCTTTTTCTCCTAAGTCTCTTTGTCTTAAGATATGAGTTTCGAAATAAGCAGCAGTCCCACTCTTATCATTTCGTAGAACCACATGGATTGGTCCAGGTTTGCCGCCAACTTGGGACCAATCTTTTACCTCTCCGGAGAATATTTTGGAAATCTGTTCCAATGTAAGTTTGGAAACAGTATTTGCAGGATTTACTACGATAGCTATCCCATCGTATCCGATTAGTACATTCTCAAATCTTCCCTTTCTTTCGAACTGGGTTTGTTCTTCCGGAGTTAAGGGTCTGGAGGAAGCGGCTATATCCGTTTTGGCTTCGAATAATTTTTCTATCCCTTCGAAGGAACCTCCTCCTTGGACAGTGACTTCTATATTCGGATTCTTCTTAGCATATCCTGCGGCTACCACATTCAATAATGTATGCATGGTTTCTGAGCCTGTGATCAGTAAGGGTTCTTTTTTACAATTGGCCACCGATAGTACGGCAGACAGAAGGAGTAATAGCGTTAATTTTTGTTTCATCGAATCTTTGGTTCTCCGGAAATCTTTTCCAAAGGGGGATTCTCCTCTTGTAAGGGGAAAAGTCGAACGGATTTTGGGCTTGAAATATTACAATTAACGAAGGTAGCCCGAGTACATCGCTTGACACCCGGCTTTCCTACAAGGATATAGAAAGAGCGTAATCTTTATTTTAGGTCGTTTATGAACTTAGGCATTACTGAAGTTAGAAAAGGAATGGTTCTCAAGGTAGAAGGAGAACTTTATTCCGTTGTAAAAAGCGAATTCGTGAATCCGGGAAAGGGATCAGCCTTTATCCGTACAAAATTAAAGAATCTGGTCCGTAGTAGTTCCATTGAAAGGACCTTCAAGGCTGCGGAAAAATTAGAATCCGTAGAATTGGAAAAGAGACAGATGACCATCTGTTACTCCGAGGGCGATGATATTATCTTCATGGACACGAATGACTTCGAACAGCTTCCCGTGTCTAAAGAATATTTAGAGGATATCCTTCCATTCTTAAAGGAAGAGACTGCTATGGAAGTTTCCTTCTACGAAGGTAAACCGATCGGAGTGACTCCTCCGAACTTTGCGATCTTGGAAGTTACTTATGCGGAAGAGGGGCTAAAAGGTGATACCTCCGGGACTGCTCTCAAAAGAGTAACTGTAGAAACCGGTGGAGAGATCAACGTACCTATTTTTATCAAACAAGGAGATTCTATCCGGATCGACTTGCGAGATCTTACCTACGTGGAGAGAGTTAATAAATAAGGTTTTATAAAAGCGGCCTTTATATACACAAGAGGCCGTAACTGCCGCTTGAGGGTGCGGAGCTAAAAAAGGGACACCACCTAAAGGAGGAACATATGGCGACTATTATCCAAAAACCGGGACTGCCGGAAATCAAAGACAACACTGAAGTTAAATCTTTTCTAAATAAAAGAGGGATCGAGTACGATCATTGGCCGGTTCCAAGTGCCTCTAATCCTCTTACTGATAAATTAACTCTTGTAGATGATGAGAAAGAAACTCTTCTCAAAAATTTAGACAATCGTTTCGAAACCTTAAAAGAAAAAGAAGGGTATCAATCCAGAGATTTGATCGTTCTTCATCCGCAAGTTCCTGGCCTGAACGAGATGTTGGCCAAATTTGATAAAGTACATTATCATACAGACGACGAAGTCCGTTATATCGTGGATGGTTCCGGAATTTTCGGATTCGCACTTGCTGGCGAAAAGTTTTTAGTAAAGGTGGAGAAGGATGACTTCATCTCCGTTCCTAAGAATACGAACCACTGGTTCACTCTAGACGAGAACAAAAGAATCAAAGCAGTCCGTTATTTCCAAGATATGAGCGGCTGGGTTCCGAATTACGTAGAAGAAACTACGGCTTTAGTTTAAAGAATGTCCCAAAAAAAAATCCTGACTCGCTTAGCTGAGTCGGGAGTTCTATATCATTCTAATGGATGGATGCCAGGAACTGCTGGCAATCTGTCTATTAAGGACGAAAAAGATCCTAACGTGTTCTGGGTAAGCGGAAGCGGCTTAGATAAAAACAAACTGACTCGAAAAGATTTTCTTCCTGTGCAGATCCAATCCGGAAAAGTATTAGAAGGTTGGAAAGGCAGAGAAGGTCTGAAACCTTCCGCCGAAACTTCTATACATAGAGCGGTTTATAAAGCATTCCCCGAAATGGGTTGCTCTCTTCATGTTCATACTCCTGAATCCAATCTGATTGAGATAGGAGTTACCAAAGAAAATCCAATTGAAGATCTTCCACTGCTTCCTTTGGAGATCATAAAAGCATTTGGTATCTGGGATGAAAATCCGAATGTTTCGGTTCCGGTTTTATATAATTATCCTAAGGTGCAAGATATCTCGGACCATTTGGAAAAACATCTTATCGAGACAAAACCTAGAGTCCCATTTTGTATTATAGAAAAACATGGGATTACCGTTTGGGGAAAAGATCTGATCCAGGCGAATCGACATTTAGAAGCTGCGGATTTTTTACTAAAAGTGCGGGCGATGTCCAAGTAAGAACATGGAACCCAAAAATATCCTGGTAGTCGGGGCCGGATCCGGGATCGGCAGATCTTTATTAGAAAAGTTGAATGCGACTCCGCAATATTTTCCGATTGGGATCTCCAGACGCGGTGTTCCTTTGGAGAAAAATTTGGAAAGAGGAGTAAATTACCTCTGCGATCTGGGAGACCAGAAGCAAATCCTCAAATTCGTTTCTTCTCTTTTGCAATATTGGAAAGAAATCCATGCGATCTATTTCGCTTCCGGGGATGGACTATTTTTAAAAATAGAAGATCTCGAATGGGAAGATCTGCAAAAACATCTGACCTTGAATTTAAGCGCCCCTATTTTACTGACTTCTAAACTTCTATCCTCCATGAAAAAGGGGGCTCTTCTTTGTTATATTTCTTCCACAGCAGGAAGACAGGGGTTCCCGGAATCTTCTCCTTATTGCGCTTCTAAACATGGTCTGGCCGGTTTTGCAAAAGCAATTAGAGAAGAAGTAAAAGAACGCGGGATAAGAGTGACCACTGTGTATGCAGGAGCAATCGATACTCCGATTTGGGATGGCAGAGAAGGTTTTAAAAGAGAAGATATGATCCCGGCCTCCGATGCTGCGCTCTTTTTAGAAAGTTTGTATTCTCAGCCGGCGAGTTTCAATCAGGACGAGATACTATTTCTTCCACCTAAAGGTGTGTTATAATTTTTTAGGTTTCTGCCCAGCGTTCCCTGATCTCTAAAAGGTCGGGCATCAAATTTAAAAATACAGGAACAAGACCCGGATCAAAATGAGATCCGGCGCCTTTACGAATATGGTTGACTGCGTCTTCTATACTCCATGCTTTTTTATAAGGCCTTTCCGTGGTAAGAGCATCGAACACATCTGCGATCGTTACGATCCTTGCTTCCACAGGGATAGCATCCCCTTTAATCCCGTTTGGATAACCGCTTCCATCCCATTTTTCATGATGGTTCAAGGCGATACTCTTTGCCATTTGTAAGAGTAAAGAATCATGATCTCCGATAATTTCCGCGCCGATACTGGGGTGGGTTTTCATAATCTCCCATTCTTCCGGATCTAGTTTACCAGGTTTTTGTAATATACTATCGGGAATGCCTATCTTGCCGATATCATGCATGGGAGAAGCATGCAAAATTTTATCCGCAGTGTCCTGAGAATAGCCCAAAGCCCTCGCTAAAGTTTGGGAATAATGACTCATTCGGATCACATGAAGACCTGTTTCGTTGTCTTTGTACTCCGCCGCAAGACCCAATCTTTGGATGATCTGAAGCCTGGTCTCTTTTAGTTCATCGTTCCAGACCAAAGAAAGATGTGTTTTTACCCTAGCTTTTACGATGGCAGGACTTACGGGTTTTGTAATATAGTCCACGGCTCCTGCTTCGAATCCGTCAGCCTCATCTTCTTCTTCTGCCATTGCGGTTACGAATATCACGGGTATCCTGGAGGTGGTGGCTTCATTTCTGAGTTTTTTACAGGTTTCATGCCCTGTCATTCCGGGCATCATCACATCTAAAAGGATAAGATTCGGTTTTTCGGAGATTGCGAGTTCTATCGCTTTGAGCCCATCCTTAGCGAAAAAAAGTCTATAATCTTCTTGTAATATTTGTTTGAGTACCTGTAGGTTTGCCGCTTCGTCGTCTACGACTAAAATTTTCGGTCTGTCATCGAGTAGATGGCTCATTCTATTTTCCGAGATCCGTGTCCAATCCGAGTTGGGTGCTGAATTTTTTGAGAAGGGCATACGCCTCTTCGAATTCGAATTGTTCTATTTTAGAACTGAAAAGTTTAAAATCGGAATTTTCCACTTTTGTTCGGATCAGACCCGAAAATTCTTCCACGTATTCTTCTTCTATCGAACCTCTTTGGAAAGATTCGGATAGTTCCTTAGCTAAAGTCGAAGCCCTTTCAGGATCCCATTCTATTTCTTTTTCAGAAGAAGAAATTTCCGGATCGGAATTCCTTTCGGAATAACCTAATACTCTTCCGATCTCTGCGATCATCTGATCCATCTCCACCGGTTTAGAAACGAACCCGTCCATTCCGGCGGCACTCGCTGCGTTTTTATCTTCTTCAAAAACACTAGCGGTCAATGCCAAAATAGGGGTCCTTCGGACATTTTCCTGGATCTCATGCATTCGGATAACTCGGGTTGCTTGACGACCGTCGAGCACCGGCATCTGTACGTCCATTAGAACCAGATCAAAAGATCCAGTCGTGACTTTTTTTACTGCGTCCTCTCCGTTATACGATGATTCCACCTGATGCCCTAGGTTTTGGAGAAGAAGGGAAATTAATTCCGTATTTTTTTCCACATCGTCGACTACAAGGATCTTTAGAGGAGGGAGTTTGATCCCAGTTTGTATCTTGTTTTCTTGTCTAGGTTTTCCTTCTTCTAAAGGAAGAAGAATATGGAATGTACTTCCTTTTCCAAGAGTACTCTCTGCCCAAATTTTGCCGCCCATCAATTCCGTTAACTGTTTACAGATGGTTGTACCAAGTCCCGTTCCACCATAACGTCTAGTAGTGGAAATATCAGCCTGAGTGAACGGTTCGAAAATTTTATCCAATCGATCCGCTTGGATTCCGATCCCTGTATCTTGGACCGCAAAATGGAGTTTTTTATCTTCCCGAGTCACTTTCAGACTGACTTTTCCTCTGTCAGTGAATTTGACTGCATTGCCGATCAGATTCATTAGGATCTGTCTGATCCGCAAAGAATCTCCTTTATAAAATTCCACCAGATCCGGATCTTGGATCACTTCGAATTCCAGATTTTTCTTTCGAGCGCCGATGCCCAAAGTGGATTTTAATTCTGCGACTAATTTGAAAAGGGAGAAGTCCATTTCTTCTAATTCCACCGCTCCTTTTTCCAACTTCGCGGTGTTCAAGATATCATTCAAAAGTCTTAATAAAGATTTCGCGGAACTTTTAACGGTTTCCAAATGGGTTCTATGATTTTTTTCTAATTCATCGGAAAGAAGAACTTCCGTAAATCCAAGGATCGCATTCATAGGAGTACGGATTTCGTGACTCATATTTGCTAAAAAAGAAGTTTTAGTGATCGCAGCAAGTTCCGCTTTTTCTTTCTCTTTGCGTAATGCTTCTTCTATTCTTCTTCTTTCGGTGATATCTAAAATTACTCCGTCTATGAAGATCGCTTCTCCGTTTCCACCATAAGCTCCGCATCCGTTTTCCCAAAGCCATCTGATCTCCCCGTTTTGGTGGATGATCCTATATTCTAAAGTGAATGTTCTTTTGCCGGCAACCGCGGATTCTACTTCATATTCTACACTTTTAAGATCGTCCGGATGGATAATATCTTTGAAGGAACGTATGGAGTTTGCGTTTACAAAATCTTGTACAGGATAACCTGTGATGGATTCCGAAGCATCACTCATGAATAACATCTTCCATTCATTATTCGGAAGACATCTGTAAGTGATGCCCGGGATATTTTCGATCAAGGAACGCACCTGTTGTTCACTTTGTTTTAATGCGTTCTCGATCATTTTTCTATCGCTGATATCTGTCACAAAACCAACGAATAGATCTTCTCCAGCAAGTTTTCCATGTCCTATCGCTAAACGTACCGGAAAATCGGAGCCGTCTTTTCTAAGGCCTATAACTTCTCTACTGCTTCCTATAATTTTGGCGAAGCCGGCGCTTAACATTGTCTCGGAATTTTTGTCTCTTCCATTATAGTATGGATCGGGCATTAGCTCTCTGATATTTTTTCCGATCACTTCTCTGTTTTCATAACCGAAGATTATTTCTGCTGAATGATTAAATTCTCTGATCCTACCTTGCGAATCCATTGTGATCACGCCATCCACTGCGGTGGTGATAATTGTTCTAAGTCTGGATTCGCTGACTTTTAGATTGTTCACTAGATCCCGGTATCTCAGGAACCAATTGACTGCGAATGCAAACAAAGTGAATGCGATTGTGATCAAGGAAACGGAAAGTGCAAGAAAGGTAGAATCAGCAGTCTGAGGAATTGTGTCTTCCTCTCCTATAAATCTTGCGGCAGCCATACCGGTATAATGCATTCCGGAAATTGCAGATCCCATAGTAACGGCGGAAATGAGAGAAGGCCAGAGAGTGCCTAATTTCAAATTTTCTAAACCGAATCTTACCCAAAGAGAAAGTATCGCAAGAACGACTGCTACTATGATAGATAACGCAAAAAACCAAGGATCATAACGTAAGTAAGGAGCTGTTTCCACCGCTCCCATTCCGGTATAATGCATAGCTCCGATTCCGGAGCCTACGAGTACACCACCTAACGCAAGTTCTGTGCCCGAAATTTTAGGCCTATTCACGAATGAGAGAGCTATGGTAGAGGCTAGAAGACTCGGAAAGATAGACAAGATGGTCAGACTTTTATCATATTGAACGGTTGTGCATAACTCGAAGGAGAGCATTCCGATAAAATGCATGGACCAAACACCACAACCGAGAGCTAGACTTGCTGCCGAAGAAATTAAATATTTTGTAATGGGCGGAGAAGATTCCGGAACCTTCTGTCCTACGATTTGAAGAGCGATATAAGATGCGAATATCGCCATCAACACGGAAAGAACAACCAACCATGGATTGTACGTAGCCGTAAGTAATTTGGCAGAAGAATTATAAATGAAAAAATTATCTAAAAATGCGATCACAAAAACTCAGACCTCGAAAGGAAGCCCCACATAAAATATAGTATTTCCTGGCGAAGAATCAAACCAGATCCTTCCTTTATGTTTTTCTACAATTCGCTTTGCTATATCTAAACCTAAACCGGAACCTTCGCCCAAAGGTTTGGTAGTAAAGAATGCATCGAATACTTGGTCTTTCGCTTCGGCAGGGATCCCAGGACCCTTGTCTTGGATGGAAACTACTACCTCATTTCCTTGCAGAGAAGCTTTGATCCCGATGAATCCTTTATATGACATTGCCTGGACAGAATTCATGATCAAATTTGTCCAAAGGTGCATTAAATCGTCCGGAAAACCTAAAAAATCTGGAATCCCATCCAGGTTAGTCGAAACTTCCACTCCGTGCTTGAACAGATTCTGATACAGTGTCAGAACAGTATCTATATTTTCTTTTAAGGAAAATTTTCTCTTCTTATGAGAGGATTCGAAATGTGCAAAACTTCTAAGTGCGTAAACAATTTTTGCGGAACGATCTACTGCTGTTTTGATCGTGTCTACACATTGTTCCGGACCTAAAAGATTTAAAAAGAATGGAAGAAGTTCCCTTGTATTCTGATTTTTTAATATACCCTCGAAATTTTTCCAAGAAGAAGCGATCCCAAAATCCACGAAAAATTCGGCAGTTTCTTCCGGGAAAAGAATATCTGCGGACTTCATTTCTGTTTTGATCTCCGCAAGGATTCTCCTTCTTTCCAAACCTATCAGGATTTCTTTGGAAGAAACACCTAAAGCGATTAACTCATTGTAGGAGTTCCAATCATCATCGGATAAAGAAGAGAGAAGTGGAAGAATCGGCCGTAATTCCGTTCTGATCTTTTCCAGATAGGAGAGAATATTAAAACCTGCTGCCTGGATTGCACCTATCGGATTATTGATCTCGTGGGCTATTCCTGCCGCTAATTGGCCTAGATCCGCGAGCTTGGATGCCTGGATCAATTTTGCCTGGGTTCTTGTCAGGTTTTGGAGTGCGTCTTCCAGATCGGATTTTTGGGATTCGATAATCGCTTTTTGAGCTAGGATTTCTTCATTCGCTCTTTGTAATGTTTCGATCCTGAACTCTGCCTCTTCTAAGCCTGTGGCATCAGTTCCGGTCGAAATAACATATTGCAGATGACCGTTTCGATCTCGGACTTCTTTATGTTCCCAAAGAGTTCTTCTGGATTTTCCATCTTTGGTTCTCAGAAGTACGCTTGTATGTTTTGGGAACTTCTTCTTTGCAAAACGTAGTTCGAAAACTTTTGCAATCGTATCCCTTTCATCTGCAAATAGTTCGGTTTCCCAAAAGACTCTCCCTTCCAACTCCATTAGATCGAAACCTGTAGTTTGTAAACAGGCTCTATTCAATAAAATTAATTTACCATCTCCATCCAGAACTAAGAACAGGATGCTAGTCGAGTCTAAAATACTCTGTAAAATATCCCTTCTTTCCGAAAGTTTTCTTTCTGAGATTGCCCTTTGGGTCACGTCTCTAAGTACAACAATTTTGAACTGAGAGCCTTCCGCTTTTTGAGAACGAACGGAAACATCGTAATATTTTCCGTTATTCGTTTTCCATTCGGTATTTGGCTTTTTGTGGATATGGCATTCTTCTACAAGGGCATCAAGATCCGGAAGAAAATCTACGAGTTTTAAATCTTGTCTTAATCTTGCGGTCCCTAATAAATTTAAGGCGGAGACATTACAGTCTAAAAGAAAACCTGAGGAGTTCATTACAAAAACTGCATCTTGAATGTACTCGAAAACCTGATTTCTTGCCAAAGGAATCAGGTTTAAGATCCGGAAATAAAAAAGGCCGTACATCCATACGATCAATGCGAAACTCGCCGTTAAAGGAAAGATGTCCAGCTTAGGATGGATGAACGGGATAAAACCTCCCACAGTCATGACTTGACTTCCGAATGGAAGAGAGATCCCGATCATAAAGACCAGACATCTTATTCTGTGAAATGCTCTTTGGGACCAGGCACCATATATTAAGATTATAATACATAGAGAGAATATGGAAATAGAATTGATCACATAGACCTGCATCCAAGGTCCGTACTCATAGATCAATGCAAGCCAGGGAGCGGACGAGTCGAATCTGAGAGAAGGGCGGATCCATTCTTCCGGTCCGAACCAAACTGCGATCTCGGTGCAAAGCGGAATGAATGAAAAAAGAAAAATGCTGACTGGATGGATGAACCTATTTAAATTTGCCACTCTTAAGCAGAGAAATAGAAGAGAGGCAATCAGAAGATCCGGGCCGATAAATTGGAAATTGTCCCAGAAAATAATACTCTCAGGTCTGGTGCTTACTATCTCCCAAAAATAACCGAAGCTATAGAGAATGATTCCGAGACATACCAAAATGAATTCCGGAGCGCCGGAAGTTTGTCTGCTTTTGAATCCTGTTCTAAGAGAAAGAACGGAAAGAAATAAACTGATTAAGGGAAGGATCGCATAAGGAGTCCATTTAAACCAGGATAAAGATTGGACTTCCGTTCCCATGCAAACTAATTTTGAACGCCACCCCTTCGGCTCAAGGAGAAAGTTTCTAAGCTTAAAATATAAGACGTTTTCGCCGGATAGATCCAGTCTTTGAAAATTAAATTTATCTCTTAAGTAAAGAAATTATAGAGTTAACTGAGTAGTCAGTTCTGAAAACCGACCGCGGTTCCAGCCTTTTCTCCAAGTGTGAAGAAGAAGGATGCACCTTCTCCCAGTTTACCTTCTGCCCATACAGACCCTTTATATCTGGTGACGATCCTTTGCACGATTGCAAGACCCACGCCTGTGCCTTCGAATTCGTCTTGTCTATGCAACCTTTGAAAGACTCCGAATAGCCTACTATAATATTTCATATCGAAGCCGGCACCATTGTCTTTTACGAAAAACGTTTTTCCTTTTTCTGTGTTTGTGACTCCGATCTCCACCTTAGGTTTTTCCTTCTTGGCAGAATATTTTACGGCGTTTGAGATCAAATTCTGGAACACGTAAGACATCATGTCTCTATCCGTGGTTACTTTTTCAAGAGGGTGGACAATAATTTCTGCGTTATGGTCTGTTTGATCCTTGATCTGGCTTGCTACAGTTTCGGCGACTTCCGTCAGGTCGAAGGTGGAATTTTTGAGCTCTTTTTTGCCTACTTTAGAAAATTCTAATAGGTTATCGATCAGGTTTTCCATTCTTCTCGTGGAATCAATAAGCACGTTCAAGAATCGGATCCCGTCCGCATCCAAAACGGCACTGTGGTCCTCCAAGATCATTTGAGTATAACCTTGGATGGCTCTTAAAGGTGCCCTCAAATCGTGGGAAACGGAGTAGGAGAATGCTTCTAACTCTGCATTTGCAAATTCAAGTTCGAAATTTTTCTGTTCTAACGTTTCTAAATTCGCTTTCCTATCTTCTGCAATAGCAAGAAGTGATTTCATTCTTACGATCAATTCTTCCGGATGAAAAGGTTTGCATAAATATTCGTCCGCTTTCGCTTCCCAACCTTTTAACATGGCTTCTCTATGAGTTAAAGCGGTAAGAAGCACTACAATGGTTTTGGAAATTTTAGGATCGGCTTTGATCTCTTTACAAAGTTGTACACCGTCCATTTCTGGCATCATCACATCGGAAAGGACCAGATCCGGTTCCCAGGAATAGACTAATTTTAATCCTTCTTTCCCGTTCTTAGCGGATTTGACTTGGTATAAAGGAGAGAGAAGTGAATAAATATAACTCGAAAGATCTTCGTTGTCCTCGCAAATCAAAACTTTCATTTTGTCTGAAAAGCCCATATTGTCTGTATTAGAGATCTCTAAACTAGAATATTGAGGAGAGTGTGAGAAAATTTTGGAAGAAGGATTCTTCTCCCCGGACTCTACTTTTTCTGCCGGGATTTTGACTTCAAATCTGCTTCCGGAATCTAGTTTACTGGTTACTTCTACAGAACCGCCCAAAAGTTCCGAAAAATCTTTGACCATGGAAAGACCAAGCCCTGTCCCACCATATCTTCTGGTAGAAGAACCTTCAGCTTGTTGGAACTTTTTAAAGATAATCTTTTGGTCCGCCTCGGAGATCCCGATCCCGGAATCCTGAACAGAAAGATAAAGTTGATCCTCCGAATAAGCAAGAATAATGGAAATATTCCCATCCCTAGGAGTGAATTTTAATGAGTTAGAAAGAAGATTAAAGAAGATCCTCTCGAATAAATAACGATCTATTAAAATATAGAGGTCGGAAGAAGGTATCTCTTTTTGGATCCGTATATTCTTCTCTGATGCACTCGGTTCGAAATCCTTTAAAATAGCCTGGGTCAAATTGCTGATATTCGTGGGCTCGAGTTCCACCTTCATCTTCCCGGCTTCGAATTTAGAAAAATCTAATAAACTATTTACCATCTGAAGAAGTCTGACTGAATTATTATGAACCGTTTCTAACATTTGGATGTTATTGGAAGAAAGGCTTGAGGTTTTATCCGTAAGAATAGATTCTACTGGAGCTAAGATCAAGCTCAGAGGAGTCCTAAGTTCGTGGGAAACATTTGCAAAAAAATCGTTTTTGATCTTTTCAGTTTCTCTTAGGCTTTTATTCGCAGATTGTAATTCTTGAGAACGGCGGATGATCTCCGTTTCCATCTCTTCGGTGCGGGAACGAAGTGCCTCGGTCATCTCGGATTGTTTTTCTCCTCTTTCTTTTAGGAGAACAAACTCGGTGACATCTTCTACCTTATGGATGATGTATTCTACCTTTCCTTTTTTGTTCATAACAGGAGTATTCAAAGGACTCCAGTATTTAGCGGCGAACCCCCCACCTTCTTCTTCCGGAAGTTGGATATCGTATTTTTGAACAGCCATCGTATCTGGAGCTTTTGTCTCCAAAACACGAAGAAGGGAACTACGAAGATTGCTCACACCGGTCGCTTCGGGATCATCCGGGTTGTCGGGAAAAACTTCGAAAATTCCCCTGCCTAAAATTTTATCTCTCTCGGTTCGTGTGGCATTAAGATACGCATCACTTACCGCTATAATTTTGAGCTCAGGAGAAAGTACCAGGTACAAACCTGGAACAGATTCAAAAAGAATGCGAAAATCAGGACTTGAAGAGGAAGAATGATCCATCTGGTTTGCCTAATATAGATGCAATAAATCCGAAAATGAACGAATTCATTTCAAAATCAAAGAATACAAAGAAAATAGAATAACTAATTTCCTAAAAAGATCCATTAGAATCCATTCCGTTTTTAAAGAACCCTAGCAGTTTTGTCATTCACGAATTGTCCTTTGAGTGATGGTGCCACTTAAGTATACATCCAAAAAATTTCCCAGCAAAGCATATTAAGGGGTCATAAAATGCTATCGAAGCTCCTACAGAAATTTTCTTCCACTCGAACAATAAATCTGTCCGGAAAGGCCGCCTAACGGATATTTCTCAGGTAACTTTCCGAGAATTTTGGAATTTGCTGGCAATAAGTCGAAACGCGAATAAAAAAGGCAAAATTCTCCCAGAAACGTCAAATGAGGTCCGGCGATTTCTTTTCTACCAGATTTTTTTTGTTTCAGTGTGACTGAAGGGGCGGAGCTATATTCAAAAGTCCAAATAATTAACTATACAAATATTTAGTATATTTTTATTTTCTCCTCATGCCCCAAAGGATCAAAATTTGGAAACACTGGGAGAATGGACATTGTTTTAGCGCCATTTCGTTTTCTTACGACACCGAACTCTTCCAAAAATTTTCTATAATGCGTGAAGCAGTTTGGAATCATCGGCATAAATTTTGGAAAATTCCATATTCCGAATCTTTTCTTTCCGAATTTATTTCCATACATCGGGAAAAGGTAGAAGCAGATCTTGATATTCTTCTTATTCCTCTCAAAACTGAGGTGCTAAGACGCAATTATAGCAAGAAAACTCTGAAGTCTTATTTTCTCTACAACCGAGCCTTCTTAAGATCGATCGAAAAAAAACCATACGCCGTTACAGAATCCGATTTAAAAATTTATTTGGATCGAATTCTATATGAAAGGAATTTAGCCTCTAATTCCCTAAGATCTGCACTGCAGTCTTTTAAATTTTATTATAATATTGTAATAGGTAGAAGGTTTCTAACTTCTTATTCTACTCCTAAAAGAGAGAGTAGGATCCCTGAATCCTTAACCAGAAAAGAAGTTACCCGGATCATAGAATCACTTTCCAATCCTAAACATAAACTTTTATTAAAACTTTGTTATGGATCAGGTTTAAGAGTAGGGGAACTCGTAAAGCTCAAAGGTGACGACCTGGACTGGGAGAAAAAATCTATCCGGATCCGGCAAGGTAAAGGGAAGAAGGATCGCTTTAGTCTTTTACCTAACAGTTGCAAAAAAGATCTAGCCGATTCACTCGAACGCCAAGGCAGAAGTTCCTGGATTTTTAGAGGCCAAATCCCCGGCAGAAATCTCAGTATCAGAAGCGCGGAAAACATATTCACCGCCGCTAAGAAAAAAGCAGGCATCACCAAAGACGTTTCTATCCACGACCTGAGACATGCATTTGCCATCCATCTTCTGGAGTCAGGCACCTCGATCAAAATGATCCAAAGACTTCTGGGCCATGTTTCCGTAAAAACTACGGAAATCTACGCTAGAATCGTTGACCCGATGGTTTCTAAGATCAAAAGTCCTCTAGACGATCTCTGATTTTGCGCACCTTCGCCCATACACTCCATGGACGAACTAGCGGCGAGTTGGAGTTAGACGAAAGTCTCCAAGGATTTTAGAAATCGCTTAAATGTTCCATTAAGTGCATATTCCTTGTTCTTATGACATTAGGATTCTTTGTTCGAAAATTCTTTAGGTTAGGTTATCAAGCCTGATATGATGTTACCGATACTAACTATCATAGGATTTTTAAGCATCATTGCTTACTCAATTGATAAAGGGTATCAAAACAGAATCTCTGTTTTTCTGATCTTTGGCATACCGTTACTTGCTAGTTACTTTTTTGAGAAGTATCGGATTCATTTAAAAATATTCAGTTTTGTCGCTGAGTTTATTGCTTTCGCTATTTTGGTTCAGTTGGCTGGTATTCTGTCAGGACTTATTCTTTTCTCAGTAACAACAATTCTCATTCTCCCGTCTGTTCCGTTGCTTTTTGTATTAGCATTTAAGCCAAACCTATACTTGAATGAGAATCTTAGGATATACCTTAACTGGTCTACTCTTCAATCTTTGGTTGTGGTGATATGGTTAGTATTTTTTTTAATTAACAACAGTGAATAATTGGAGACCTTCGTCTAACTATCGGCTCTGACGCAGCGCTTCGAGCTTGCTTCGCAACTCTCGCTTGGCCTTCGGCACATTTCGCTTTGTCACTCGTCTTGCAGAGCATGCCTCGTGCCAAGTCCTTCGGACTCGCGAAACGTCGTCAAGCCTTGGTCGTTAGGCGCAATATCGCGATCTTCTTTTTCCTTTTTATTATATAAGTTTTGGATTTCACCGTAGAGCCGAATCAAGATCTACTTAAGGTTAGATCGCTTTTCACCCTTTTCTTGTCTTATATCGTGGACTGATAGATTAGTTTCCATGTTAAAGACCTTATCTTAAATTCTTGTCACTTTCATATTGGATGGTACGAAAAGGGCTCGCTACTTTATATTGTGAAAGTGAATTAGCCACTAATTTGCTTTTATTCTGTTAGAAGATTTTGCAGAATAGGGCTGGGTGCAGTGTGTTAGGAGCGATACTGCGCCTAACTATCGGCTCTGACGCTGCGCTTCGAGCTTGCTTCGCAACTCTCGCTTGGCCTGCGGCACATTTCGCTTTGTCACTCGTCTTGCAGAGCAAGCCTCGCGCCAACCTGGCTATGGCCAGGGCGTGAAACGTCGTCAAGCCTTGGTCGTTAGGCGCAATATCGCGATCTTCTTTTTCCTTTTTATTATATAAGTTTTGGATTTCACCGTAGAGCCGAATCAAGATCTACTTAAGGTTAGATCGCTTTTCACCCTTTTCTTGTCTTATATCGTGGACTGATAGATTAGTTTCCATGTTAAAGACCTTATCTTAAATTCTTGTCACTTTCATATTGGATGGTACGAAAAGGGTTCGCTACCTTATATTGTAGGCGCAAATTAGTCACTAATTGACTTTTATTCTATTTGAGGATTTTATAGAGTAGGGTTTTGGTGCAGAGTGTTAGGAGCGATACTGC
This sequence comes from Leptospira neocaledonica, assembly GCF_002812205.1. Taxonomy (NCBI): domain Bacteria; kingdom Pseudomonadati; phylum Spirochaetota; class Leptospiria; order Leptospirales; family Leptospiraceae; genus Leptospira; species Leptospira neocaledonica. The sequence goes on from NZ_NPEA01000007.1 coordinate 314,160, forward strand.
GCCTAACTATCGGCTCTGACGCGGCGCTTCGGGATTGCTTACGCAACCCTCGCTTGGCCTTCGGCACATTGGCTCAGTCACTCGAATTGCAGAGCAATTCTCGTGCCTGTCTTCGCTTTGCTCAGCTCGCCAACGTCGCCAAGCCTTGGTCGTTAGGCGCAATATCGCGATCTTCTTTTTCCTTTTTTATTATATAAGTTTTAGATTTTACCGTGGAGCTGATCAAGATCTACTTAAGGTTAGATCGCTTTTCACCCTTTTCTTGTCTTATATCGTAAACTGAAAGATTAACTTTCATGTTAAAGATCTTATCTTAAGCTCTTGTCACTTTCATATTGGATGGTACGAAAAGGGTTCGCTACCTTATATTGTAGGCGTGAATTAGCCACTAATTGACTTTATCCCTATTAGAAGATTTTATAGAGTAGGTTTGGGTGTAGAGTGTTAGGAGCGATACTGCGCCTAACTATCGGCTTATCGCTGCGCTTCGAGATTGCTTCGCAACTCTCGCTTGGGCTGCGCCACATTGGCTCAGTCACTCGAATTGCAGAGCAATTCTCGTGCCTGTCTTCGCTTTGCTCAGCTCGCCAACGTCGAAAACCCTTGGTTGTTAGACGCAATATTTAAAAAATATTCAGAAAAGGAAAAAATGAAACTTCGTTTAATTATAATCTCTTCAATACTTTCCATTATCATTTGGGGTTTGATACTCGCTTTCTTTGTTTTAAATTCTGGAAATTTAATAATAGAAGAAGGCACAATTGAGAAGTTACCAAAATCATATGTGGCTTCAACTTATATACATATTGGTCTTCTGATTTTTCTGGCTATCTTTAGCATTAAGAGGAAATATAATTACAGACAAGCTATTGTATTTTTTGCTTTTGTTATCATGCCAAATTTCATTTCTTTTGTGGTTTTATCTTTTTGTAACAGTTTCTTTTTCAATATGCAAAAGTATTCTTTAAATTTTGTTTTTAATTGGAATTATACAGACATTGTTTTTTACTTGTTCCTCTATTTCAAGGCCTTAAGCTTTAATTAATAAATTAGAAAGTAGATAAAGGGAATTCCTAAATATTAGGAAAGAGTTAAATAATTGTGCTTATAATTAAATACTGCGTCTAACTATCGGTGTTTCCGCAGCGCTTCGAGCTTGCTTACGCAACTCTCGCTCGGGCTACGCCACATTTGCTTCTGTCACTTCGCTTGCAAAGGCAAGCTCGCGCCATCGCAAACGTCGGAACACCTTGGTCGTTAGGCGCAATATCGCGATCTTCTTTTTCCTTTTTATTATATAAGTTTTGGATTTCACCGTAGAGCCGAATCAAGATCTACTTAAGGTTAGATCGCTTTTCACCCTTTTCTTGTCTTATATCGTGGACTGATAGATTAGTTTCCATGTTAAAGACCTTATCTTAAATTCTTGTCACTTTCATATTAGATGGTACGAAAAGGGCTCGCTACTTTATATTGTGAAAGTGAATTAGCCACTAATTTGCTTTTATTCTGTTAGAAGATTTTGCAGAATAGGGCTGGGTGCAGTGTGTTAGGAGCGATACTGCGCCTAACTATCGGCTCTGACGCTGCGCTTCGAGCTTGCTTCGCAACTCTCGCTTGGCCTGCGGCACATTTCGCTTTGTCACTCGTCTTGCAGAGCAAGCCTCGCGCCAACCTGGCTATGGCCAGGGCGTGAAACGTCGTCAAGCCTTGGTCGTTAGGCGTAATTCACAAAAATTTAAATTTTAAAATCTACAATGAGAAAAATCTTCTATGTCTTAACGTTTTTACTTTCCTATCAAATCGTTTGGGCCCATGGCTTAAATATTAGTGGGAGTGATATATTACTTACAGTAATTCTTCTTTCGGCATTTTGCTTTTTAATATGGTCTCTTTGGATCTCTTTTTTATTGTATTTTTTTAAAATTAGAAAACCTTTCAAATTTGTCTTTTATTCACAGGCTTTACTTGTTATTCCCTATTTGTTATTCAATTTTATAAACTATTATATGTTTGCGTTGCTGGATTCTCCTTTGCAGCAATATAGCGTGGGTTCTTACTTTGTAAGTTATATAAAAATGTTATTCTTTTCGGCTATTATATGTGTATCGTTCTGCTTTATATCCGTTTGGACATTCAAAAGCGAAATTTCAAAAAATCCTGTCTTTATTGGTCAGAGATTTAATAGGCTATTTAAATTTTCATTTTTATTGTTTGCTGTACCTGTTTTGATTTTCTATCTTTTCGCTTTTATAAGTTTATTTGTTTAACTATTTAGAGAGGAGTATAGAATTTGCATTAATATAATGTGAACTACGCCTAACTATCGGTGCTTCCGCTCCGCTCGGAGATCGCTTCGCGACTCACTCGCTCGGGCTACGCCACATTTGCCTCAGTCACTCGTCTTGCAGAGCAAGCCTCGCGCCATCGCAAACGTCGGAACACCTTGGTCGTTAAGCGCAATTTGCTTAAAATTTTGTTTTGTTAAAGATATGCGAAATGTTGTAGGAAGGCCACACGTTTTTTTGTTAGGAGCTGGAGCGAGTATTGCTGCCCTACCAAAAGGAGATAAGAATGGTCTTTTCCTTCCAAATTTGAAGAATGTCTGTGACTTTTTAGATTTAACCAATGAAATTGAAGCCTATGGTTTAAGTAAATACTCCCAAGATTTTGAAGCATTATATAGTTACATTTACGATAAAAGCAAATTCGATCTGTTAAAAACTAAAATAGAAAAAGGCGTGAGAGATTACTTTGAGAAAATCGACCTCCCCGAAGAAGTTAATCTTTATGATTATTTGCTATTTTCTCTTAGAAAAAAAGATGTTATTGCGAGTTTTAATTGGGACCCTCTACTGATTAAGGCTTACGAAAGAAACTATAACTTTAAAGATTATCTTCCTAAAATTGTTTTTCTTCATGGAAATGTTTGGCACAATTATTGTGAAAGAGATGATGTGCTTTTTCCCAAAAGTGCAATTTGTCCAAAATGTGGAGCTAAATCCAGTGAGTTGCCTATACTATTTCCAGTTGAGCATAAGGACTATAACTCAGATTTTCTTATCAAGGAATCTTGGAACTCATTACGTGCTTTATTAAAAGAGCACTTTCTATTTACAATATTTGGCTATAGTGGACCAAAATCGGATATCGAAGCTAGAAATCTTTTGAAGGACGCTTGGGAACAGAACACTATTAAGGAACTTGCAGATACTGAGATAATTGATATTAAAAATGAAAAAGAAATTCAGGAGAATTGGGATGAATTTCTATTTAGCCATCATTATTCGATTTATCAAGGAATCGAGGAGGGTTATTCCTTCACATTTCCAAGGCGATCATGTGAAGCCCATTTTGCACTGACACAAATGTTGGCACATTGGCCTGAAAACCGCTTTCCAAAGTTTAAGAAACTCGCGGAATTGCACGATTGGATTCAGCCCTTACTTGAAGATGAAAAACGTATTAAAGATAATCCAGAAGAAGATTTCGAATATAAAGCAATTATATATAAAAAGTAAAGCAAACTGCGCTTAACTGTCGGCTCTGACGCTTCGCTTCGAGATGCTACGCACTCTCGCTCGGCCTTCGGCACATTTCGCTTTGTCACTCGTCTTGCAGAGCAAGCCTCGCGCCAAGTCCTTCGGACTCGCGAAACGTCGTCAAGCCTTGGTCGTTAGACGTAAGCGGTCAATAGAATATATAGAATCAAAATAAACAGGCTAATTAATGTTTCGAAAATTCCTATTCATTCCTTTAATAATTCTGCCGGTTTTGGTATGTGCGAAGGCTCAGATGATTGAGAGACATTTAGATAGCACGTCATACTATTATGCGTGTTCAGCAGTTTTGAGATTTAAGGATTTCACATCTATTTGTGAAAACTCCTTTCCATCTGAGAATTTGAAAATTCGTCCGGAATATGAAAATTGGTTAAATGATCAATCTCCTTATGTTAAAGAACTTGAACAAGTGTGTAAGAGTGACAGTGCAAATTATAAAAAAATGAAAGATTTATTTGCTAAGGATGATGCACAAATTAAGGTATTGTTATTAAAAAATTCGGGTGAATTTCTTGAAGGATGTAAATCGTTTAAAAAAGGTTTAAAAACCTATCCTAAAGATGATTCGAAAAAAATGCTTTGGGAACTAGTTCATTAATTATACTAAAATGACCGCCAACGTCTAACTATCGGCTTGAACGCTGCGCGTCGAGCTTGCTTCGCAACTCTCGCTTGGGCTACGCCACATTTCGCTTTGTCATTCGTTTTGCTGAGCAAAACTCACGCCAAGTGCTGCGCACTCGCGAAACGTCGTCAAGCCTTGGTCGTTAGCCGAAATGTGGTCAAAAAATGTATAAAGAGGAAGAAGATTGATAACAATATATAAATCAAGTAATTACCAGGAAATAGAGCTATTTAAGTCAGTTCTTGATAATGAAGAAATTAATTCTTTCGTTAAAGGGAACGAATTGAATGCTCTAAAATATGCATTACCAGAGAATGATGCACTAGTAGAACTATGTGTTTCTGAGAAAGATTTATTATCTGCTCTTTATTTGCTAAAACTTCCATTGACTGAAGAGTTATTGGAAATTATACAAGGCTTCTCCAAGTTGAATCATCCGAATGATAATATTGATAACTCGAAAACAAAAAATCAAGGATTCGGAAATATAAGCATTTTAACCATTTCCATATTGATTGTGGGTATAGTTGCTTTACTAATAAGCTACTTTGATATTAAAGCCAAGTATAATGCTCTAAATTTAGATTTAAATTCTGATTTGCATGTATATTCTGAATACGATAATGTTGAAAACTGTATTCTTTCATATTACAAACAGAATGATAAATTGAGTTCATGGATATGCTACGGTGAAGATGGTCAGCCGATTAGTAATAAGTCGTACGATAATAATGGGAAAATAGACGTTTATTTTTTCCATGATACCCCTTCGAAATATTTCGATCACTATATAGGGTATGACGTTAATGGATTAAAGACCTCAGAAGGCTTTGATACAGATCACGATGCGAGATTCGATAAAACTGTTTATTTTGATGAATTAGGAAAAGAAATTAGATCTGAAATAGATCGTAATTCGAACGGAAGAATAGAAAAATCGGAAATTATAAATAAGTAAATCCTATACTGACCACACTTCGGCTAACTATCGGCTCTGACGCAGCGCTTCGAGATCGCTACGCGACTCTCGCTTGGCCTTCGGCACATTTCACTTTGTCACTCGCCTTGCAGAGCAAGTCTCGTGCCAAGTCCTCCGGACTTGCGAAACGTCGTCAAGCCTTGGTCGTTAGGCGGCAATATCGCGATCTCTTTTCCTTTTTTATTATGTAAGTTTTGGATTTTACCTTAGAACCGAATCACGATCTACTTAAGGTTAGATCGCTTTTCACCCTTTTCTTGTTTTATATCGTATACTGATAGATTAGCTTCCATGTTAAAGATCTTATCTTAGACTCTTTTGACTTTCATATTGGATGGTACGAAAAGGGTTCGTACCTTATATTGTAGGCGCAGATTAGTCACTAATTGACTTTTATTCTATTTGAGGATTTTATAGAGTAGGGTTTTGGTGCATCGTGTTAGGAGCGATACTGCGCCTAACTATCGGCTTATCGCTGCGCTTCGAGATTGCTTGCGCAACTCTCGCTTGGGCTGCTCCACATTGGCTCAGTCACTCGAATTGCAGAGCAATTCTCGTGCCTGTCTTCGCAACTGCTCAGCTCGCCAACGTCGATAACCCTTGGTCGTTAGTCGCAATGTGCTAAAAATAGGCATGTATAAATATTATAATCCAAAATCATATAATCTTGAAGCATTGTCTGAGGGATATTTTTATTTAAGTGCTCCAGAAGACTTCAATGATCCATTTGATAGTAGAACATTAATATATTATCAAGGGACTATTGATGAATGGACAAAGCTTTTTATGACTAAAGGCTTGTCCAAAGCTGACGCTTCAATGAGAGCAAGATCGATAGGTAATAGAATAATATATCCCGATCCTGAAAAGAAACGCGAATTTGAAAGATTGAATCATGCGATTGTTTGCTTTGCTTCTTCTGAATTGAATCCGTTGATGTGGAGTCATTACGCAGATAGTCACAAAGGCTTTTGTATTAAATTTAGAACATTTGAAGGAATTCAACATGAAGGACTGGAGACGAGAAGAATTAATATTATCAAAGATCAATTATTGTTTAAAGAAGAATACAAAGATCTTTTTCTGATAATGAAAGTTAAATATTCTCATCAAATGCCAGAAGAATTTAACGGGTTTTCAGATGACTTAACAGGCTTAAACGCTTTCTTTATTACTAAAAGTAAAGAATGGGAGTATGAACAAGAATTTAGGGCTATTTTTAAAATTGATAATATTAAAAATGAAAGCCGAAAAATATTTTATGAAAAAGACTCAGTAGAATCAATTTATCTGGGAAATAAAATTTCGCTTCAAGATCGAGAAAAAATAACAAGAATACTTAAAGATCATTATATTGATAAGGGCTTTAGGCCATCCGTCTATCAATGTGAACTGAGTAAGAAATCATATTCATTAGAAATAAGGCCGACGTAGATTAGCACACTGCGACTAACTAGCGGCTCTGACGCTGCGCTTCGAGATCGCTGCGCGACTCTCGCTTGGCCTTCGGCATATTTCGCTTTGTCATTCGTCTTGCAAAGCAAGCCTCATGCCAAGTCCATACGGACTCGCGAAACGTCGTCAAGCCTTGGTCGTTAGGCGGCAATATCGCGATCTCTTTTCCTTTTTTATTATATAAGTTTTGGATTTTTACCTTTGAACGAATCACGATCTACTTAAGGTTAGGTCGCTTTTCACCCTTTTCTTGTTTTATGTCGTAGACTGAAAGATTTGCGACCATGTTAAAGATCTTATCTTAAACTCTTGTCGCCATTATACTGAGAAATACGAAAAGGGCTCGCTACTTTATATTGTGAAAGTGAATTAGTCACTAATTGACTTTTATTCTATTTGAGGATTTTATAGAGTAGGGTTTTGGTGCATCGTGTTAGGTGCGATACTGCGCCTAACTTTCGGCTTGGCGCATCGCTTCGAGATGCTTCGCACTCTCGTTCGGCCTTCGGCACATTTCGCTTTGTCACTCGCCTTGCAGGGCAAGTCTCGCGCCAAGTCCTTACGGACTCGCGAAACGTCGTCAAGCCTTGGTCGTTATACGAAATTGGGCAAAGGACTTCCCTTAAATGTAGAAAAAGAAAATTGTATAATTTATTCGCC